>NZ_JBHTDH010000005.1:0-390886 GCF_042666555.1 Herbaspirillum sp. GCM10030257
TCCTGCTCCGATAGTGTGACCTCCGCTTTCTTTGGACGTCCGCGTTCCATGGCCATACTCCTGTTTCAGCAGCATAGCCAATAGACACCTCAACTTATATAAAGTTACTTGCGGGACGCCACACTAGGAGCCTCGGCGGCCCCGAACAACGCGGCAAGCGGCATTTTGATAGGCGCTCTAAGTAAGGCGCCACATGGACGCCTTTGTTCAAGCAGCACAGGAAGCTGAGGGAGGCGGACGCCTGTCCGCCGCCGCTTAGAACTTGTGACGGACGCCGACGTTGAAGACCGACGGATCGCGTCCTGCGCTTGCCGCACCATTCAATGCCGCGAGACCGTCGTTGCGGGTCTTGCCGATCGATGTGTACAGGTTGGTGCGCTTGGACAGATTATGCGTATAGCCAAGTGCCCACAGGTTGGTATCGCGGTTGTTGACCAGGTCGTCGCTGCGGCGGATGTAGGAAGCAAGGATGGTACCGGCACCACCAATTGGTGCGCTCAGGCCGACGAGAAGGTCGTTGCTGTCGGCCGTGGCGACGCCGGCTGCAGTGTTGTTCTTGTTCCAGGCATAGGCAAGATGCGCCTTTGCAACACCGAAGTTGTAAGTGCCGCCGAGCAGCGTCGTCTTGGCATCGCCGGTATCCACAGCGCCGGTAGCGAGGTTCTGCTTGTGATGCGCTACCAGGACATTGATTGGGCCAGCCGCGTAGCCGGCGGAAGCGCCGAGCTGGCTACCGGTCGAGTTGCTGCCAGCAACCTCACCGAAGCTATAGGCAAGCTGACCGGTAAAACCGCCAAAGGTCGGCGTGGTGTAGTTAATAGTGTTGTCGGCACGGTCACCATACACGTTGAATACGAACGACGCGTTGCCGGCGAGGCCGAGGTTGAATGGATCGAGCGTATCGAGGGCCGAGCGGATCGGGTTGTACTGGCGACCCAGTTTGAGCGCGCCGAAGCCACCCTGCAGACCGACAAATGCCTGGCGACCGAACAGGCGTCCGCCCTGACCCTGCGTACCGTTATCGATGCTAAAACCGTTTTCGAGCAGGAAGATCGCATTCAGGCCGCCACCGAGATCTTCGGTGCCACGGAAGCCGATACGGCTGCCGGACTGGATGCCGCTGTCGAGCGATGTGGTCTTCGTCACGCCGTTGTTGCTACGGCTGATACCGGCATCGGCGATACCGTAAATAGTGACATTGGTCTGGGCAATTGCGGTGCCTGCTACGGTGCCGAGCACGGCAAGTGCGATGAGCGATTTTTTCATTTTATTCCCTGGTTGATGATGTAAGGGCGAATGCCCGCAGTCCAACCGCGACGGTTGTCCTGCATAGTCGGGCCGCACTGTAGCACCGCACCTGTGTGAGACCAACGAATGTTTCCGTCTATGCTCATGCGTCGACGATGATTATCGATAGATCATCGGGATGTACCGCCAGAGGCGGTCGGTGCTGCTGTGCGACATCGGCAATGCGAAGCGAAGCAATCAGCCGGGATTGTGCCGAAGGTAGATGACACGTTGATGACATGCGATGCAGGGGCAAGGCATCGTGGCAAAGAGGCCACAATGCTGGTCGATACAGGAAACGCCGAATAAAAAAACGCCTGCGTATCGAATGCCGGGGAAACCAGGCAAACACTACGCAGGCGAAGTCAAACCTTGGGGATCAGGAGACGGTGTCATCTTGCCAGCGCTTTATTACGCAGTCATGACAGTGCTACCGATCCAATGCGTCAGGCAACCCTGGGCTTTTGCAGCAAAGCTTTCAGGTTTGCCAATCGGCTTTGCGGCGTGATCGCTTCCTCTTCCGTCGGCACCGCAGTTCCTTCGTCGAGCTTCATTTCCTTGATGAAGCGCGAGACGTCGCAGTTAATGCTTTCACGCGCGCGCTTGCGCTTCTTGCACCAGGTGATGTGGAGGCTGCGCTGGGCACGCGTAATTCCGACATACATGAGTCGCCGCTCTTCTTCGATGCGTGCAGCCAACGTGTCGAACGGCGCGTCGGGATCACCCTTGTGCGGCAGGATGCCCTCTTCGACGCCGACCAGGAACACATGCGGAAATTCCAGGCCCTTCGATGCATGCAGCGTCGACATGCGCACTGCATCCGGTTCTTCGTCGCGACCTTCGAGCATGGTCATCAGCGCCACCATCTGCGTCAGTTCGAGCAGGCTCTTTTCTTCACCCGCGCCGTCCTTGCCGCCGGTGCCCTTTTCCTTCAGCCAGCTGGTAAAGTCGATCACGTTCTGCCATTTGCTCTGCGCCTGACGGTCGTCGAAGGTATCGTAGAGATACGCTTCGTAATGAATCTCCTTCATCATTTCATCGAGCAGTTCGGCGGCGTTCTCGCCACGCTTGGAAGCGCGTGCCTCAAGCCCGTTGATGAAGTGGCAGAACTCGCGCAGCGGATGCAACTGGCGATCGGCCAGCTTGGATTCAATACCGCCTTTGAACACGGCTTCGAACAGCGAACATTGCCATTGCCCGGCAAAGGCACCGAGTGCTTCGAGCGTCGACTGGCCAACACCGCGCTTGGGCGTGGTGACCGCGCGGATGAAGGCGGGGTCATCATCGCCGTTGGCCACCAGGCGCAGATAGCTGACGATATCCTTGATCTCCGCACGGTCGAAGAAGCTTTGGCCGCCGGAGATGGTGTAGGGGATGCGTTCCTTGCGCAGTGCCTGTTCGATCACGCGTGCCTGGTGATTGCCGCGATAAAGAATCGCGTAATCGGAAAACTTGGCGCGGCGTTCGAACTTGTGCGCGGAGATCATGATCGCAACCTGTTCGGCTTCCTGTTCGTCATCCTGCATTGCCAGTACCTTGACCGGGTCGCCGAGGCCGTGTTCCGACCACAACTGTTTCTCGAACAATTTCGGGTTGTTGGAGATCACCGCATTCGCCGCCTGCAGGATGCGCGTGCTCGATCGGTAGTTCTGTTCCAGCTTGATCACTCTCAGATCGGGGAAATCGACCTGCAGCTGCTTGAGGTTTTCGATGGTCGCGCCGCGCCAGGCGTAGATTGCCTGGTCGTCATCGCCCACTGCGGTGAACATCGGCTTTTTGCCAACGCCGGTGACCAGCAGCTTCACCAGTTCGTACTGGCAGGTGTTGGTGTCCTGGTATTCGTCGACCAGCAGATAGCGCAGCTTGCGCTGCCAGCGGTCGCGTACCGCGTCGTTGCTACGGAACAGTTCGACCGGCAAGCGGATCAGGTCATCGAAGTCGACTGCCTGATAGGACGACAAGGTCGCCACGTAATTGCGATATACGCGCGCAGCCTGCGCCTCGTCTTCGGTGACGGCCTGCCGGAGTGCGGTTTCAGGATCGACAAGGCCGTTCTTCCACAGCGACATCGTGGTCTGGATGCGACGGATCAGTTGCTTGTCAGTGGTGACCGCGAGGTCCTGCACCAGTGAAAAACAATCATCGCTGTCCATGATCGAAAAGCGATCCTTGAGACCAAGCTCCTTGGCTTCGCGACGCAGGATTTGCACGCCGAGCGAATGGAACGTACACACGGTCAGCTGCTTGGCTTCCTTGGGTTCTTTGAGCAGCTTGGCGATACGCTCCTGCATTTCCAGCGCAGCCTTGTTGGTGAAGGTCACTGCCGCGATATTGCGCGCTTCGTAGCCGCAATCCTCGATCAGGTGGGCGATTTTTTGCGTAATAACGCGGGTTTTACCGGAGCCGGCGCCGGCCAGCACGAGGCAGGGACCGTCCATGTATTTCACCGCTTCGCGCTGCGGGGGATTCATACCATGCATACCGGGAGACGAAGGATGTGACATGCGGAAACCGAAGAAGCAAAGCGGCCCATTGTAGCAGCGTGACGAAGAGACGCCGTTGACGTTGCGGCAATGCGACGGATAGTGCCGCAACGCCTGTTTCGTTAGCGTGGTGAGGAAGAATTTCGCTGTTGAAACCTTGTTAGCCTGATATTGCATCGTTACTGGTCGATCGTACAATAATTCATGGCCAGACCTTCCCAGCACATTGACCAGCGGCTGTTGCAAGCCGGACTTGAGCTACTGCCGCGCACTGGCTGCCGTGGTTTGTCGGCGCGCAAACTGACTGAGCATGCCGGTGTGCACCTGGGCATGTTTCATTATCACTTTCGCAGCAAGGAGAATTTCATCCGTACGCTGCTCGGTCAAGTGTATGAAGATATGTTTGCCGAACTGGAAATCCGCACACGTGAAAACGCTTCTGCTCTGCATAACCTGCGCAACGCGGTGCAAGTCATTGCCCGCTTTGGCCGTACGCATCGACAGTTGCTGTTGCGCATAGGCGGCGATGCGCTTGCCGGCGAAGCGGTGGCGGCGCAATTCCTGCAGCAAAACCTGCCGCGTCATCTTGCCGTAGTCGCACGCCTGATCGGCGAGGCGCAACGCGATGGCGACCTGATTGCAGCGCCACTGCCACAAATGATCGGCTTCATCGCCGGCGCAGTCATGGGACCGGTGTTGCTTGGCACGGCGGCACTGGAGCATGACTTGCTCGGCCCGGTGCTGGGCGGGATGATTGAGCGCGAGATGCTGTCGCCTGAAGCGGTGGACCAGCGAATCGACCTCGCGCTGCGAGGCTTGTCGACGTCCAGGGAAGGATCTCTACCATGATTGCCATGTTTGCATGCCCTGCCCGCCTTGCTCTGCTTCTCTGTGTATTTCTCGCGGCCTGCGGCGACAAGCCGGCCGATTATTTTCCCGGTTACGCGGAAGCCGACTATGTCAGGCTTGCAGCGCCGATCGCCGGTACGCTGGTCAAACTGCAGGTGCAGCGCGGCGATGCGGCGCAAGCCGGTGCGCCGGCGTTTGTCCTAGAACAGGAAAATGAGCGCGCCGCACGTGAAGAAGCGACGTTTCGCGCCGAGCGGGCGCGGGCGCAACTGGCCGATCTGCGCAAAGGCAAACGTCCCGACGAAGTGGCGGCTGTGTTGGCACAGTTGAACCAGGCCGCTTCGGCGCTGCGCTTGTCGACGTCCAATTTCGCGCGCCAGGGGCAACTGGTGGCCGACAAGTTCATTGCGCCATCCGCCGCCGATGAGGCGCGGGCCGCGGTCGAGCGCGACCAGGCACGCGTCAATGAATTGCAGTCGCAGCTGCGGATTGCCAGAACCGGCGCTCGCAGCGATGAAATTGCTGCCGCCGAACAGGAATTGAAGGCTGCCGAAGCACAGCTGACCCAAGCCGAATGGAAACTCGAGCAGAAGACCCAGCGCATCCCGGTCAAGGCGAGCGTCAATGATGTGCTGTTCCGGGAAGGTGAATTCGTGCAGGCGGGAAGCCCGGTCATCAGCTTGCTGCCGCCGCAGAATATCAAGCTGCGCTTCTTCGTACCCGAGCCGGCGCTGGCCACGCTGAAAATCGGACAGGCGCTGGACGTGCAATGCGACGGCTGCAAGGGGCCGATCCCGGCGAGCATCAGTTACGTGTCCAGTACGCCGGAGTACACCGCGCCGCTGATCTACAGCAAGGAAAACCGGGCGAGCCTGGTGTTCATGATCGAAGCGCGACCCGCACCGGAGCAGGCGGCATTACTGCATCCCGGCCAGCCTGTCGAGGTGCGCATCGCCAACGCACGGGTGGAGCCATGAATACACCGGCTGCGATCATTGATGTGCACGGTTTGACCAAGCGTTATGGTAGCAGGACCGTGGTCGACCACGTCGACATGCGCGTCGAGCGCGGCCGGATTTACGGCTTCCTCGGGCCCAACGGCAGCGGCAAGACCACCACGATACGGATGTTGTGCGGCTTGCTGACGCCGGACGAAGGCAGCGGTACCTGCCTCGGTTTCGACATCCGCAAGCAAGCTCGGCGCATCAAGCGCGAAGTCGGTTACATGACGCAGAAGTTCGGCCTCTACGAAGACCTGACCATCGAAGAGAACCTGGCCTTCATCGCACGGGTCTATGCAGTGCCGAACGCCGCCGCAAAGGTAAGCGCCACGCTGGAACAGCTCGGGCTGGCCAGCCGCAGGACCCAGCTCGCCGGTGCCTTGTCCGGCGGCTGGAAACAGCGCCTGGCGCTGGCAGCCTGCCTGCTGCATGACCCGCAATTGCTGCTGCTCGACGAACCGACAGCGGGCGTCGATCCCAAGGCCCGCCGGGAATTCTGGGATCAGTTGCATGCACTGACCGAAAATGGTTTGACGGTGCTGGTGTCAACCCATTACATGGATGAAGCGGAGCGGTGTCACCGGCTCGCCTATATCGCTTACGGCCGCCTGCTTGCGCAGGGCACCGCGGAGCAGTTGATCGACGCTGCCGGACTGGTCACGTGGTCGATCAGCGGTCCACGCGTGGGGGTGATTGCGTCGACGCTGCATGCACAGCCACGGCTCAATATCGCCTCATTCGGCAATGCCTTGCATGTCAGCGCACGTTCGGAAGCCGAACTGGAAAGCGCACTGGCGGCATGGCATACGCCGGAGACCAGGATGACGCGCATTGATACCAGCCTGGAAGATGTTTTCATCGCGCTGATGCAGGGCGCGGCCGATAACTATTCATCATGAGCTGGTCACGATTTCTTGCCATCCTGATTAAGGAATTTCGTCAGATCAGGCGCGACCGGTTAACGTTCGCGATGATGGTCGGCGTGCCGGTGATGCAGCTGATCCTGTTTGGTTATGCGATCAATACCGATCCCAAGCATCTGCCGATGGCGCTGGTCGAAGCTGATCACAGCGAATTTTCACGGAGCCTGGTGGCAAGCCTGGAAAATTCTGCCTATTTTCGCGTGACCGAGCGGCTACGGAGCGAAGCCGAGGGCAAGCAGGCGCTCGATGCAGGCCGCGTGCAATTCCTGCTGGTGGTGCCGCCTGATTTTTCACGTCGCGTGTTGCGCGGTGAGCAACCAGCGATATTGCTGGCGGCGGATGGCACCGATCCCGCAGCCTCGGGCAATGCGCTCGCGGCACTCAATGCGATCAGTCGGCAGGTCGCCGCACGCGACCTGCCTCAGCAGACCACTGCGACTGTATCGGCTCCGTTCGAGATACGCGTGCAGCGCCGCTACAATCCGGAAGGCATCTCGCGCTACAACATTGTCCCGGGGCTGATTGGCGTCATCCTGACTATGACCATGGTGATGATGACATCACTGGCGATGACGCGCGAACGTGAGCGCGGCACCATGGAAAACCTGCTGGCGACACCAGTCAGGCCGATCGAAGTCATGGCAGGCAAGATCGCGCCATATATCGTTATCGGCTATGTGCAAGTGGCGGTGATCCTGCTCGCCTCAAGGCTGCTGTTCGATGTGCCTGTGATGGGAAGCATGTTGCTGCTATCGGCGGCACTGGTGGTATTCATTGCGGCCAATCTTGCGGTCGGTTTCACGTTTTCAACCGTGGCAAAAAACCAGCTGCAAGCGATGCAGCTGACCTTTTTCTTTTTCCTGCCATCGATGCTGCTGTCGGGTTTCATGTTTCCGTTCCGCGGCATGCCGGTCTGGGCGCAATGGATCGGTGAAGTATTGCCGCTGACGCATTTCCTGCGTATCGTGCGCGGCATTATGTTGAAGGGCAATAGCCTGGCCGACATCGTCCCCCATCTCTGGCCAATTGCATTGTTCATGCTGGCGGCTGGGCTGGTGGCGTTGAAGCGTTACCGGCAGACGCTGGACTAGCGAATCAACATGACCCTGCGACATCAAAGCCGGGGCGCCTTGCCATCGTCATTTGGATCGCACATCTCCGGCGTGTTTCAAACCGAACATCGCCATTCCATTGCGGTACGCAATGCGCTCGGCGACATCGCGCGGCAATGCCGACAGCATGCGGCGGTAAAACGCGGCGAGCTTTTCGACTTCCGACCAGCGTGGCGTGACCCAGGTATCGGTCCCGACGACGAAGCGGTCCGGATACTTGAGCATCAACTGCTTCCAGCGCGGATTAAGTGTGCCGTTTTCTTCGAGATCGCTACGGTAGGACAGTTCGCCGACGATGTTCGGGTATTGCGCAAACATTTGCTCAACCTTGTCCATCGACGTGTTCATTCCGGTGTGCGCCCAGATCAGCTTGACGCCAGGGGCGTGGCGCAGAATGCGTTCGACCGCATCCTCATCCGAATGCGCATGCAGCCACAGTCCACGGTCCCGGGCAAGACGCGCAATACTTGCCATGTAGGGTGCGTCGGCATCTGCGCCGAAAATGTGAAACTCACCGATGCCACGATAGATGCCACGTTTGAGTTCTTTCTCGACATAGGCTTCCACACCCTTACTATTGAACCAGTCATGCCGGTCCGGTTGCACGCGGTAAGGACGCAGGAAAGGCACGATCTGGATATCCGGGGCCTGTTGCGCCATCAGTTCGAGCGTGCCGTCATTCGGACGGCTGGTAGCCAGCACACCGCGTATGCCGACTTTGCGCCACAGTGCAATCACTTTCGGCGCCGGAATGACAGCCCACGCTTCGACGTTGTAATGCATGTGCGCGTCGAATAAGGGTAGCTGTTCCTGCGCGGGGGCCTGAACGCTGACACCAATGAGGATTCCGTACAGCAGCGCGAGTCGCGCCATGCGGCTCATTCCACGACTCCCAGCTTGCCGCTGTGACTGCCCATGTACCAGAGCCTTCCCTTGGCATCGACGATCATCTTGCGTATTCCTTCATTTTTGGTAGGAAGCGAAAATACCCTGAATTTTTCAGTGGCCGGATCGAACAGTGTCACCGTGTCAGTGCCAATCTCGTTCGCCCAGACCTTGCCAGCCCCGTCAACCGTGACTGCATAGGGATTGCCCGGGGCGCCGGCCGGCATGTCGTAGCTCTTGATCAGCTTGGCGGTGGCCGCATCGATGTGGGTGAGTTTGCCGTCGCCATAGCGTACCACCCACAAAGTATTGTCGGGGGCGACCGCAATACGGCGCGGCAGCGAGCCGCTGCCCAGATCGATTTCGGACACCTTGCCGGTTGCCGCATCGATGCGTCCGACACGCTGGCCGCTGGCCTGGCAAAACCAGACGTTGCCGCCTTTGTCCATCGCCAGGCCGTAGGGGCCGTCACGCGATGAAAATTCGGTCATCTTGCGGGCGCTGCGCTCGAAGCGGGTGACCTTGTCGGCCGATTGGTTGGTAAACCACAAGGCATCCTTGCCATCAAAAATAATCGTGTGCGGACTTCCGCCGGAGGGTGTCTTGTGCGCGATCATGGTGCCGGGCTGGCCATCGCGGAAAGGAATTTCGAGCAGAGTGCCGTTGCCATTACCGGTCATCCAGACGGTGCCGCGTTCATCGACCACGAGCCCGTGCGGGCGTGTTCCATTTGGCAAATCCCATTCGTCAAACTTTTGTGTGGCAGGATCGAAGCGCGCGAGTTTGTTGCCGTGCATGACGGCGATGTAAATTTTGCCATCAGGCGCAGCCGCCGGGTCGCGTGCGAACTTCGGCGTGGGCACCATCCATTCGGTGACTTTTCCCGATGGAGTCGAGATGCCCGGGGAGACGGTGTAATTGGAGCCGCCGGCCCATGCCAGCGCAGGCAGCAACAGCAGAAGGGAGGAAACGGTACGCATGATGGCGCTCCTTTCTCGGAACGCCTATTGTGACGCAAGCACGCCGCTTATGCATCCATCATCGGGATGCAGTCATTAGTGAGGTTGTTGGCGATGCTGGGGTCGACGCTGTTTGCGATGGCGCCGGTAACGAAGATGCCGGTGCGTTTGAAGCGGCCGTCAGTTCTTCCAGCGCGGGAAAATGTGAACTGACGACAATCATGATCAGGCCCGTGACCAGTGAGGCCACCGCAAGAATGGCGCCGCCGATGTCGAGCATCCGGTTACGCTTTTCCTCCTGGGCGGCGAGCGCACGGTCATAGCCTTGCCGGCGTGATGGCGAAGACAATACAAGGTAGGCGTTACGCATGCTTTGCAAGCGCATCTGGTCACGCTTGCGTAACGGGCGGCCGCCATTGCCGAGCAGGTGACGGTTGAGATGACGGCGATAACCGTGTTCGATATCAATAAGCTTGGCCTGACGGCTGACGCCAAGTAAATCGTAAAGTGTTTTCATGTAAAAGTGCCTTCCTGACAAGCACCATCTTTATAACGAAACTGCCGCACCGCAACAATCCCCTGTTTATGGGAACATCATTTGCTCGGTAACCAACAGACAGTCAACATACGATCAACATACGGCGACTGTACGAAATCTGGCCGCGGCAGCCAAAGCTGCGGCATAATTTCCGTATAGCAAATTTTCTGTTCACATCGCCGCAGGATGGGCCGCCATGATTTCTGAAAACCCCGTATCGATTGCGAACCTGCGCTTCCTGATTGCCGAAGATGACGAGTTTCAGCGTCGCTGGCTGGCGGTGATGCTGGCCAAGTTGGGTGCGCAGCATATCCTCGAAGCCGAAAACGGCCGTGTCGCGCTCGATCTTCTGCGCAGCAAGCAGTCGGTCGACATCAGCTTCATTGACCTCAACATGCCAAGCATGGATGGCATTGAACTGGTCCGGCATCTGGCCAACGGCGATTACAAGACGGCCATCGTGCTGACCAGCGCGCTTGGGTCGGCATTGCTGTTTTCCGTTGAGACCATGTCCAAGGCTTACGGCGTCGATTTGCTGGGCACTTTCGAAAAACCGGCCACCCCCGAGATACTGCAGCGACTGATCGGTCAGTATCGGCCGCCCATGCAGCGCAATGATGGTAAAACCGCAGTGCCGTCGTTCAGCCTGGAAGAAATCCAGCGGGCCGTGCAGGCGGATCAGTTCGAACCGTTCTTCCAGCCGAAAGTGGAGCTGGCGACGGGCAAGGTGAAAGCAGTGGAAGCCTTTGCCCGCTGGCGTCATCCGCAATACGGTGTGCTGAACCCCGCATTTTTCATTCCGGTACTGGAAGCCAGCGGCCACATGGAAGACCTGACCTGGTCCGTGATCGAGCGTTCGGTCGCCGCCTGCCGCACCTGGCATGATCGCGGGCTGATGCTGTCGGTGTCGATCAATCTGTCGGTGACCTCATTGTCGGAACCAGGACTTGCCGAAAAGATTTTGCAACACATTGCCGGTCACGCCATCGCGCCGCAATACATCACGTTTGAAATCACCGAACTGATGGCCATGACCGATGTGCCGATCTGCCTTGAAAATCTGGCCCGACTGCGCATGAAAGGATTCGGACTGTCGGTCGATGACTACGGCACCGCGCATTCCAATCTGCAGCAATTGCTGCGCATTCCTTTCCTCGACCTCAAGATCGACCGCTCCTTTGTTGCCGGCGCGTCGCAAAACGGGCAAATGCATATTGCGCTGAGTTCTTCGCTGGAACTGGCGCGGAAATTACGCCGCAATTCAGTTGCGGTCGGCGTTGAAACACGGGAAGACTGGGATTTGCTGCGCGACCTGGGCTGTACCTATGCACAAGGCTATTACATTGCCAAGCCGATGGAACGCGATGCGGTGCCGGGCTGGGTGGAAGAATGGTCGCAGTTCTTTTGAGCCGGCAATCCGGCAAGGATCCAATCGCCTCCGATCTGGTGTCACTACGCGCAGGAAGCGTTACACTGGGCGATTGTCTATCGTTTCCTGCACCATGAAATTTTCACATCTGGTCGAAATCAACGACCCGCTTAACCCCCTGATCGATGCCCTGTCACGCGAGCAACTCTGGCGTGGGCTGGTGTTGCGTGCGGAAATGCCAAAAGCCTTTGTCCCGTATCTCGATGGCTGCGAGATTCTGGAAAAGTCTGCGCTGTCGATGCTGCGCGAACTTCGCTATGGAGAGTTGATCGTACGCGACCGCGTCACCTTCCTGCCACAAGAACAGATCGTCTACCATGTGCCACAACAGGAGGGCATCCCGGAGTCGACATTGACGATGACCATCGAAGAACCGGAGCCGGAAATCCTGTTCGTGCGCTTCGACTACGACGACGGCGCCAGTGAGGCGCAAGACACCGCAGACGCTTTTTACAACGACTTTCGCAAGTCCGCGTATACCGAATCGGATATCGACACGATCCGCACGATTCGCGACATGGCGGAAGAAGGTCGACTAGGCTGATCGGCCTTCATCTCCACCCTGCACCGCCAATCCCGGCTCTCTACAAATAAAAAAAAGCACCCTGCTTCGAAATGAAGGAGGGTGCTTTACCGGGCTTTACCCGGCTTTACCCGGCGGCTCTGGCCGGCGACTTAAGGCCGGTCAATGGGCATCAAATGGATGCCCATTCAGGCGCATTATTGCCGGTGCTGGTTGCCAGTGACGCGCTCAGCGCCGTAGCGCACTGCGTCCTTGACCTTTTCCCATGCGCTTTCCGGGTGGTTCGATTCCCAGTCGCTACGCATCGACGGTTCGACATCTTCCCAGCGAGCGTTCTGGTAACGGCCACTACCGGCCATCGTCGAACCATAGCGGTAGGCTGCGTCATAGTCCTCATAGCGTCCGCCGGACTGGCCATAGGCATTCTGCCAGTGCGTACGATAATCGGAATCGTCCGAAGTCATTGCTGTGTCGCGATAAGCGCTGTCTGCACGCATGCCGGTGTTGCCGGTTGCACCAAGCTGCTCGACTTCAACATCGGTGCGACGAACGGTGTCGTTGATATCCTTGGTCTGCTCGGTGACTTCCTTGCCGACCACGACTTCCTCGACGACACGCGCGGTCTTGGATACCACCGCCTCTTCTGCGGTTTCACGCAGTTCGATTGCACCTTCCTTGATCGCATCCAGGTCGGCGGAGGTCGCCGGCTGGTCGACAGGATGACGTTCGACATGCACGTGCTCTTCACGCAGTTGTACCGATTCGTTGACCGGTGTTTCTCGTACACGCTGGTAAACACGCACACCACCGCGCTCCACCTGGCGCTTGCCAACCTGCAGTTCTTCTTCGACCACCGGGATGCGGGTGGTATCGCCACCGCTCAGGTTTTGCGTCGCAGTGGTGTTCGCCGCAGTGCTCGCAGTAGTGTTGCTTGTCATATCCGCCGAAGTGCCGGCGGTCGATGTGGTGCTTGTGCCGGTCCAGTCGCTGGATGGTGTACGGGACTGCCCATACAGTGCGCGATCCTTTTCGATTTCACTGTCGGTAAACATCGGCGCGCTCTCGTCATAACCGCTCCAGCCCTGCGAGCGCCAGTGCGAACTACGCTCATCAATATCGACCGGATCGTAGCGGTTCATGATCTCGGTGGCACGGTCACGCTGCTCGTCGCTCGCGGCACTGACGGTCAGCACGCAGCTGCCGCGGCGTACCGCTTCCGAATAGATGTCACCGTGTTCGCGGTGTTCTTCCATGCCGAACAGCGAACGGAAGAAATTGCCGATGCCCGATCCGCCGGAGCTGCTTGTGTCAGTGTCTGCAACGCGGGTGGAGCTTTCTGAATCGGGACTCAGTTGCACATCGGAACGGGAGAAGCCTGCTGCCATCAATTCATTCAGTGCGTTCTGCGCCTGGGCATAACTGTCGTACACGCCTACTACGGTATTTTCCATGATCAGTCTCTCCAAGAAAACGTTGGTTGCCCGGAATAGGTACCCGGGAAAATAGGACTAGAGTGGTCCTGCGCAGGCATAACTCGTGCCTGCCAAGCCGGCCTACTGCGGACGCTGGACCTCGCCCTTATCGTTACCAATGACTCCGTCATCAAAACGTTCAACCGTGACTTGTTCCGAACGCAGGATAACGCTCTGTGGGTCGGTGACACTTCGCTGTTGCCGACGGATATGGACTTCTTCCTTGAGCATCAGCTGCTTCCTTACCACCAGTACCTCCTCCAGCACAGGGACAATCAGCGTGTCCCCCTCATAGCGCATCTGGGGCGGCGTTTCCTCCGCAATCACACGTCCGACCGTCACGTGCTCAACCAGCAGTTCATCGTGCATCAGGGGCTGGTCGATGGTCTGTTCACGTTGCGATACCGTCTTGTGTATGCGTACGCCGCGTCCGGTTTCAACCGTACGTTTGTCAACATGCAGTTCCTCTTCCATCACCGGGAAGGTCATCTGTGTCGGACTGTCGCCAGTCGCCGGCGTATTGAAGGTAAAAGGAAGGCTGTACACACCATCCTCGCGAGGCATCAGCAGGTTGGAGGGAACTAGGACGAGTGTGCCATCTGCGAGTTTTACCCAGACCTGCGCCTCTTCGGCGGAGTTGCCTTGTTCAAGCGAAGCAATCGATGCCTGATTACCGGCAGCATCCACGACGCGAGCACTAAGTAGCTGCCCTGCCGAAGCAAACAGATTGCCGTTCTGATTGAGTTGCGCCATCGCCGCTTTCCATGTGGGTCAAAGGTGGAATGAAGCATGCAAGGAGTGGGCCGGATGTGACCCAAACGCCAGCGATGAGGAAAAACTGCAGTTTCACAAAACCTCTGCGTTGTTTTTACCTTATTTGAAGAAAAATTTACATGAAGGCTGCACTGTTGCCGGCTCTAGAACTATTGGACGATGCCGGCCTCTTACTCATATTCACTTTTTAACAAAGGAGCCAGCCATGACGAGTATTATTGCAGGCCGTTTTCAGGAACAGGCAGAGGCTGACGATACGATCGCCGAACTGCTGCGCGCGGGATTCCCGCGTGAGCGTGTCTCTACGTTTTATTGCAATCCGGCCGGGCAGCATGCCACCTATCCGATCGGTGGCGACAGCGATAAATCGCCGGGCGCAAAGTCATCGGACAAAAGCACTGCGGCAGGCGCCGCAGCGGGCGCCGTGATAGGCATTGCCGCGACCCCCATTCTGGGGCCGGTCGGAACCGTTACCGGTGGACTGGTCGGCGCCCATCTCGGTGGACTCGTCGGCGGACTGTCCGGCATGAAAGAGAAAGGGGATGCCGGCGACCATGCAGAAGATGTAGAGAATGCGGTGCCGATGCGCCGCTCCGGCATGATGGTGGCCGTCGCCGTACCCGACCAAGAGTACGAAGATCGCGCACTGCAGGTCTTGCGCACACTGGGGGCAGTCGATATCGAGCGCGCGGAGGGCACGATAGAAAACGGTGACTGGTCTGATTTCGATCCAATGGCCCCGATGAATCTTGTGCAGTATGCCCCCGAACACTCGCGTCCGAGTGGTCCTAATCAACGAGCCTAGGAAGCTGCGGGAGCCTGATCGTCTTCCCGGCAACAGTCAACAGGCATATGCTTTTCTACTGCGTGACGCCGTCGCGATGACGGCGCCCACGCCCGACGCTCTTTCGTTAAAAGTCATTGCCAAATGATTGCCCCTTATCCGTCGAT
Organism: Herbaspirillum sp. GCM10030257; assembly: GCF_042666555.1. Lineage (NCBI taxonomy): Bacteria > Pseudomonadati > Pseudomonadota > Betaproteobacteria > Burkholderiales > Oxalobacteraceae > Herbaspirillum > Herbaspirillum sp. GCM10030257. The sequence continues at coordinate 15,187 of NZ_JBHTDH010000005.1, forward strand.
ATGGGCGATCAGCGGAAGGTGGTCGGAGGCAATCCGAGCCAGCGGCGTAGCATGCACTTCCACATGCACCAGGCGGTGCCTTGGCCGGATCCAGATGCGGTCGAGCGGAAACAACGGGTAGCGTGAAGGAAAGGTCTTGGGGGCCGGTACTGCCTGAAAATGCGACACCAGCCAGCGCAAGGACTGTCCCCAGATAAACCACTCGTTAAGATCGCCAAGCAGGATCACCGGCATCTCGTCAGTATCGAATCTCTGCAACAGCTTGCGTACCTGTTCGCGCCTCTCCTTGACCCTGAGGCCGAGATGGGTCGCCACCACGCGCAGCAGATGACCGTGGCAGTTCACATCGGCATCGACCGCCGCGCGTGGTTCGCGGCTGCCGAAAGATAAATCGATATTGCGTACCGACAAAATGGGGTAACGGCTGAGCACGGCGTTGCCATATCGCCGTTCGGGGCGATCGCAGGCCGGGCCTTCGGCCGCGACATAGCCGGTCGCCTTTTGCAAAATGTCCAGTACGTTGGGTGTTCTGGAGCCGCCCATCGGGACTTCTTGCAAGGCAATGATGTCGGCATTGAGTTCCTGCAGCACTTGCGCGACACGTTCAGGGGCAAATTTACCGTCGCAGCCGACAGCGCCATGGATGTTATATGTCGCAATCGTCAACGGCCATGGATCAAGATCCGGCACGGCCGTGGGTATTGCTGTTCTGCTGGTGCTGATCAGGTCGTCCATTACGCGGTTCGATTCTCTCTACGGGTAAGAAGTTTTTGAAGGCCCAGCGCAACGGCGATGATGGACAGCGCGACACCGACGAGGATAGCTACCGTACCGGGAGTGGGATTTCGAATGGCTTCCGCGAGGTGATGCACGAAGGTGACAGTCATGATGATGCCAGGGAGCATACCGAGCAGCGTACCGATCAGATAATCACGCAGGCTGATATGTGATGCGCCAGCGACGACATTGACAACGGTAAAGGGAGCAACCGGCAGCATGCGAATGATGACCATCGCGACGATGCCGCGTTTGGCGATACGTTTGCTCAGCTTGTTGATGCGCGTGCCAAGCACGCGTTGCACTGTGTCGCGCCCGAGCCACTGGCCGATGCCATACGCGACGGTTGCGCTCAGCAATGAGCCACCAATCGCATACAACGAACCGGTCAACGGTCCAAAGACGATACCCGTAACAGCAATCAGCAAAGTCACAGGGACCATCACTAGTCCTGCCAGAACATAGCAGACGACTACCGCAAGCGGGGTGAACGGCAAGTCTTCAAGGTTACGCGCAAAAGCGACCAATGCGTCCAGATTGGCCCATTCGCGCAACGGGGTCCAGCGCCAGGCGACAGCAAGCAGAGCCAGTGCAATGGCGAAGAGACCCAGGCCGACGAGACGGCGCGGTATCGGCTTGCGTGCTTCATTTGGCAGAAACTGGCTGACCAGTTCGTCCGGGTCGATCGGCTTTTCCGGATCGAACAACGCCTGTTCGGGAATCAATGCATCCAGTTCAGGTGTCGTGGTGGCATCCATCACCCGCAAGCTGCGTTCGGAAGTCTGCAATGTCAGTACTGTCCGGTGCAGGCTGTCTTGCTTGTGCATCTCCGCTTCCACGGCCTCTGGCGCGGTGTCCAGGTGCTCCGCCAGCAGGCGGCTGCGCAGACGTGAAATAGCGGCCTGTATGCGTGGATCGCCACGCGCTTCTATCGTGATGTTGCACTCGGTATCGAGGGCCATGGAGCGGCTGCTCAGGTTGGCTGAACCAACCGAAAACAGCTCATCATCCACCGCAAACACTTTACTGTGCACGTTCAGGCACTGGTCTTTCAGGCCGGGAATATGCGGACAATACATCCGGTACCGTTCGTGCATGTCGGCATCTTTTAACTTTTTGTGAACCCGTGCACGCAGAACCCCCATGGTTGCCTGTTCCAGCCATCCGCTCTGCGTCTGCGGGGAGATGACCAGCACTTCCGGCCCGTCAGGCTCCTTGAGACGCGTGGCGAGTGCATCGGCAATGGTGCCGGACGTGAAATACTGGTTTTCAAAGAACAAGTGCTTGCGTGCGCTGGCGATGGCGTCCAGATGCAGTTGCCGGATTTCATGCACGCCATGCTGACCTTCGTATTCCGGTTCGGTCCGCGAAATCGCGACATCGATATCTTCAAGATCGGGCACGACATGCTCCGGCCACGGATCATGCTCGGTGCGCGAGACGATAACCGGCGTTTCACCGCAGGCACGCTGCCAGCGGTTGCGCGCCAGTTCACCAAGGGTGCGGGCAACTTCGCCATCCACCATTGCCTGCACATCATGGAAAGGCGCGTGCGGTTTGCCGTCGCTGTCGCGCCGCAGCGGTGCGTGGCATGCATGCTCGGAGGTATCCCACCTGGCCTTCGTGATGTCGAGTCCGCCGACAAAGGCGACACTGTCGTCAATGACGACGATTTTCTGGTGATGCGAGCCACCGATCGGATGTTTTGCATCCATGCGGAAAGAAAGCCTGCGGTGAGTACGCCAGTCGAGCTTGTATACCGGCAACCATTCACGCTCCAGCGCGTACAACATGGCGAAGTCCCAGTTCAGCACATAGGCGCGTAAACTCGGACGCGTTGCCACTACCTGATGCAGGAAATCGCCGAGCCCATCCGGATATCCATCGTTTGCCCCGCCAGGAATCAGTCGTGTCCGGCTATCGATATCCCAGCTGAGAATGAATACGCTATGCCGGGCATTGAGGATAGCCGCCCGCACCGCACGGAAATACGCGTCAGCATCGACCAGCATGGCAAAGCGCTGCGCATGTTCGATCCGCCAGCAATTACGTCCGGGCTGCAATAGCCCGGACAAAACGGGATGATGAGGGGAAAGCTGGGGTAAGGCCATGCGCTCGCTGTTGAAAGGAAAGGATTTGCTCTTTCGACGCGACGCCTCTGTTGAAGTTTCTAAGCTTGATCCACGTGCTTAGCGATGACCCTCGATCGATGATTGCGTGGACCGGACATGCTGTTTAGAAACCCGTCAATCACCCGATCAACTCAACAGTCCGTATTCGCCGCCGCGCTCCAGGGCCTTGCGGTAGGCGGGACGTTGGTGAATGCGCTCCAGAAAAGCTTGTAGCCTGGGATAGCGGGCGTCCAGACCACCACGCGCTGCAGCCGCCTCCAGCGGAAAACTCATCTGGATGTCGGCAGCGGAAAATTCATCGCCGGCAAACCATGGACGCTGCGCCAACTCGCTTTCCAGGTAGTCGAGGTGTCGTTTGATCTGCGGTTCGATGAACGTGCTCTTCGCCCGTCCGGCGATGGCTTTGGCGATCGGCTTCGCAAAAAATGGCATCGGACCTTTCTCGATGCGATCGAACACCAGCTTGAGCAGTAGCGGCGGCATGGCCGAACCTTCCGCATAGTGCAGGAAGTAGGTGTACTTGAGGCGGGATTCGCCACCCCGTCCCGGCGCAAGGCGGCCAGCGCCGTAGCGATCGACCAGGTATTCGACAATGGCGCCCGACTCGGCAATGGTCAGGTCGCCATCGGTGATCACCGGCGACTTGCCCAGTGGATGCACTTGCCGCAGCGTGTCCGGCGCCAGCATGGTCTTCGAGTCGCGCTCATAGCGCTTCACTTCGTAGTCGAGGCCAAGTTCTTCAAGCAGCCACAGAACGCGCTGCGATCGGGAATTGTTCAGATGATGGACGATGATCATGCGGTTTCTTTTCGAGAAATGTAGGTACTGGTAGACCGGTCCGCTGAACATCCGCGGCAGCCTGATTCTGCCATGAATGCGCGCTGGGCTCAGCAACTGAGCAGTTCAGCAGTTCAGCAGTTCAACAGTTCAGCAACCGTGTATCAGGTCGACATAAGCGCCACGGACAAGTTGGTCGGGGCGGATTCCGAGTTGCCCCATGATGCCCTCGGCAATCGCCGTGCCCTGCTCCATCGTCTGGGTGTCGTTGAGTACCACCTCAAGCTCGATGAATTCGCCCAGCCCCTCGACCAGATCAAGATGCACGCGGGTCTGGCCGATAAGGAACAAGGTGCGCTGCTTGCGCACCCGGCCGGCTTGTCCGAAGGCGTGGGCCAGCGTATCGCGCAGGCTGTCGGGATGATCGGTTGGCGTGATCAGATAAAAGGATTCCTTGGGGCCGTCGTCGTCGGCGCGCTGATAAAAGATGAGTTCGCCCTTGCCGTTTTCGAAACAGCGCAGTTTAAGGCGGCCGTTCGGACATTGGAAAAAAGTGTCGTCCTGAGCGATGTCAATGGGTCCCTTGTCGGCGATGGCCTCCACCAAAGGGCGCAGTATTGCAAGCCCTTCGGTGCGTGCTTTGATTTCTACGTTGCGTGACATGTGCGTGTTGAGTGTAAATAGGATTGGCGCAAGCGACGGTCAAATGTCGACCGGATCGACTTCGAGCGACCACTTTGCGCGAGTTTTCATTGCCCGGAGCGCCGCCATCCAGGACTTCAGAAAGGCCTGTAACGCCGGGCGGGATGGCGACTCGATGAGAAGCTGTGCCCGGTCGACGTTGGCAACCCGTGTCATCGTCATCGGAATCGGATCATTGATCGTAATGCCCGGATGCTGCATGCAATCGGCCGCCTGCTGCAGAAAGTCGAGCGCGGTCTGCAATTCGCGCGCTTCGGCCCGCAGCAGCGCCTGGTACATGAAAGGCGGCACGCCGGCCTGCTGACGTTCTTCCAGCAGCTCACCGGCAAAGCGATCATAGTCGTGCGCCATCACGGCGCCGAACAGGGGATGCTGCGGATAGCGCGTCTGTATCAGCACTTCACTGGCATTGCCACCTTCCTTGCGCCCGGCCCGCCCCGCCCGGCCGGCGACCTGCATCAGCTGCGCAAACAGGCGTTCGCTGGCACGGTAATCGTGCGAAAACAGCGCGGTATCCGGATTAAGTACGCCGACCAGTGTGAGATTACGAAAGTCGTGCCCTTTCGCGACCATCTGTGTGCCGATCAGAATGTCGACTTCGCCCTGATGAACCCGTTCGAAAGCTGCTTGCGCACTCCCCTTGAGCCGCGTCGAGTCCGCATCGATACGCACGACACGCGCCTGCGGAAATACTTGCTGCAGCCCCTCCTCCACCCGCTGGGTGCCGCGCCCGAGCGGCTGGAGGTCGATGTTGCCGCAGGTCGGGCAAGACTTTGGAATGCGCTGCTCCAGGCTGCAATGGTGACAGCGCATGCGGTTTTCCGGTTTGTGCAGCACCATGAAGGCGGTACAGCGGGTGCAATTCCCTATCCAGCCGCAGGCGTCGCAGGCAAGGACCGGCGCATAGCCGCGGCGGTTCAGGAAAAGCAGCGACTGTTCACCGCGCTCCAGCCGCAGTTTCAGCGCACTGACCAGGGTCGATGTCAGGCCCTGGGCCGGCTTGTCGCGTTCCATGTCGATCAGCCGGATGCGCGGCAATGCGGCGTCGGGTGAAGCACGTTCGCGCAATTCCAGCTTGCGATAGCGTCCCGATTGTGCGTGATGCCATGTTTCGAGAGAAGGCGTGGCGGAGCCGAGCACGATCGGAATCTTTAACTGGCGGGCACGCCAGACAGCGAGATCGCGCGCCGAATAGCGCAAGCCTTCCTGCTGCTTGTAGGAAGGGTCATGCTCTTCGTCGATGATGACCAGCTTGAGATGCGGTAGCGATGCGAGAATCGCCAGGCGCGTTCCAAGAATGATCCGGGCATGCCCCAGATGCCCTGCGAGCCAGTGGCTCAGGCGCTCTCCTTCAGCCAGGCCGCTATGCAGGGTCGCCACTGGTACGCCGGGAAACCGGGCACGAACGTTGTTTTCGAGTTGCGGGGTCAGGTTGATCTCGGGTACCAGAATCAGTACCTGAGCCTCGGTCTGTGTACCTTGCGCGTTTGCCAGCACTTGGGCAGTGGCTTGCAAGTAGACCTCCGTCTTGCCACTGCCGGTGACACCGTACAACAAGGTCGGGCTGAAACCATCGGCATTACCGATCGCAAGTGCCGCCTCAAGCTGCGCGGCATTGAGCACGGGCGCATTGGCTGGTGCGGGGTCATGCGGGAATGTGGTCTTGGCGAGCTTTTTCAGCGTGCGGTCGAGGGATACGGTTTTTTGTACGCGCAGGTTTTTCGGAATTCCTGGCACCATCACTTCGCCGATCGGTCGCTGGTAATAATCGGCGGCAAAACGGCATAGATCAAGCCATTCTGTTGTCAGTGGCGGCAATTGTGCGCGGACCTCGAGCGCGTCCTTGAGTTTGTCCGGCGGCACCTCGGTCCGGTCGCTGATGTCGACAATCACACCGACGACTTCACGCCTGGCAAAGGGCACAAGGACAAGCTGCCCGATCTGCGGCCGGTCACCATGTCCTGGCCAGCGGTAATCGAAGCAGGTGTCCAGCGGCGTATCCAGGGCGACGTTGAGATAAAGGTCGGTCACAAACTTAATGTATTTCTTGAAAAAGGCGACTAAAGTCGCGATTCTTAAAGGCTTTTCAGACTATCCACAAAGCCTGTGGATAACTTTGTGGAGAACCGAAGCTTGATCGGCAGCAAACCATAACCAAGCGTGATCCTCATTTCATGAAGCTTTGGAGGATAAAAAAATAAAGCCAGTTATTTCAATTACTTAGCGCCTGACTCTTGGCTCCATGAATGCACTCAACGGAAAAATTTTATTGCTTTGCACAAGTGAAGTAGGCGGCGCAAATTGTGAATAACTCTGTATAAGGCCACTTTTCCGCTTGACTTTTGCCAGACGTCACTGTCCTTATGGCAATACACGTGCACTGGGGTTTTCCTGGAGTCATTTTTAGATGCATCCGTTAATGGCTTGGAAGAAGAAATTTTCCACCGTTCAGTGACTTGCTGCAACTTAACAGATTTATGAAGGATCTCTGCTAAGTTCCCGATTTATAAACATTTTTTTACCTATCCACAAAGTCTGTGGATAACTTTGTGGACAAACCCTGTATGACGCCCCGGCAGCCCTGATTTTATGCGGTTTTCAATAGAATGCTAAATTGAAAAGCAAAATTTTTTCCCTTTAAAATCAGTGGCTTAGGAAAACGAAAAAGTGGTTGTATATTGACGTCCACCCATTCGTTAACGATTTGCACTATCGCAAAAAATGTGAATAAGCGCGTCATTCCGACCGGAAGTGTTTCACCGATGATAGTTGTCCACAGGGGGTTGATAACTTTATTTAATCGCCGCTGCGTTGTGCCCTGCTGAACTCGTGCACTGCATCTACCAGCACCGATACGGATTCGGGCGGGGTGAACTGCGAAATGCCATGACCGAGGTTAAATACATGCCCGTGTCCGGCGGTCGGCTTGCCGTAAGAATCGAGCAGGTTTTTTACTTGAGTACGGATCTGGTCCGGACCGGCGAACAAGACATTGGGATCGAGATTGCCTTGTAAAGCTACCTGATGTCCGACACGAGCTCGTGCTTTGCCAAGGTTCACCGTCCAGTCGAGGCCGACCGCATTGGCGCCAATATCGGCAATTTCTTCGAGCCAGAGACCGCCGCCTTTGGTAAAGACAATTGCCGGAATCTTGACACCGTCGTGCTCGCGCTTGAGTTGTTGCATAACTTCGCGCATGTAACTCAACGAAAACTGCTGATAGATGCCATCGGCGAGCGCCCCACCCCAAGTATCGAAGATCATCACTGCCTGGGCTCCAGCCTCGATCTGCGCATTCAGGTAAGCGGCGACTGCCGTGGCATTGGTCTTCAGAATGTGATGCATCAGGTCGGGGCGGTTGTACAGCATCGTCTTGACCGTCCGGAAATCATCGGAGCCACCGCCTTCGACCATATAGCAGGCAAGTGTCCATGGGCTGCCGGAAAAGCCGATCAACGGCACGCGGCCAGCCAGTTCGGTGCGAATCTGCGTGACCGCATCGAACACGTACTGCAGCGATCCTGCTTCCGGGGTGCGCAATGCCATAACGGCCTTTTCGTCGCGCAACGGACGTTCAAACTTCGGGCCCTCGCCTTCGGCGAAATACAGGCCGAGACCCATGGCGTCCGGCACCGTCAGAATGTCCGAAAACAGGATCGCCGCGTCCAGCGCATAGCGGTCCAGCGGTTGCAGGGTCACCTCGGTTGCGTAATCGGGACTCTTGGCAAGTCCGAGGAACGAGCCCGCGCGCTTTCGGGTCGCGCAGTATTCCGGCAAGTAGCGGCCGGCCTGACGCATCAGCCAAAGCGGGGTGTAATCAGTCGGCTGGCGCAGCAAGGCACGCAGGAAAGTATCGTTTTTCAGGTTGGCAAATGTGTTCGACATAAGAAGGGCTTTCAGTGAGCCGCCATTATCGCCGATGCCGGGGATTTCCTGCGGCTTCATGAGGATTTTGTCCGTGCTGACCTGCCCGATACGATGCTTCTTAAGGTAATTGTCGTGAACGTCGGCGAAAATTGCGTCGCTGGCTGCCCGTGCGGCAACTAGAGCAGTTTCGGTCTGACTGAACGATGGAGGCCGAGACGATTGCCTAGGGAACAAGGCGCGGTGAGGCGTCGTAGCGAGGCTGCGGCAAGGAGTCGCAGCGCCTTGCCGCTGGCAAGACGTCCGGGATCGGCGGTACAGTCAGGCTGAAATTGCTCTAGCGTTGCAGGATTTTTCCATGCTGCTCTTCGTCGGCAACTCGACGAATGTAGGCGGCAAAGTCAGGGTCTTCGCCGCGGAGAAGCTGCGGAAGCAGGTAGTAAAAATCTTCCCGGCGCGACCACTCGCGCATGTAATCATCCCAGGAATTCCAGCGTCGCAATGCCACCCCCTTCAGATCATCCTCATAGGAAACAATGTAGGCGCGCTCGAACAATGCGATCAGCATTTCGTAGATGATCAGAGTGCGTTCACGCTGGTCATCGGTAAGGTTATTGCTCATGGTGGCGCTGCGCAGCTGCAAGTCCGGATTGTTGAGGACAATCTTCAGGAAGTCGTTGTAGGCGTTTTGCAGTAGTTGATAAGCCTCTTCATCTTCGGAGTCACGTTCTTTCCGCTGCTCGTACAGGAACAGGAAAATTGCAAACGGCAGGCCGAACACAGTGACCACAAAGCTCGCAGTTTCCCAGAAACCGGGGTCAGTGAAGTAATTCATTGCAATCTCGCTAAGGATATTGCCATCCTACCTCCAATTTCCTTTGCCCGCGAGAATCGGTGCAGCGGTCAGGCTATACCATGTGACTATATGTCGCCTGTGCAAGCAGGTTTGCCCAGGCGGTGCATCCGGCAGCCGAGGCGTGATAGCCGTCTGAGGCCATCAGGGTGCGGTCCCGGACGTCAATGGCGAGCGGAATGTGCAGGGTACGGGGGTGCTGTGCGACGAGTGTCCGGGCAACGGCATCCAGGGTCTGGGCTTTGAGCCCCATGACATGACGTAAGGGCTGCGGCAAGGCGGGAAAATGTGCCATGGGTGGTACGCCTGACACGATAGTGAGCGTTGGCGAACAGCGTTGCGCGATGGCGGAAAGAATGGCCGAGAGGTCATGGCGCCAGCGTGCTGCCGGCTGAAATGCGGTGGTATCGTTGACGCCGAAAGCGATCAGGGCAATGTCGACCCGGGCTACCGGAATGATGGGTACCACCTGTTCCAGTGCTTCGGCGGCGGTCACGCCATTCTTCCCGCAGGCGCGCCAAGCCACCGGGCGGCTAAGCCGGGCGGAGAGTGCTGCGGCGAACTGGCAGGTAATGGCTTCGTCGTATGTGGTGACGCCCACACCGGCAATCGGTGATTCACCGACGCCAAGCAGACGTAGCGGCGGTCCGCCCAACTGTGCGCCTGCACGTCCATGCGCTGGTCCTGCAGCTTCCGGCAATCTGGGCGTCAGGCGGCGGGTACGCTTTCCCTGCAGGATAAGGAAAGGCAGCATGGGCAGGGCGACCAGTTCTGGAAAGTAATGGCGCATCGGTTCAAGAGGTCAAGAGCGTCGGCGTTCTGATGAGAGTATGGTGGCGCGGCTGTCACAATGCTGACCGGGCAGGCGGACTAGCGAGGCTGAAAGGCCGCGCCTGTTCAGCGTATCTTCAGGCCTTCAAGCTCCGGGTTTGCTGGCGGAAAGGCAAACTTCATGGCCTCCATGGTTTCGCAGACAATCGAAGCGATTGCGAGGTTGCGATGGGTCTTGGAGTCGGCCGGAATGATATACCAGGGAGCGTGGTCGGCGTCGGTCTCGTCGATCGCGGTTTGATACGCCTTCTGGTAATCATCCCAGTGGACGCGTTCATCCAGGTCTTTCGGGTCGAATTTCCAGTGCTTTTCCGGATCGTCGACACGTTCCTGCAGACGTTTGCGCTGCTCATCCCGCGAAATATGGAGAAAAAATTTCAGCAACACCGTGCCGGTTTCCGACAGCATTCGTTCGAAGTCGCGGATTTGTGCATAGCGCCGCTTGCATTCATCGGTGTCGATCCATTTGTGCACGCGAGTGATCAACACATCTTCGTAATGGCTGCGATTGAAGATCGTCAGTTCGCCCTGGCCTGGCATCTGCTGGTGCACGCGCCACAGGTAATCGTGCTCCTTTTCAGTCTGGGTTGGCGCCTTGAAGGGTACCGTCCGGATACCTAGGGGATCGATCTTGCCAAAGACGCCCTTGACGGTACCGTCCTTGCCTGAGGTATCCATCCCCTGGAGGATGACGAGGATCTTGCGTTTGTGCTCAGCGTAGAAGACGTTCTGCATGTCAGCGATGCGTTGCGCCATTTCATCGACCCGGTTCTTGTCTGCGTTCTTGTCGTCCGAACTGAGTGACTTGGCGCCGGCCGCTTTGTCGTCAATTTTCAGTTTTTTGGGTTTGCGGAACTCTTCGCGTGCGGTCATGACTTCTCCATTGGGGAAACAGTTGCATGTGCTTGATTCAGATGCTTCTTCAGATGCTTCTATTAATCTTACTGACCGCAGCACGTTCATTGCGTTCGGCGTACCTGTGTTTCGACCGATTTTGCGGCCAACAAAAAAGGCAGCCGAAGCTGCCTTTTGATTTTACTGCCGTACCGGATTAGCGTTTTTGACGCAGCTTTTGAATCGCTGCCAATTGCGCGACTGCAGCGGCCAGTTCGGCCTGTGCCTTCGCATAATCAATCGACGAATCCTTGTTCGACAATGCTTCTTCCGCCAGTTTCTTGGCTTCCGAAGCTTTCGCCTCGTCCAGGTCGTTACCGCGGATGGCAGTGTCTGCCAGTACGGTGACGCCATTCGGCTGCACTTCTAGAATGCCGCCCGCCACGAAAACGAATTCGTCTTCGGCTTGGCCCGGCACCTTGATGCGAACCGCACCCGGCTTGATGCGGGTGATCAGCGGAGTATGCATCGGGTAGATACCCAATTCGCCCGCTTCACCCGGCAACGCCACGAACTCGGCTTCACCGGCGAAGATTTGTTCTTCGGCGGAGACGACGTCTACGTGAATAGTGTTTGCCATGTTAGAACCTTATATGTTCGTCCGAAGATCCGGGAGTAGCAGGCTGACGAAAGGCGGCGGACCGCATGCCGACAACCCTTACCGGATAACTGATTTGCTCCTCTCCCCTTGCATGCAGAGGGAGAGGCTGGCTGCAGGATGCACGTTCCGAAGACGCGTGGACTGCATCCTGCCCTTGCCCTCCCCGAAGGGAGGGAGCGAAACAGTGCTACTGGATCTTCTTGGCTTTTTCGATTGCTTCTTCGATCGTGCCAACCATGTAGAACGCCTGTTCCGGCAGGTGATCGAGTTCGCCGGAAGCGATCATCTTGAAGCCCTTGATCGTGTCTTTCAGCGAAACGTACTTGCCCGGGGAACCGGTAAACACTTCAGCAACGTGGAACGGCTGGGACAGGAAACGCTGCATCTTACGTGCGCGTGCCACAACCAGCTTGTCTTCCGGTGCCAGTTCGTCCATGCCCAGAATCGCGATAATGTCGCGCAATTCCTTGTAGCGCTGCAGCGTGCCCTGAACAGCGCGTGCAGTCTCGTAGTGTTCCTGACCGACGACGTTCGGGTCCAGCTGGCGCGACGTGGAGTCGAGCGGGTCAACCGCAGGGTAGATACCCAGCGCAGCAATATCACGGCTCAACACGACGGTGGAGTCGAGGTGAGCAAACGTGGTCGCCGGAGACGGGTCGGTCAAGTCGTCCGCAGGGACGTACACGGCTTGGATCGAAGTGATCGAACCGGTCTTGGTCGACGTAATACGCTCTTGCAGGCGGCCCATTTCTTCGGCCAGTGTCGGCTGGTAACCCACCGCGGAAGGCATACGACCCAGCAGCGCGGACACTTCGGTACCGGCCAGTGTGTAACGGTAGATGTTGTCGACGAAGAACAACACGTCACGGCCTTCGTCACGGAAGGATTCCGCAATGGTCAGACCGGTCAGCGCGACGCGCAGGCGGTTGCCCGGCGGTTCGTTCATCTGACCGTACACCATCGCGACCTTGGAGTTCGCCAGGTTGTCGAGGTCGACGACCTTGGAGTCTGCCATTTCGTGATAGAAGTCGTTACCTTCACGAGTACGTTCACCCACGCCGGCAAACACGGACAGACCCGAGTGCGCCTTCGCGATGTTGTTGATCAGTTCCATCATGTTCACGGTCTTGCCCACACCTGCACCGCCGAACAGACCGACCTTACCGCCCTTGGCGAACGGGCACACCAGGTCAATCACCTTGATGCCTGTTTCGAGCAGTTCCTGCGACGGCGACAGGTCGTCGTATGCAGGTGCCTTGCGGTGGATCGATGCGGTGCGCTCGGAAGCGACAGGACCACGTTCGTCAATCGGGTTACCCAACACGTCCATGATGCGGCCCAGAGTAGCGGGACCGACCGGCACCATGATCGGTGCGCCAGTGTTCTGGATGGTCATGCCGCGACGCAGACCGTCGGAAGTGCCCAGAGCGATGGTGCGGACGATGCCGTCGCCAAGCTGCTGCTGCACTTCGAGAGTCAGCTCGGAGCCTGCCATTTTCAAGGCGTCATACACCTTGGGCATGGCGTTGCGTGGAAATTCCACGTCAACCACGGCGCCGATACACTGAACGATTTTGCCTTCAGCCATTTTCGTTCCTTCAATATTTAATGTAGATTCGTTTCGTTAAACCGCAGCCGCACCGGCGACGATCTCGGACAGTTCCTTGGTAATCGCAGCCTGGCGGGTCTTGTTGTAGACCAGTTTCAGTTCGCCGATCACGTTACCTGCGTTGTCCGAAGCGGCCTTCATCGCGACCATGCGCGCCGATTGCTCGGACGCCATGTTTTCGGCAACAGCCTGGTAGATCAACGCTTCGACATAGCGCACCAGCAGTTCGTCGATGACAGTCTGCGCATCCGGCTCGTAGATGTAATCCCATGCATGGGATGACTTATCCGCTTCCATCCGCTCGGAAGACAACGGCAGAAGCTGATCCATCATCGGCTCCTGGCGCATCGTGTTGATGAACTTGGTATAGCAAACGTACACTGCGTCGAGCTTGCCTTCCTGGTACGCATCGAGCAACACCTTGACCGGTCCGATCAGCTTTTCCAGATGCGGCGTATCGCCGAGCTGAATTGCGTGGGACACGACCTTCGCGCCGATGCGGTTAAGGAAGCCGAAGCCCTTGTTACCGATCGCAACTGCTTCAACTTTCTTGCCCTGACCTTCGAGTTCACGCACCTTGGTGGTCACCTGACGCAGCACGTTGGTGTTCATGCCGCCGCACAGACCCTTGTCGGTCGTGACGACGATGATGCCCACTGTCTTTGCCGTGTCCTGCTTGACCAGGAACGGGTGTGTGTACTCGGGGTTGGCCTGCGACAAGTGAGCGGCGATATTACGAATCTTGTCACTGTAGGGACGTGCCGAACGCATCCGGTCCTGCGCCTTGCGCATTTTGGATGCGGCGACCATTTCCATCGCCTTGGTGATCTTCTTCGTATTTTCTACGCTCTTGATCTTGCCGCGTATCTCTTTACCTGCAGCCATGAGTACTTACTCCTTTAGCCTAAAGCTCCGTGGCTCAGAATGTTTTCTTGAAGTCGGCAATCGCGGAGGCCAGTGCTGCTTCGCCGTCCTTGTCGAGTTGCTTGGTGTCTTCAATCTTCTGCAGCAGGGCGCCGTGGCTGGTCTTCATGAAGTTGTGCAGGCCGGATTCGAATGCCAGTACGCGCTTCACATCGATGTCGTCGAAGTAGCCCTTGTTCACTGCGAACAGCGATACGGCCATCAACGAGATCGGCAGCGGCGAATACTGTGGCTGCTTCAACAATTCGGTCACGCGTGCGCCGCGGTCGAGCTGCTTGCGGGTTGCTTCGTCGAGGTCGGAAGCAAACTGCGCAAACGCTGCGAGTTCACGGTACTGCGCCAAGTCGGTACGGATACCACCGGACAGGTTCTTGATGACCTTGGTCTGCGCTGCACCACCGACGCGGGACACCGAAATACCGGCGTTGATCGCAGGACGGATACCAGCGTTAAACAGCGAAGTCTCAAGGAAGATCTGGCCGTCGGTAATCGAAATCACGTTGGTCGGAACGAACGCGGAAACGTCGCCAGCCTGTGTTTCAATGATCGGCAACGCGGTCAACGAACCGGTCTTGCCCTTGACTTCACCGTTGGTGAACGCTTCGACATAGTCTGGGTTCACGCGAGCAGCGCGCTCGAGCAGACGGGAGTGCAGATAGAACACGTCACCGGGATACGCTTCACGGCCCGGCGGACGGCGCAGCAGCAGCGAAACCTGACGGTAAGCGACAGCCTGCTTGGACAGATCGTCATAAACGATCAGCGCATCTTCACCGCGGTCGCGGAAGTATTCGCCCATGGCGCAGCCGGAGTAAGCCGATACGTACTGCATCGCGGCGGATTCGGAAGCGGAAGCGGCGACGACGATGGTGTACTCGAGGGCGCCATTCTGTTCCAGCGCGCGCACGATGTTCTTGATGGTCGATGCCTTCTGGCCGATCGCGACATAGATACATGTCATGTTCTGGCCTTTTTGGTTGATGATGGTATCAACCGCAACAGCAGACTTACCGGTTTGGCGGTCGCCAATGATCAGCTCACGCTGTCCACGGCCGATCGGCACCATCGCGTCAATCGCCTTCAGGCCGGTTTGCATCGGCTGGGAAACGGATTGACGTGCGATAACGCCCGGAGCAATCTTTTCGATCGGAGCGGTCAACGCGGTGTTGATCGGGCCTTTGCCGTCGATCGGCTGACCCAGTGCGTTGACAACGCGGCCACGGAGTTCCGGACCGATCGGTACTTCCAGAATACGGCCCGTGCACTTGACGGTATCGCCTTCGGAAATGTGTTCGTAGTCACCCAGGATAACGGCGCCAACGGAGTCGCGCTCGAGGTTCAGCGCGAGGCCGAAGGTGTTGCCCGGGAATTCCAGCATCTCGCCTTGCATCGCGTCGGACAGACCGTGAATGCGGCAGATACCGTCGGTCACGGAAATGACCGTGCCCTGGTTGCGGATTTCAGCGGTTTCGCCAAGGCCTTGAATCCGGCTCTTGATCAGTTCGCTGATTTCAGACGGGTTGAGTTGCATGTTAACTCCTAATATTTTTCACTCTGCCTGGCTTGCGCCAGGGGTCAGAAGCAGCCAATCACGATGCCAGGGCTACGTACATGTTCTGCAGTTTGGCGCGGACCGAAGTGTCGAGCACTTCATCGCCGACTGCGACACGTACGCCGCCGATCAGGGAGTTATCCACTTTCACGGACGGATTGAGCTTGCGGCCAAATTTCTTTTCCAGCGTCGCTACCAGGTCTTTCACTTGCGCGTCGGACAACTCGAACGCGCTCGTGATTTCCGCGTCGGCTGCACCTTCCGCTGCATTCTTCAATGCATGAAACTGCGTACCGATTTCCGGCAGCAACGTCAGGCGGCCGTTTTCCACCAGCATCGCAACGAAGTTTTTCGCTTCGGGCGTGACACTGGATTTCAACAGCGACAGAAAGGTATCGACAATTTGCGCATCCGTATGTTTCGGATTGCTTGCGAAAGACTTGACGTCTGGATTGGCGGCAACCGCAGCCATTTCCGACACGAGATCGGTCCAGGCGGCGAGATTGCCTGATTTGGCAACACGGAACAGTGCTTCTGCGTAAGGACGAGCAATCGTTGCGAGTTCGGCCATGATTACAGTTCAGTCTTCAGTTGGTTCAGCAGGTCGGCGTGAGCCGCTGCGTTAACCTCACGCTTGAGGATCTGCTCGGCGCCGCTCACCGCGAGGGTAGCGACTTGGCTGCGCAGTTCTTCGCGCGCACGAGTGACTTGCTGTTCAGCATCAGCCTTGGCGGCGGCGATAATGCGCGCAGCTTCGTCGGATGCAGTCTTCTTGGCTTCTTCGATAATTGCCTGCGCACGCTTTTCAGCGTCGTTGATGCGCTTTTGGCCTTCGTCACGGGCGGTAGCCAGTTCAGCCTGCGCACGCTTTTCAGCCGCAGCCATCTCTGCCTTGCCCCGGTCGGCGGCAGCCAGACCGTTCGCAATCTTCTCAGCGCGCTCATCGAGCACTTTCATCAGCGGCGGCCACACGAACTTCATTGTGAACATCGCCAAGATGAAGAAGACCACGAACTGTGCAATCAGGGTTGCATTTAAGTTCACGGTATTTTTCCTTCTCAGAATAACGAGAGCCGAACCTGGGTCAGGTCCGGCGGCTGGAAATCGGCGGGTACCGGAGGCGGTACCCTGTGCGCCGGATTACTTCGCGATGAACGGGTTTGCGAACGCAAACAACATAGCGATACCAACACCGATCAGGAACGCAGCGTCGATCAGACCAGCCAGAACGAACATCTTGGCTTGCAGAGTGTTCATCAGTTCAGGCTGACGAGCGGATGCTTCGAGGTACTTGCCGCCCATGATCGCGATACCGATACACGCACCGATAGCACCCAGGCCGATGATCAGACCACAAGCCAGAGCAACAAAAGAGATATCAGTCATTTGAATTCCTTCAAAAAGTTAAAGTTAAAAATTAAAAACAAAATACCCAAAAACAAACTTCGTTACGTACTTCCTATCTTTCGATTCTTTACTGGCTGCTATTTGCTATTAGTGGCCTTCATGCGCCTGGCCGATGTAGATCAAGGTCAGCATCATGAAAATGAATGCCTGCAGGAACACGATCAGGATGTGAAAGATTGCCCAGATAGAGCCGGCAACCACATGACCGAAGAAGCCGAACACGGTGGCTGTCGAGCCGAGCAGCGCGATCAGCAAGAACACCAGTTCACCTGCGTACATGTTGCCCCAGAGTCGCATACCGAGCGACACGGTGCGGGCGATGTATTCAATGAAGTTCAGCAGCAGGTTGAACGGTGCGAGCCAGATGCCGAACGGTGCGGCAAACAGTTCATGCACCCAACCACCGAGGCCTTTGATCTTGACGTTGTAATAGAGAACCAGTGCCAGCACGCCGAGCGCCATGCCGAGTGCGCCATTGAGGTCGGCGGTTGGCACGACACGGTGATGGATATCGATGCCGAACAGACGGAAGATGCCGGAGAACAGGTCTACCGGCAGGAAGTCGAGAGAGTTCATCAGGGCGACCCAGACGAAAACGGTCAGCGCCAGCGGGGCGATGAAGTCACGCTTACCATGCACGATGGACTTCGACTGGTCTTCAACCAGTTCGACGAGCATCTCGACGAAGGCCTGGAATCGACCAGGCACGCCGGAGGTGGCATGACGGGCTGCACGATACATCAGGAGGCAGCCGATGATACCGACGAAGATCGACCAGAAAATGGTATCTATATTGATGATCGAGAAATCGACCATCTTTTCCTGGTGATGGTTTTGCAGGTGTCCGAGGTGGTGGACGATGTATTCTGACGCCGTTGGCGCGTGTGATGCCGCTTCAGTGGTAGATGCCATGTCAGTGCCTAAATAATAAGATGATGTAACTTTTCAGCGCCACGATGAAAGCGGCGATCAGCGCCAGCCAGTTCAAATCGTGGTACAGCCAGACCACCGCACCCAATAGCGCGAGGGTCAATGCAATCTTGATAAATTCGCCGATGAAAAAAGTCATCGGGTTGACCGCGCCCGGCTTTCTCGCGCTGATAAATAAGCGCAGAGCGAACAAGCCGTTTGGCACCACACAGCACAGCCCACCCAGAAGCGCCGACACCAGCGCATGTACGCCGCCCAGCATGCCGGCTATCAGTCCGGCGATAACCGTAGTTGCAAATTGCATGAGGACGATGTGCAGCATAAAGGTCCGAATCGTGCAATCCGTGCCACCAGAAGAATGCTTCTGATGCCTGCTACGGGCCGCGGTGTTTCAAGGTGGTGCGTTGCGTGAAACCACGGGATTATAAGTGTTTTCCGCAGTCACCGTCAAACAATTGCCGGGCTGAATGCCGCATGGATGCTACGGTAAAACTACGATAGACAGCTTTACAAATCCCTGATTGATGCTCCTCTGCACCGCACCTCGAAGACCTTTCCATCCATGGCCAGAATAGGTATTCTTGGTCGGCAGAACAATTACCTGATAAGTAATCCATTCTGCTTCGCCCCCTGCTTCGGTGCGTAGAATGTCAGGTTGTCGTTCTTTGTTGTTGCGGAAGGACGCGCTTCTTGCGGTGAGAGGATTTGCTCACAGATGTGTTGCCCGTTGTGAATCGTTGCTGCTAGGGTTCGCGGCGGCGCGCCAGCATTCCCAGCCATTCCCTTCCTTCCGGCCAGTCACCAAGACCGCTCTCGCCATTAATATGTCCACGCGGACCGATGTCATGGAAACCTGCATTCCAGCCATTCGCCCATGCCCGCGCACGCGATAATTCACACCACGGGTCATCCGATGAAGCAACGACAATTGCGGGAAACGGAAGCGGCGCACGGGGCATCGGTGCAAAGCCGGTGATGAAGCTGGGAAAATCGGCACGCTCGACATCCGGTGGCGCGACCAGTAGCGCGCCGAGCACCTTGCCGACGTGCGCAGCCTGGTGCCGCTGGCTGGCCCACCAGGCAGTCAGTGCGCAACCCATGCTGTGCGCAGCAAGCACGACCGGTCCATCCGCGGCGGCGATGGCGGCGTCGAGCGTTGCTTCCCAGTCATGCCGGGCAGGCTTGTCCCAGTCGCTCTGCACGACACGTCTGGCATTCGGCATGATGGCTTCCCAGACGGTTTGCCAATGGCCTTCGCCGGAGTTATACAGACCGGGCAGGATCAGGACGCTGTAGGTCATCGATAGACAGAATTCATGCAGCTTGTTTTTCAGTGCGCAATTTGGCGATCAGATCATCAAGCGCATCCAGGTTGGCAAAGTCGATAACCAGCTGTCCCTTGTTCTTGGCACCAAGCTTGATCGCGACCTGGGTGGCAAGCAGGTCGGACAACTCTTCCTCGAGCCGGGAGATGTCACGTGACTTTTCCTTGTTGGGGCGCTGCTTGTTGGCCGATGCCTGTTCGCTGCCGGCGCGGATGACCAGCTTTTCGGCTTCACGTACCGACATGCGGCGGGCGACGATCTGGTTGGCGAGCGTAATCTGCGTTGCGGAATCAACGGCCAGCAACGCACGGGCATGGCCCATGTCGATATCGCCGGCCATCAGCATGGTCTGCACCGGCTTGGCGAGGTTCATCAGACGGAGCAGGTTGGACACCGCGCTGCGCGAGCGGCCGACCGCGTTTGCCGCCTGCTCGTGTGTGAAGTCGAAATCCGAAATCAGTCGATGAATGCCTTGCGCCTCTTCCAGCGGGTTGAGATCTTCACGCTGGATATTCTCAATCAACGCCATCGCGGCGGCGGCCTGGTCATCAACATCCTTGACCAGCACCGGTACTTCCGTCAGGCCGGCGATCTGGGCGGCACGGAAGCGGCGTTCGCCGGCGATGATTTCATATTTGTCGGGTCCCATGTGCGCAACCGGACGCACGAGGATGGGTTGCATCAGGCCCTGCGCCTTGATCGATGCGGCAAGTTCATTCAATGCGCCTTCATCCATGCGTGTGCGCGGCTGGTATTTACCAGCCTGCATCTGCGTGACATTCAATACCGATGGCGCGCCGGGCACGGTAGGTACCGCCTCGGCCATGTCGGACGAACCGCCCAGCAAGGCATCAAGCCCACGTCCGAGTCCCTTGGATTTTTTGATAGCCATGATCTGCCTTACATTGAATGAATGCGTTCAACCATCTCCGCACCGAATGCGATGTACGCCTGCGCACCCTTGGACGACGGATCGAAGGTAACGCCGGGCATGCCATACGAAGGCGCTTCCGCCAGTCGGACATTGCGCGGAATGATGGTCTTGAAAACCTTGTCGCCGAAATGCTGCTCGAGTTGCGCGGAAACCTGCTGCGACAGGGTCATGCGCGGATCGAACATCACCCGCAGCAAGCCGATGATCTTCAGATCCGTGTTGAGCTTGGCGTGCACCTTCTTGATGGTGTTGACCAGATCAGACAGACCCTCGAGCGCATAGTATTCGCACTGCATCGGGATGATGACGCCGTGCGCGGCGCACAAGCCGTTGAGGGTAAGCATCGATAACGCGGGCGGACAATCGATCAGTACGAAATCGTACTCGTCACTGACTAGGGCGATCGCGTCTTTCAGGCGCTTCTCGCGATTGTCGAGTTCGACCATTTCCACTTCCGCACCAGCCAGCTCGCGATTGGCCGGCAAGATGTCGAACTTTCCGGTGTCCGATGTCTTGCATGCGGTCTTGATGTCGGACATGCCGAGCAGGACCTCGTAGACAGAAGCTTCCAGCTCCGACTTGTTGATACCCGCTCCCATGGTGGCATTCCCCTGCGGGTCCAGATCAACCAGCAATACGCGTTGCTTGAGTTGTGCGAGTCCTGCGGCGAGGTTGACGGCAGTAGTTGTTTTGCCGACGCCGCCTTTCTGGTTGGCGACGCAGAATATTTTGGCCATTTGTTCTTAGTTGGTTGTTAGTTTGATGCCGAAGCCAATCAGAAAGATGCCGGCCGCGCGTGATGCGAATGCCGCAATACGGCGATTGCGTGCCAGTCGCTTCGCCGCGGCATTGCCGGCGATGACCAGCAGACTGCCATAAAACAGCGTGCAACAGGAAATCACTGCACCCATCGCGAGGAAAGTTGTTGCGCCCTGCTGTGTCGCCGGATCGATAAACAACGGGAAGAATGCCATGTAGAACACGATGGCCTTCGGGTTGATGATGGTGACCAGGAAGCCACGGCGGAAATCGGCCGCGTTGGAAAATGGGATAACTGCGGCATCCTTCCCCGCCTTTGCCGTCATCAGCTTGAAGCCTAGCCATGCGAGATAAACCGCGCCCAGGTATTGCAGGCCTTTGAAGAGAACCGGATTGGCCTGCAACAGGGCTGCGACACCGAGTGCGGCCAACAGCATCAGGACCGCGTCGCCGAGCATCAGCCCGATCAGTGACGCATACCCGCCACGTAGGCCATGTCTGCCGGTGCTGGTGAGAACGCAAAACGTGCCGGGTCCCGGCAGTATCAGGAACACCATGGTGGCGGCAATGAGTTGCCAGACATCGGTGATGCCGATTGCGTGAAAGACAGCGTTCATGTTTCCCCTGCTCTCTTGATGAAGATGAGGTGGCGCTCTGCCTCCATGCCGGGTACCTGCAGCGCTTGGGTGGCCGTGACTTTCCAGCCGGCCGGCAGACGCGCGATTTCTTCCTGCGGCAGCACACCCTTGAGGGCTATGAACTGGCCGCCCGGTGCGAGCAAGTGTCCGGACCAGGTGACGAAATCCTTGAGTTCGGCGAAGGCGCGCGAAGTAATTACATCGAATGGTGTCGCGACTTTCAGCTGTTCGACACGCGCAGTGTAGATCGTCACATTACGCAGCCCGAGTTCAGCTTTTGCCTGAGTCAGGAATGCGGTTTTCTTATGTACGGTATCGATCATCGACATTTGCATGTCGGGACGCGCAATCGCCAGCACGATGCCGGGAAGTCCACCGCCGGCACCGACATCGAGCACATTGTTCGCCTGGCTGAATGCCGGTACGGCAGCGAGTGAATCCAGCAGATGCTGGATCACCATTTGCGCCGGATCGCGTACTGCAGTCAGGTTGTAGACAGCGTTCCATTTTGCTAACAGGCTCAGGTAGTCCATCAATTGACCAGTCTGTGCATCACTGAGTCCGAGCTGCAAAGCGCCAATGCCATCGGCAAGTACGCGGGTGAGCTGGTCGCGGGAAAAGTCGGTCATCGGCCGGCTTTCTCAGGCGACGGCCTGGACCGTGGCGAAATCCCTGAACCCGCCCTTTTTCAGATGCACTAGCAGCAGGGAAATGGCTGCCGGTGTCACGCCGGAAATGCGGGAAGCCTGGCCTAGGGTTTCAGGACGGTGTGTATTCAGCTTTTGACGTACTTCCACAGACAGTCCGCGCACTTCCATATAGTCAAGTTCCGCTGGCAGCTTCAGGTTTTCGTAGTGGTCGTGGCGCTCAACCTCCTTTGCCTGACGGTCAATGTAGCCGGCGTACTTGATCTGGATCTGGACCTGTTCCTTGACGGCTTCATCCGTGACGCCCGGCCCGGCGAGGTCCTTGCCGTCTGCGTCTTTCAGGCTCATCAGGGTATCGTAGTCAACATTGGGGCGGCGCAGCAGATCAGTGAGCGCATACTCTCTCTCAATGGCTTTACCTAACACGCGTTCAGCTTCCGTAACTGGAACGATGCGTGGATTAACCCAAGTCGATTTCAAGCGCTCCATTTCACGTGCAACCGCCTCGCGCTTGCGTTCGAAGATTTCCCATTGCGCGTCACTGACGCAGCCGAGCGTGCGACCGATCTCGGTCAGGCGCATGTCGGCATTATCTTCCCGCAGGCTAAGCCGGTATTCCGCCCGGCTGGTGAACATCCGATATGGTTCCTGAACACCCTTGGTGATCAGGTCGTCGACCAGAACGCCGAGATAGGCTTCATCACGGCGTGGCGTCCAGGCTTCGCGTCCTTGGGTTTGCAGCGCGGCATTCAAGCCGGCGAGCATGCCTTGCGCTGCCGCTTCTTCATATCCGGTGGTGCCATTGATCTGACCGGCAAAGAACAGGCCTTGAATCGCTTTGGTTTCCAGCGAAGCCTTCAAACCACGCGGATCGAAGTAATCGTATTCGATCGCATAACCGGGGCGCAGGATATGCGCGTTTTCCAGGCCCCGCATCGAGTGCACCAATTCCAGCTGTACGTCGAAGGGCAAGCTGGTGGAAATGCCGTTGGGGTAAAACTCGTTTGTGGTCAGCCCTTCTGGTTCCAGAAAAATCTGATGCGCGTTCTTGTCTGCGAAGCGGTGAATCTTGTCTTCGATCGATGGACAATAGCGTGGCCCTACTCCTTCAATCACACCGGTGTACATGGGGCTGCGGTCCAAGCCATTACGGATGATGTCGTGGGTACGCTCGTTGGTATGGGTAATCCAGCAGGGCAATTGCTGCGGATGCATAGATGCATCACCCATCACGGAAAACACCGGCACTGGATCGAGGTCGCCGGGCTGCTCTTCCATCACGGAAAAATCAATACTCCGGCCATCAATGCGCGGCGGTGTACCGGTCTTCAGTCGTCCTTGTGGCAGCTTGAGCTCTTTCAGGCGAGCTGACAGAGAAATTGCCGGGGGATCGCCAGCGCGACCTGCCGAATAGTTATTCAAGCCAACGTGGATCTTGCCATCGAGGAAGGTTCCAGCGGTAAGTACCACTGCGCGACCGCGGAACCGGATCCCAATTTGGGTTACGGCACCGACGACGCGCTCACCCTCCACCATCAGATCATCAACGGCTTGCTGGAATAACCAAAGGTTTTGCTGGTTTTCCAACCGATGGCGAATGGCTTTTTTATAGAGAATTCTGTCCGCCTGAGCACGCGTAGCGCGAACTGCAGGGCCCTTGGAAGAGTTGAGAATCCGAAATTGGATGCCGGCTTCGTCAGTGGCAATTGCCATTACACCGCCCATGGCATCGACTTCCTTAACGAGATGCCCCTTGCCGATCCCGCCGATTGACGGGTTGCAAGACATCTGGCCGAGAGTTTCAATATTGTGGGTTAGCAGCAAGGTCTTTTGCCCCATGCGTGCAGCAGCTAATGCAGCTTCGGTGCCGGCATGACCGCCGCCGACGACAATAACGTCAAATTCTGTAGGAAAAAGCATAGTTCGCCTCGGTGAGACGGTGATGAAGGGAGCCGGCGAAGTGCTGCCGGAGGCGAGATTATACGGGGTTTTTATGGTTGACCGTTGAGCCCTGTATGCTTTCTACGTCAGTTTGTTTCACGTGAAACAATCAGAATGGGAGCTTGGCGGCAACAAAGCCGGCGATGAAGGCAAGGCCAATACCAATACTCCAATATGGCCAGTTGGTTGAGCGTTGTAGTGCTTCCACTTTGCGCCGCGAACTCGTGACCGGCCGAGTGTATTCCCGCGATGGCTTGGCTGCTTGGTGCCTGCCTTGTACACGTCGCTCCCGCAACTCGCTGGTGAGCGAGTCGGCGAGCGCAATATGATGCTCGTCCATGGCTGCTTGGGTCACCGGAGTAGTAATCGACTCGCCTGCCGCGTCGGACATCATCGTTTGCACCTCGGTTACGGGTGCGGCCGAGGCAAGGCGCGCCTCCGCACCGATAGCGGAATTGCGCGGCCTTGTCTCGCCAAGCTCTTCTTCTACGTCATGGATAATGATAGTGACTGGATCCAGAGGGTCTTGCTGAAGGAATCGGTCGATAATTGAGCGTTCCACAGCCTCCGGTGATTGGTCGGGTACTGGCATAAATACTTCAACGATCAACTCCTTCTTAATCAGTGTATTGAAGGCCCGTGCAAAGCGTTCATCCCGCAACACTGGAAGTTTTTTCCGGACATCACTATACGGTGTAACGCCATCGACCATAATCAGGACCAAGCGCTCGCTCTGTGTCAGGCCATGACGTTTTTCATGTATCTCTTCACGCCCGGTATGTGTTCGTTGGAATATCAAACTGGTATCCACCTTCTTCGCTCCCCTTATGTTTCACGTGAAACATTACATGTGGCGTTGGCTGCTTTCTGCATTGGCGCCTAGTTAGGCTATCATGCAAGCTATCCTCTCAAAGTCACCAGCGCTCTACCATATCTGCAACAACCTATTACATTAAAGAAACTATCCAAGGAGATTCCATGACTGCCCCCTCCCCAACCGGTGCATTTAGCTTTAGTACTGTTGCACACATTGTCTCAGAACCAGGTGCCGTAAAGCGCCTGGGAAGCATTGCAGCGCAACACTTTCCTGCTGTTCGCCGTGCGTTGATTGTGACTGATGGTGGATTTCTGAAGACTGGATTAGTCGATGCACCAATTGCTTCCATGCGTGAGGCCGGCATACACGTGAGTATTTATTCGGACGTGGTCGCCGATCCGCCTGAAGCCGTGATAGTGAGTGCAGTCGAGGAAGCGCGCAAGAATGAAACCGATCTGGTGATTGGCTTGGGCGGTGGCAGTTCAATGGACGTTGCCAAGCTGATTGCCGTCCTCGCCGGCAGCGATCAGGAACTGAAAGCCATATATGGAATTGGCAATGTCAAAGGCCCGCGGCTTCCCCTCATCCAAGTCCCGACCACTGCCGGCACAGGTTCCGAGGTCACACCAATTTCCATCGTCACCACCGGCGCCACCACCAAGACGGGCGTTGTTTCCCCGCAGCTCTATGCGGATGTCGCTATCCTTGATGCGGAACTGACCGTCGGCCTGCCGCCAAAAGTTACCGCGGCCACTGGCATTGACGCGATGGTGCATGCGATTGAAGCCTATACCACCAAGATCAAAAAGAATCCGCTATCGGACATGCTTGCACGGGAAGCATTGAAGCTGTTATCCACCAACATCATCGCTGCCTGCGAAGATGGCAAAAACCTGGAAGTTCGCCAGGCCATGCTGTTAGGTGCGATGCTCGCTGGCCAATCCTTCGCCAATGCGCCGTGTGCAGCAGTTCATGCCCTCGCCTATCCGATCGGCGGCATATTTCACGTGCCACATGGGCTGTCCAATTCCCTGGTCTTGCCGCACGTATTGCGCTTCAATGC
This sequence comes from Herbaspirillum sp. GCM10030257, assembly GCF_042666555.1. Lineage (NCBI taxonomy): Bacteria > Pseudomonadati > Pseudomonadota > Betaproteobacteria > Burkholderiales > Oxalobacteraceae > Herbaspirillum > Herbaspirillum sp. GCM10030257. Next base: position 41,164 of record NZ_JBHTDH010000005.1, read on the forward strand.
AGCGAATGCTGCCCCATTGTATGCGGAGCTGGCCGACATCATTGCGCCGGGCGCAACGGGCAGCGACGAAGCACGCACCCAGGCATTGATCGACCAGATGGACCAGATTGCGCGACGAACCGGCATTGAAACCCAATTGCGCCAGGTTGGCATTGCCGAATCGGATCTCGATCGCCTGACTGACGACGCAATGTTGCAGACACGGCTGCTGACCAACAACCCGCGTGAGGTGACACGCAACGATGCCCGCGCGATATACGCCGCGGCGCTGTAATACGCTAAAAAACCAAAGGGAAGAAGCCGGCAGCAGGACGCTGCCGGCGCAAGACAATCAGTGTGCGGAAGACGATGCTGCAGGGGCTCGCTTGAAGAGAGCGCTGATCTCTCCAACGATGCCGCGGCGGAAGGCAAGCACGCAAACGATGAAGATGAAACCGGTAACGATGGTGACCGATTCACCGATCGAGCGGAACCATTCAATGCTGGTCATGGCAGCAAGCCAGTTACCCAAGTCACCCAGTTTATTCTCCAGAGCAATAATCAGGATGGCACCGACGATCGGGCCGGTCAGTGTGCCCAAGCCGCCGACCAACGTCATCAATACCACCAGGCCGGACATCGACCAATGCACATCGGTCAGTGTCTCGAAACCAAGCACTACGGTTTTAGTAGCGCCCGCCAGTCCCGACAGCGAAGCCGACAACACGAAGGCGAGCAGCTTGTAACGGTCAACGTCATAGCCGAGCGAGATGGCACGCGGTTCGTTTTCCTTGATCGCTTTCAGCACCTGGCCGAATGGAGAATGCACAGTTCGCACGATCAGCGCATAAGCTGCGATGCAGATGGCCAGCACGACAAAGTACAGTGTTATGTCGCTTTCAAGGTCAATGACACCAAGTAACTTTCCACGTGGCACGCCCTGCAGGCCATCTTCACCGCCAGTAAACGGTGCCTGCAAAAAGACGAAATACAGCATCTGCGCCAATGCCAATGTAATCATGGTGAAGTAAATGCCCTGTCGACGGATTGCCAGCCCGCCCATGATCAAGCCAATCAGCGCCGCCACAATGACGCCGGCAGCGATGCCCAATTCAAATGGCAATCCCATGACCTTCAGCACATGACCGGTGATATAGCCCGCGCCCCCAAAAAACGCTGCATGCCCGAACGACAGCAGTCCGGTAAAACCGATCAACAAATTGAAGGCGCATGCAAACAACGCAAAGCACAACACTTTCATCAGGAATACCGGATAAAGAAAATATGGCGCCGCCAGCGCAACCGCGATGGCGATTGCATATCCGACTTTCTTGTTCATGGTTCCAACCTTTTCAAACCTGTGATTCCGAACAAGCTATTCAAACAATATTCAAACGACCTGCAATACCTCTCATCGGCCGGCGGCTTCGCTGCGTTCGGAATGACAGCGAAACCTGCGACCGGGCGCAGCGGGTTTATTTCTCTTTCCCGAACAAGCCGGCCGGACGAATCATCAGCACGATGGCCATGATGATGAACACGACGGTCGCCGACAGCTCCGGATAAAACACACGTGTCAGGCCCTCAATGACACCGAGGCCGAGGCCGGTAAGGATCGACCCCATGATGGAACCCATACCACCGATCACCACCACGGCGAACACAACGATGATCAGGTTGGACCCCATCAGCGGCGATACCTGGATCACCGGCGCCGCGAGCACGCCGGCCAGCGCGGCCAGCGCCACGCCGAAGCCGTAGGTCAGCGTGACCATCAGCGGCACATTGATGCCGAAAGCCTCGACCAGCTTGGGGTTTTCGGTACCGGCACGCAGGTAGGCACCGAGTTTGGTCTTCTCGATGACGAACCATGTGGCGAAACACACCACCAAAGACGCCAGAACGACCCAGGCGCGGTATTTTGGCAGGATCATGAATCCGAGGTTGAACGCACCCGAAAGCGCCTCAGGCACTGAATACGGCTGTCCCGATACGCCATAGATGGAGCGGAACACCCCTTCCAGCATCAAGGTGATCCCGAAGGTCAGCAGCAAACCATACAGGTGATCGAGTTTGTACAGCCAACGCAGCATCGTCTTTTCGATAATGATGCCGAACACGGCAACGATCAGTGGTGCGACGATCAGCATGATCCAGTAATTGACCTCAAAGTAATTGAGGCCCATCCACGCCAGGAAGGCGCCCATCATGTAAAGCGCGCCGTGCGCAAAATTGATCACGTTAAGCAGGCCGAAGATCACCGCAAGGCCGAGCGACAGCATTGCGTAGAACGAGCCGTTCACCAGGCCGAGCAGCAGCTGGCTCAGCATGGCCTGCAGGGGGATGCCGAATATATCCATAAACGATTAGAGAGTAGATGATGCCGATGATGCCAGTCATATGCCCTCACCCGCCGTCCTGATCCTGACAGAGAGTCATGAACGATGAGCGAAACAGCAGGGCTGCTGTTACAACGCGACCTTCCGGCAAGAGAGGTTGCGTAATCCGCCCGGAGCGCCGTACCTCTGCCCCGGGCGTAAAGTGAAACAGTAACTACACAAACAAAACCCGGACCTTTAAATCCGGTCCGGGCTGATTCCTACCTGCTTACTTCCACAAAGCGCACTTTGATTCGGCCTTGGTAGTGAATGCCTGGTCGCCCGGGATGGTCTGCACCACCTTATAGTAATCCCATGGATACTTGGATTCGTTCGGGGCCTTTACCTGCATCAGGAACATGTCATGCACCATGCGGCCATCCGGACGGATCATGCCGTTCTTGGCGAACATGTCGTTGATTTTTGTTTTTTTCATGTGCTCGATGACCTTGTCCGAATCATCGGTACCTGTCGCCTTGACCGCATTCAGGTAAGTCAACGTAGCCGAGTAGTCGGCGGCTTGCAGGCTGGAAGGCATCTTCTTCATTTTTTCGAAGTAGCGACGCGCCCATTTGCGGGTCTCGTCGTTCTGGTCCCAGTACCAGGCGTCAGTCAGGTACATGCCCTGTGTCAGTTTCGGGGTCAGCGAGTGCACGTCGTTGATGAACATCAGCAGGCCGGCCAGCTTCATCGACTTGGTGATGCCGAACTCGTTGGCTGCCTTGATAGTATTGATCGTGTCACCGCCCGCATTGGCGAGACCCAGGATCTGTGCCTTGGAAGACTGAGCCTGCAGCAGGAACGACGAGAAGTCGGACGCTGACAGCGGATGGCGTACCGAGCCGACCACCGTGCCACCGGATGCCTTGACGACATTGCTGGTATCACTTTCCAGCGATGCGCCGAACGCATAATCGGCAGTCAGGAAAAACCAGCTCTTGCCGCCCTGTTTGACGACCGCGGAGCCGGTACCCTTGGCCAGAGCAACCGTATCGTACGAATAATGGATGGTGTACGGTGTGCATTCTTCGTTGGTCAGACGCGCGGTACCTGCACCGATGGAAATGAAGGACTTCTTCTTTTCCGCCGCGACCTTCGCCATCGACAGGTTGGTACCGGAATTGGTACCGCCGAGCAGCATGTCGACGCCATCGCGGTCGAACCATTCACGCGCCTTGCTGGCCGCGACGTCGGCCTTGTTCTGGTGGTCGGCGAAGACCAGTTCGATTTTCTTGCCGTTGACCGAGCCACCGAAGTCGGCGATGGCCATCTTGATCGCTTCGACGCCGCCCTGTCCATCGATGTCCGAATACAGGCCCGAGATATCGGTGATGAAACCAATCTTCACCGTATCGCCGGAAATTTGCGCGGATGCGGATCCGGCCATGGCGAGCGCCAGCGTCGATGCTACGGCAACTGCAATTGCTTTCAACTTCATTTGGATCTCCTTTGTTATAAACAATGCCACCCAGTGGCATGCTTCCTTATACCCCGAGCAGAGAATTCAGCACGGGCATCTTGTTATTCAGTTCGGATGAAGCAAACGTCTCGACGATTTGGCCATGTTCCATCACATAGAACCGATCGGCCAGCGGCGCGGCAAAACGGAAGTTCTGCTCGACCATCACGATGGTGTAACCCTTCGCCTTGAGCATGGTGATCATGCGCGCCAGGGCTTGCACGATGACCGGCGCCAGACCTTCCGAAATCTCATCGAGCAACAACAGTTTCGCGCCGGTGCGCAGAATGCGCGCGACCGCCAGCATCTGCTGTTCACCGCCGGACAGGCGGGTGCCCTGGCTGTTACGCCGCTCCTTCAGGTTCGGAAACATGTCGTAGATTTCTTCTATCGACATGCCCTTGTCGGTCTTCGAGACCAAGGGCGGCAGCAACAGGTTTTCCTCGGCCGACAGCGATGAAAAAATGCCGCGCTCTTCGGGGCAGTAACCAACGCCGAGATGGGCTACCTTATGAGTCGGGAAGCCGATCGCTTCGGTACCGTTGATCTTGATCGATCCCTTGCGCGCCCCGGTGAGTCCCATGATTGCACGCATGGTGGTGGTGCGACCGGCGCCGTTACGGCCGAGCAGCGTGACCACTTCGCCCTGGCTCACTGATAGATTAACGTCATGCAGAATATGCGACTCGCCATACCAGGCGTGCAGATTGGTGATTTGCAATGCGGGTGTCGCCATTCAATGCGCTCCTTCCAGCGCACCGGATGTCGTGCCCATATACGCTTCCATGACCTGAGGATTGTTCGATACTTCCTGATAGTTGCCTTCGGCCAGTACCGCGCCGCGCTGCAAGACCGAGATGCGATCGCTGATGCCGGAAATCACGCTCATGTTGTGTTCAACCATGAGAATGGTACGGCCCGCCGATACCTTCTTGATCAGTGCGGTGACGCGATGCACGTCTTCGTGTCCCATGCCCTGCGTCGGTTCGTCGAGCAGCATCAGCTCCGGTTCCATCGCCAGCGTAGTAGCGATTTCAAGCGCGCGCTTGCGGCCGTATGGAAGATCGACCGTCATCGTGTCGGCAAAATTTTCCAGATCCACTTCGTGGAGCAAGGCCATCGCCTTGTCGTTAAGCGCATTCAGCCTTTTCTCGCTTTGCCAGAAGGCGAAGGAATTGCCGAGCGGACGCTGCAGACCGATACGCACGTTTTCCAGCACCGTCAGGTGCGGAAAAACAGCAGAAATCTGGAATGACCGAATAATGCCCTGGCGCGCGATCTGCGCCGGTTTGGCCATCGTAATGTCGCGACCGTTGAAAAGAATCTGTCCCGAAGTCGGGACCAGAAATTTGGTAAGCAGGTTGAAGCAGGTTGTCTTGCCGGCACCGTTCGGGCCGATCAATGCATGAATATGTCCGCGCTGCACCTGCAGGCTGACATTGTTGACCGCGGTGAAGCCTTTGAACTCCTTGGTCAACTGCTTCGTCTCCAAAACCACATCCGCCATGGGTTCTCCCTGTTGACTGTTATGAGCAGAAAGTTGTGCATAACGTTGATGCACAGTACACAGTACGACTGGGGGGGTGGCAATACAGTAGATAAATCTTCTACCGATTGTTTGGCCTGTATCAATGTTATTCAGCACTTGACTTCAGGCAACTCCGGCGAATGTTAGCATGAAGAAAATGGAGATGCCAGTAAGCTAAGGTTATTGATGCCTTTCGCAGTGCAATCTCGCGTAAAGCTCTCCTAATTCTCTCTTTTTCTACGTATTTTTACGGTATTGCGGCCACCGCGGTGGCCGCAATCTCATGCGATTACGATATCGGCCGCTGCCTGAACAGCTGGCGCTTCCGCATTGCGACGGGCTGCCTTGATCCATTCAGCAGCCTTTTCCGCGATCATGATCGTCGGCGAGTTGGTATTGCCCGATGTGATCGTCGGCATCACGGAAGCATCGACAACACGCAAACCTTGGACGCCGCGCACGCGCATATGGCTGTCGACAACGGCAAGCGGATCATCAATGCGCCCCATCTTGCAAGTGCCTACCGGATGGAAAATGGTTGTGCCAATCTCGCCGGCCGCCTTGGCAAGTTCTTCCTCGGTACGGTAATGCACACCCGGTTTGAATTCTTCCGGTGTGTATTTCCGTAGGGCCGGGGCAGCAACGATGGTACGCGTCAAGGCCAATGCTTTCGCGGCGACACTGCGGTCTTCCGGTGTGCTCAGGTAATTCGGCGTAATCTTCGGCGCGGCAAATGCGTCGCCGGAAGCGATCCGGATATGGCCGCGTGCGGTCGGGCGCAAGTTGCATACGCTGGCGGTAAATGCCGGGAAAGGATGCAAAGGCTCACCAAAGCGTTCCAGCGACAGAGGCTGAACGTGATACTGGAGATTCGGGGTCGGTTGAGATGCGTCGGAGCGCGTAAAGGCGCCAAGCTGGGAAGGTGCCATCGACATCGGTCCACTACGCGACACCGCGTATTCCATGCCGATGCGCATCTTGCCGAACCAGTTGTTGGCAATGGTATTAAGGGTTTTTGCACCTTTGATGCGGAATGCCATGCGCAGCTGCAGATGATCCTGCAGGTTTTCGCCGACACCCGGCAGGTCAACCACGACCGGGACACCATGTCGCTGCAACAACGCGCCCGGACCAATGCCAGACAACTGCAGGATTTGCGGTGAACCGACGGCGCCGGCGGTCGAAATCGTTTCCCTGGCCGCTTCGGCAAACCACTCGGTGCCGCCGCCGGTAAATTCAACACCGCTGCAGGTTTTGCCTTGCGGACCATCCTGAATGCGCAGACGCCTCACATGGCATCCCGTCATGATGTCGAGCTGGCCCTTGCGGCCATTAGGCGCTTTCAGGAAAGCACGCGCGGTGCTCCAGCGCAGGCCTTTTTTCTGATTCACTTCAAAGTAACCGCAACCTTCATTGTTGCCGCGGTTGAAATCATCCACCTTGGGAATGCCGACCTGCTCCGCCGCATCGCGGAAGGCATCCAGGATTTCCCATGACAGGCGTTGGCGCTCGACCCGCCATTCGCCACCGGATCCATGGAATTCATTGGCGCCCAGGTGGTAATCCTCGGTTTTCTTGAACACGGGCAGCACCTTGTCCCAGCGCCAGTTGTCATCGCCGGTCAGGTCGGCCCACAGGTCGTAATCGCGACCCTGTCCGCGCATATAAATCATGCCGTTGATCGACGACGAGCCACCCATCACCTTGCCCCGCGGATAGATCAAGGCTCGTCCGTTCAATCCGGCATCGGCTTCCGTGCGGAATAGCCAATCGGTGCGCGGATTGTCAATGCAATACAGGTAACCGACAGGGATATGAATCCACATATAGTCATCCTTGCGCCCTGCTTCCAGCAGCAGCACCGAGACGCCTTCGTCTTGCGCCAGCCGGTTGGCGAGCACGCAGCCGGCAGTACCTGCGCCGATGATGATGTAGTCGTATTTTCCAGCCGATTCCATGGTGAGGCTCCTGTACCGCGTTGTGATCCTGATGTTACCCCGAAGGGGTCTTGAACATTGGACTTTTGCTTCTAGGGGGTTACCGCATTTGCCAAGGCCGATGAAGCTTTGCGGTTTTTAATCTAGTAGTTGATATATACGAATAGTAGTAATGGTTAACGCCCGCCATAGTCTGTGGATAAGTCTGGTTAACCCTGCACAATCAATCGCTTGGCGAATGCATAGCTAGTTGGACAAACGGTGTATTGGCGAAGGATGGATTCGGGATAAAAAAATGGCTTTGTCTTTTTTCGCAGTTGTCCCGTTTACATCCAGCGGCTGTCCATAGACTTATCCACAGAACCAAAAACCACAGGAAGACCGTTCCGCACGGCAGGCACAGAGGGAATGGTCGGTGTGCCCTTCCCCCACACCTGCATCATTAACTTATTTCGCCACTGGCATCGTGAACTCCGCGCCCTTGCCGATCGAATCGGGCCAGCGCTGCATCACCGATTTGTAACGGGTATAGAAACGAATGCCTTCTTCGCCATATGCGTGGGTATCGCCGAACAGCGAGCGCTTCCAGCCGCCAAAGGAATGCCATGCCATCGGCACCGGAATCGGGACGTTGATGCCGACCATGCCGACTTCGATGCGGCGCGAGAATTCGCGCGCGGTATTGCCGTCCGATGTGAAGAGCGCAACACCATTGCCGAATTCATGGGCGTTGATCAACTGCACGGCCGATGCAAAATCAGGCACGCGCACCACACACAGCACCGGACCAAAGATTTCTTCCTTGTAAATCGTCATGTCGGGGGTGACATGGTCGAACAGCGAACCGCCGAGGAAAAAGCCGTTTTCATGTCCTGCCACTTTCAAGCCACGGCCATCGACCAGCAGCTTGGCGCCAGCCTGCACGCCATCGGCGATGTAGCCTTCGATCTTTGCCTTATGCTGGGCGGTGACCACCGGTCCCATTTCGGCTGCGGCTTCCATGCCGTTCATGACCTTCAGCGCCTTGACGCGGGGGATCAGTGCTTCGATCAGCTTGTCGGCGACACTGCCGACCGCCACTGCCACCGAGATCGCCATGCAGCGCTCGCCAGCCGAGCCGTAAGCTGCACCCATCAGCGCATCGACTGCCTGATCCAGATTGGCGTCCGGCATCACGACCAGATGATTTTTCGCACCACCCAGCGCTTGCACACGCAACGGGTACGGACCTTTGCGCTTCGCGCCCTCGGTATAGATGTATTCGGCAATCGGTGTCGAACCGACGAAGGACACCGCATTCACCGAAGGATGATGCAGCAGCGCATCGACCGCCACCTTGTCGCCCTGGACCACATTGAATACGCCATCCGGCAAGCCGGCACGCTTCAACAAGTCAGCCACCATCAAGGATGGCGACGGATCGCGCTCGGAAGGCTTGAGGATGAAGGTGTTACCGGTAGCAATCGCCATCGGCGCCATCCACATCGGCACCATGAAAGGAAAATTGAATGGCGTGATGCCGGCAGTCACACCAAGCGGCTGGCGCAATTGCCAGTTGTCGATGCCACCGCCGATGTTGTCGGTGAACTGGGTCTTCAGCAGTTGCGGGATGCCGCAGGCAAACTCGACCACTTCCAGCCCGCGCGTGACTTCGCCCTTTGCATCCGAAAACACCTTGCCATGCTCGCGCGTAATCGCAGCGGCGAGATCGTCATGATGCTCTTCGATCAACTCCTTGAACTTGGACAGGATGCGGGCACGCTTGAGCGGCGCGGTGTCGGCCCAAGCCGGCGCTGCCGCCTGGGCGGCCGAGACGGCGGCATGGACTTCTTCCTGGCTGGCCAGCACGACCTGTGCGCTGACCTCGCCGGTGGCCGGATTGAAGACATCTTGTTTCCGGCCGCTGGTCGATTCAACGGTGCGACCACCGATATAGTGCTGGATAAGCTGCGTCATAAGAATTCCTTTGGCAAGTTGACGATTTTCGACAGAATACCCCGCAACAACAACGAAGGCCAATCAGTTATTATCAACTTGATATAAGAACTATTTATGATGTTGCTATGGACCTCACCCAGCTACGTGCCTTTGTCACCGTCGCCCGCGAAGGCAACCTGACACGCGCGGCCGAGCGCCTGCACCTGACCCAGCCGGCAGTCAGCCTGCAAATCAAATCCTTGCAGGCCAGCCTCAATCTCCAGCTGTTTCATCGTACGCCGAGTGGCATGTCGCTGACCGATGACGGCGCCAAACTGCTGCCCTTCGCCGAAAGGGTGATGGAAAGCGTCGCCGAATTTCGTCAGGGCGCTGCGGCACTGCATTCGACACTGTCAGGCACGCTGGCAATCGGCACTATCCTCGACCCGGAATTCATCCGGCTCGGCGCTTTCCTGAAACGCCTGGTGGAAACCTACCCGCAACTATCGACCCAGTTGCAGCAAGGCATGTCCGGCTGGGTGCTGCAGCAAGTCCGTTCCGGCGCGCTCGATGTTGGTTATTACCTCGGCACGCCCGGCAAGGAATTCCATTCGCAAACCCTGACCACCTTCACCTACAACGTCGTCGCGCCCAAGGGTTGGAAAAACCGCGTCGCCGGAAAAGGCTGGGAAGCACTGGCGCAACTTCCCTGGATCTGGACGCCGCCGGAATCCGCCCATTTCCGCCTCCTGACCAAGACTTTCGCCGAGTACAAGGTGGTGCCTAACAAGGTGGCACTGGTCGATCAGGAAATGTCCATGCTCGACCTGGTGAAGTCCGGTGTCGGCCTCTCACTGATCCGGGAATCAATCGCACTGCGTGAAGCGCATGCGCATGGCCTGGTGATCGCCGACCGCGTCAGCCTGTCGACGGAACTGTCCTTCATTGCCTTGGCAAAACGAAAACAGGAACCCACGATTGCAGCCACCTTCGCTTTATTGCAGGCGCTTTGGCCGCATTGAGGTGTGGGCGTCTTTCGCCTGTGGATAAGTCTATGGACAGCCGCTGGACGTAAACGGGACAACCGGCAAAAAGAACACAGCCGATTTTTTTATCCCCGATCTGTTCGTCACAGATACAAGCTTTATTCGCGTCCTTATCCGTATCCCAAACACTTGATCCGTAAACGGTTTACCCGGTTATCCACAGAAACGTGTCAGTGTTAACAACTACTACTATTTATATATATCAACTACAAGGTAAACCAAACCTTCCTTTTTTATCGGCTGCGACCGGCATACTGCCGCCTGAAATCCAAACCCCGGCACAATGCTGGTTTTGAATCATTTAAAAGGAAACATTGATGACGGTTGGATTTCCGCGACTCGGAATCATCAGCGCGCTGCATCAGGAACAGACCGGACTGATCGATCTCATGCAGAACAAGTCAATCCTGACACGCGGCATGCGGGATTACACCAGCGGGCGCCTGGGAAATACCGACACGGTCTGCGTACTGTCACGCATTGGCAAGGTCGCGGCTGCGGCAACTGCCGCCACGCTGATCGAACACTTCGGTGTTACCCATATCGTCTTTACCGGCGTGGCAGGCGCGATGGATGAATCGGTACAGGTTGGCGATATCGTGGTAGCTGACGCTCTGGTACAGCACGACATGAATGCCTCACCGCTCTTTCCGCGTTTTGAAATCCCCTTATTGGGCCAGTCTCACTTCGCCAGCGATTTGCCGTTGACTGAACAATTGCTTAGCGCGGCACAAAGCTTTGTCGAGCAAGACCTTGCCAAGGTACTCAGTGAGCAGGACCGTATGCAATTTCGCCTGGAGCGGCCGCGCGTGCATCGTGGGTTGATCGGCAGCGGCGACGAATTTATCCACAACGGGGACAGGCGTGAGGTATTGCGTAGGCAGTTTCCGGATTTGCTGGCTGTGGAAATGGAAGGCGGCGCGGTTGCACAAGTCTGCTTCGAGTTCGGCGTGCCGTTTGCGGTCATACGTACTATTTCCGATGGCGCCAATGAAGGTGCGCCGTACGACTTCATGCAATTCATCGAACGCGTCGCCTCGCGATATGCATTCGCCATCGTGCGCCGCATATGTGACTAGAGCAGAAAGTGCGGAAAGTGTGAAATAGACATCTCCGGCTGATTCATCTGCCGCTGGTTTCCGGTATTCGCCGCTTTGCGGTCTTCGTGGTCTTCGTCTTGGTAGCTTTTGCATCAGGCTGTTCCGAGGCTTTTGCCATCAGCGCACTGCAACCGCTGTTTTCTCCCGGACCGACATGAATCAGAGGAATCAGCGCGGCGGCGAACGGTGCGAGTACGCCGAGTGCCAGTGCGCTTCCCGCGCGTAGCGCCAGCACGCCTTTGTCAGCCTCGACCTTGGGTTTGATCAGCGGTCCGGTTACATAGAGAGGTGCACCGAGAGAGATCAGTCGCAGTCCCTTGCTTTCCGGCTGCAGCGTCAGCGCCAACTGTTCCTTTGCAAGATCAATACTGCCGCTCACGTAAATATTCGCCGTTTCCGTATCGACAACGAAGGCTTTCGGCCGCATCACGCCTTTTTCAATGCTCAGGTCAGCCACTGCGCAGTGCAATTTGACCTGCTCATCACCGAACAGCCGGCTGATCACGATGTCGCCGACATTCAGACCGATCCGGTCCAGGACCAGTTTGCTGACGGTTCCTTCGCTCGCGACCAGCCTTACCTCGCCGCCGGACGATGCAAACAAGCCCGCGATCGAATTTCCGCTTCCATGCAGGACCACGTCACCGTTGATTTCACCGGTGCTTGCCTGCGTGTCAGGAACCTGAAACAAGTCCTGTAATTTCAGGTGCCGGGCCGTCATCTTTAATTCCCCTTTCACCGGCTTTTGCCGGGCATCGAGGCGCAGATTGGCCACCATGGTGCCACCTGCGATGCCAAACCTGACCGGGGCCAGGGACAACACGCCACCGCCCAGCCGTATCCTGGTGACAATATTGTCGATTGGGAGTTCATTTTTGCGCACCATCTTGCCAACGGTGAACTGGACATCGGTATCGATGCTGTTCCAGCGTTCGGTCTTGAATGGTTCGACCGGAAGGATCCTGTTTTCCGGCTGGACCACACGGATACCGCGTGCTCTTTTGCTTGCCATGGAGTCGGCGCCGATCAGTGGCGACAGATCACTGACATTGAGCACTTCGGAAGTGAGCGTACCTTCCAGCCGTGGACGCGGATCGCCCGGCGTGAAGCGCAGGTTGCCTGCCATGTCAGAAATGCCGACCTTGCCCTTGAAGTCTTCATATGACCAGCCGCCACCCGGGATACCCGGCGAGCCGCGTAGCCGGCCTTGCGTCGAGAATGGCCGGGTCTCCGGCAGCACCATGTCGAACAACGGGTACAGATGCGCCATGCTGATACCCGAAATCTTCAGCAGCAAGTCGACTTCGCGCGTCTCCATCGGCCCGGTCAGCGTACCCTTCGCATCGATGCGTGTCTGACCGAGACGCAGGCTGAGCTCCAGCGGATACTGCAGATCTTGCGACTTGAACGACAACACACTGCCCGAGCGGCCGTCGCCACTGGCTTCTTCGCCACGGAAGCTGCCAGCCATGCGCCAGCCCAGCAAATAACCTTCTTTGCTACGGCTGCCCAAAGTGTCGATCTCGGCTTTCATGTCGGTATGGCGCAGGGCATCGACGAAACGGACCGAGCCTTTCGCGAAGCTGACGCGCTCCAGATTGAATTTCCAGCCGGAGCGTTTGCGCGGCGTGAAGGTCCAGTTGTTTTGCTCCGGCTCGTGGCCGCGTTCGAGCAGCACGTCGACGTTATGCAGTGCCAGTACGGGAACGATGACATGCTGGCGCAGCAGTCCCAGCGGACTGATGGACAGGGTGATCTTGTCGGCATGCGCCATCCAGGGTTCTTTTGCCCATGCCGCATTGCCGAGTGTTACGTCGTCGGCGGTCAAGCGTGGCCAGGGTACCCATGCGCGCCAGCCGCTATCGCCCTGTGTTGCTTGCCAGGTCAGCGACAAGTCGCCATTGACGGCAAACGTGCGTCCGGTGACATCGCTGACCTGCGTTGTGATCCAGGGCTTGGCGCGATTCCAGTCGTACGACAATAGCAATGCAACGGCAATCGCCAGTACGGCAAGCACGCCGATGAAGCAGCCGATCGCGATATGTGTCGCCCTTGACATACCCTGTAGGACTTACCAGAAAGGCAAGAGTTCATGTATGTAACAATGCTCGGGCAAATTGGATGCCGCGTTACTGATGCATATCAGTGCACATCGTACAGCGTCGCGACTGAAAACCAGCCGGAAAGCAAAATGGCGTCATCCTTGTGAGGATGACGCCATTTCAGTCGCGCGTTGGCGAGATCTAAGGCTCTCTAACGCAGGGCGCTTATGTCGCTTATGCCGCCAAAGTCATCAGGCTGGCGTTGCCGCCTGCGGCCGTCGTATTGACGCAGAGAGCACGCTCAGCGACAAGACGCCACAAGGGCACTGGCTCGCTTTCGCTGCTGTCGACCACTGGGACCAGTGCACCGTCGCGTGCGGCCAGCACTGGCAGCAATGCAGGCAATGCTGGCCTATCGACGACAGCTACCTGCAACGAAGCTTGTGTAAGTTCTTTCTGATCCAGCACCCTGATCGTATTGCGTACCTGCGCCGGCAATCCGGGAGGCAACAAGCGCGCAGTGTCGCTCAGCACCAACGCTGAATTACCTGTCGAAAATACTGCAGCCAGCTGATTAAGCAAGCTGTCGACGCTGCTCGCGCAACACAAGACGGCACCACGCGGCGCAAAGCTGAGCGTATTGCGTTCGCCAGTCGGACCAGGCAGCACCACTTCGGTATCCAGCAGGGTTTCATGCGCATAAGCATCTGCCAGCGCCGCGATGCGTTCATGCCCGTGCGTACCGGCCCACGTCATCAGGCTGTTGAATGCCGGACGATTTGCCGCGACATCCTTCTGGTGAATCGTGTGTGGCGTGCGCTTGAATGTTGCATTGCGCTGCAGGCGTTTCAGGTAAAGTGGGCCGCCCGCCTTGGGACCGGTTCCGGATTTGCCTTCACCGCCGAAGGGTTGCACCCCGACCACCGCGCCGACGATGTTGCGGTTCACATAGATATTGCCGACATGCGCGCGCGCGGTGATGAAATCGATCGTTTCATCGATGCGCGAATGTACGCCAAGCGTCAGGCCATATCCGGTTGCATTGATCGAGTCCAGCAACTTCGGCAGTTCATCGCGACGATAGCGCAGCACATGCAGCACCGGACCGAAGACCTCACGCTGCAGTTCGGCCAGTGATGCAATCTCGATCACTGTCGGCGGCACGAAGGTACCTGTTTCGCAGGCAACTGGCAGACGCAACTGATGCACCTTGTTGCCCTGCGCGCGCATGCGTTCGATATGACGCAACAGGTTTTGCTGCGCTTCTTCATCAATCACCGGACCGATATCGGTGGCAAGGCGGTCCGGATTGCCGATACGTAGTTCCTGCATCGCTCCTTTCAGCATGGTGATGGTCTTGTCGGCAATATCGTTTTGCAGGCACAGCACGCGCAACGCGGAGCAACGCTGTCCGGCACTGTCGAACGCCGAACTGATCACATCGGTGACTACCTGTTCCGGCAAGGCGCTCGAGTCGACGATCATCGCATTCTGTCCACCGGTTTCAGCGATCAGTGGAATATCGCATCCTTCCTGCGCGGCACGTTTGGCGAGCACACGATTGATCAACTGGGCCACTTCAGTCGACCCGGTAAAGATCACGCCGCGTACACGTTCATCAGCAGTCAATTTCGCACCGACGATGTCACCACGCCCTGGCAGGAATTGCAGTGCGCCGCGCGGCACGCCGGCTTCATGCATCAGTTGCACGGCACGGCAGGCGATCAGAGGGGTCTGTTCGGCGGGTTTGGCGAGGACCACATTACCAGCGGCCAGTGCGGCACTGACTTCCCCAATGAAGATCGCCAGCGGGAAATTCCAGGGGCTGATGCAAACCACCGGACCAAGCGCTGCGGTGTTGGGCGATTGCGCAATCTCGGCTGCGTAATAGCGCAGGAAGTCAACTGCTTCGCGGACTTCGGCAATCGCATTCGGCAGCGACTTGCCGGCTTCACGAATCGCGAGCGCCATCAACTCAAGCTTGTGTTGTTCAAGCAAATCGGCAGCCTTGAACAGGGCTTGCGCACGCGCCGTCGGCGGCAATGTCTGCCAGTCGGTCGCATAGGCAGCGGCTGCCACAAGCGCCTGCTCGACTTCCTCGGCGGTCGCTTCGTTCACCTGCCCGACCACATCACGATGGTTGGCCGGATTGCGGATGTCTTGCGGTGCACCCGTTGCCTGGCAGTTATCTGCCAGCAAAGGTGCCGCTGTCCACTGGCGCTTGGCAAAGCCTGCAAAGGCTGTGTCGATTTCACGCAGGACAATTTCATTACTGAGGTCGAGGCCGGCCGAGTTCTTGCGCTCTGCACCAAACATGTTCAGCGGGAGGGCAATATTCGGATGCATTTCGCCCTTCAGACTCGTAGCTACCTCGAAGGGATCGGCGATCAGCGAATCGATCTCGACGTTTTCATCGACGATTTGATTGACGAAGGAAGAGTTTGCGCCGTTTTCCAGCAAGCGGCGCACCAGATAGGCCAGCAGCGTTTCATGCGAACCGACCGGGGCGTAAATGCGGCATGGCTTGCCGAGCTTGTCGGTACCCACCACCTGGTCGTACAGGGTTTCACCCATCCCATGCAGGCACTGGAACTCGTAATCGATCACACCGCGTTCCTGCGCCCAGGTATAGATTGACGACAGCGTGTGCGCATTGTGTGTGGCGAACTGCGGATAGATCACATCGGTCGCCGCCAGCAGCTTTTGCGCGCAGATCAGATAAGACACATCGGTATAGACCTTACGGGTATAAACCGGATAACCAGGCATGCCGTCGACCTGCGCCCGCTTGATTTCCGCATCCCAGTAGGCGCCTTTGACAAGGCGTACCATGAACTTGCGGCCGCTGCGACGCGCCAGATCGGCAAGGTAATCGATCACATACGGACAGCGCTTCTGGTAAGCCTGCACCACGAAGCCGATGCCGTCGAAGCCGGCAAGGTCGGCGTCATGCGCGAGCGCTTCCATCAGGTCCAGCGACAGTTCCAGTCGGTCCGCTTCTTCCGCGTCGATGTTGAGACCGATGTTGTATTGCTTGGCCAGCAAGATCAGTTGCTTCAGGCGCGGCAGCAGCTCATTCATGGTGCGCACGCGCTGTGCGCGTGAATAGCGCGGATGCAATGCCGACAGCTTGACCGAAATGCCAGGGCCATCCTTGATGCCGCGCCCATTCGACGCACGGCCGATTGCATGGATTGCCTGTTCGTAGGCAGCATAGTATTTCGCCGCATCCTCTTCGGTCAGCGCTGCTTCGCCCAGCATGTCATATGAGTAGCGATACCCGCGCTTTTCGTTGTCGCGGCTGTTGTCCAAGGCTTCATCAATCGTCTGGCCAGTCACAAACTGATTGCCCAGCATGCGCATCGCCAAGTCCACGCCTTTGCGGATCAGCGGTTCGCCGCCCTTGGCGATCAGCTTGGTCAGCGCCGAGCCGAGGCCCTGCTCGCTGCTGGTGCCGACCAGCTTGCCGGTAATCAGCAATCCCCAGGTCGCGGCGTTGACGAACAGCGACGGCGATTCACCCAGATGGCGGCGCCAGTCACCCTTGCTGATCTTGTCCGCAATCAGGCGGTCCGCGGTCTGGTGATCAGGGATGCGCAACAGCGCTTCGGCCAAGCACATCAGCGCCACGCCCTCTTCGGACGACAGCGAAAACTCATGCATCAATGCATCGACTCCCGACGCCCGGGTCCGCTTTTCGCGGACCGCTTCAACCAGCCCGCGCGCCAGCTTTTGCGTTTGCGCTTTGGTGGCTGTGCCGGCCTTGGTCTGGCCCAGCAGCCATTGCACCGCTTCAGCCTCATCGCGTCGGTAGGCGGCGGTGATGGCTGCCCGCAATGGTGCCGGTGCGTGGTTGATATCCGCATGGAAGGCCGAAAACGGCTGGACGGCGGTGTTCACTACAGGGTCGATGGCTGTCAGCATGGTTTGGAATCGAATTAAAATATGAGAGAAAACAATGATTCGATTGTAGGGAGGTTCATTAAGGATTAATTCTGGAAATCTGATTGACTATCGAAATTTTGTATTTTGTGGGACAATCCTGCCGAACAAAATTTATTCAGTACAACCTGCCATGCTTGATAAGATCAGCAAAAAAATCCTCTCCGAACTGCAGAACGACGGACGCATCAGCAACGTGGAACTGGCTTCCCGTGTCAACCTGTCTCCCGCTGCCTGCCTCGAACGGGTGCGCAAGCTGCAGGAAGCCGGCTACATCGTCAACTACACTGCCCAGCTCAATCCCCAATTGCTAGATGTGTCGCTGCTGGTGTTCATTGAAGTGGTGCTGGACCGCACCACGCCGGAAGTGTTTGAAGCTTTCAAGCGTAGCGTGCAGGTAATCCCGGAAGTGCAGGAATGTCATATGGTGGCCGGGGGTTTTGATTACCTGGTCAAGGCGCGGGTCAAAGACATGAACGCTTACCGGGAATTCCTCGGCAAATCGCTGCTGCAGCTGAAAGGTGTGCGTGAGACCCACACCTACGCGGTGATGGAAGAAGTAAAAAACACCACCAAACTGCCGATTCGTTAATCGGTCAACGACCCGGACGGCGCCGAAGCCGCCACGCGCTGCATTCGCTGTGTCTCGCGAAACAACTGCGGTGTAACGCCAAAACGCCGCTCGAAGGCTTTCGACAGGCGCGCCGCACTGCCGAATCCCACTTGCCCCGCCACTTCCTTCAGGCTTGCCTTTGACATCAGCAGATCGCGTGCGCGATCCAGCCTGAGCGTCTCGGCAAAACGGGCTGGCGTCTCCCCGATACTTTCCGTAAAGCGCCGATAGAAACTGCGTTCCGACATCGCCATGCGCGATGCCAGTTGCGGCACGTTCAGCGGTTCGCCGAGATGCGCGGCCATCCAGTCGATGAGTGCTGAAAACGGGGCATCCGCCCGCTGCTGGGCATGCAGCAGCGGACTGAACTGCGATTGATAACCCGGCCGGCGCGCATACAGCACCAGTCGCTCCGCAATCCGGTTGGCCGCGGCCGTTCCCAGGTCTCTTTCGACGATTGCCAGACACATGTCGATACCCGTGGTCACACCGGCCGATGTCCATACCTTGCCATCTTCGACGTACAAGGCCGCACCGTCGACTTCCACCTCCGGGAAGCTGTCAGCCAGAAATCGGCATGCGGACCAGTGTGTGGTTACCCGCTTTCCTTTCACCAGGCCGAGCGCAGCCAGCAGCAATGCGCCTGTGCAGATCGAACCGAAGCGTGCCGCACTCGCGCAGGCCTGCGCCAGCCAGCGGCTCACATCAGAGTCATGTGCAAGCTTCAGCAAGGCGGCTTCATCGCCGCCCGCAATCAATAGCAGATCGACCGTCGCAGGCGGCACCTGCGTCATCGCTTCGCTGAGAATATCCATGGCGCTACTGCTCCGCACGGCGCCGCCGGTAGCGGAAAGGATATGGACTTGATACACAGGCTGGGGGCAAGCGTCGTTCGCCGCGGCGAACACTGCTGCGGGACCACTGACGTCGAGAATCTGCACACCGTCGTAGACAAGGATGGCAATCGTGATGGGAGCGGTCATGGATATAAGCCTGAATATTGGCAGAATTTAACCTGCTTCTGTCATTTCTGCCAAACCTGTACGGCATTAGAATTTGCTGATTGTTTTAATTTCTCCGTAAAAGGACACGCTCCCATGCTAGAACTCAGGCCCACCTGCGAACACTGTAATACGGCCCTGCCGCCAGAATCGACACAGGCCATGATCTGCAGCTTTGAATGCACCTTCTGCACTCATTGCGCGACCACGGTATTGCAGAATATTTGCCCTAATTGTGGCGGCGGGTTTACCGTTCGCCCCGTGCGTCCCCTGCAGAACTGGAAGAACGACAACTTTCTCGGAAAGTACCCGGCATCCACCATGGTGAAATACCGGCCTGTCGACTTGGCGGCCCATCGCCTGTTACTGGAAAGACTGAGCGCTATTGCGCCGGAGAAGCGTTAAAACGGCGTCTGGGTGCTTGCCCGCCTTGCAAGCATGACAAGCTTTGAGTTCAGTCAACAGCATGAGCGTCGCAATTCTGTAAAACAGAAACAAAGCCCGACACAAGAGGCGTTATACGGAAGGGAGTCGAAGGGCATCACGATGCGGGAGCTGATGCGATGATGTGGATTCATGAATTACCCTGGCACTGGCTGGAATCGTTCGCCATGGTGCTGTTCTGGGTGCTGGTCATTGTGCTTGCTCTGGTACCCATCAATTACCTGCGTGACCAGCTTAACTCACCCGAAATGTCGGCGTCTTCCGGACCCGAGCAGATGCCGGCACCCAAGCAGGGACCACCAGGTCACGGCAAAACCTGAGATCCGTGTATCTGTCGCCACCGATGATGGCTTGGGGCGGGGTGTCGCCCAGCTATTCTGCCCGACATAACGTCAAGGATGAAATTGCAAAGCCGACAACGCACTGCATGCGGAGGACGACTGTTGTACCCATGTTCCAGCAGATTCGGCTTTTCAAGATCAATCCCTGTTTTTGCAGGCTTACAGCGTTTGACAAAGGTCAACGCCGCCTCAGATTGCGGATATTCCGGATTGTCATTGGCCACTGATTTGCGAAAATACACGACTTGGTTCTGCAGCAATTTCTGCATACCAATTCAAGAATCCCATTCAGCAAAACAGGCGGTTACCAGATGCAGTTTTTCGAACTTCGCACTCCTTCCAGAATGTCACATTCCGTTATCGGTGCCTCCCGCAAACAGGGCCGGCGCGCGATTCCGGAAAGTGCATGATGACGGCTGCGCTGTTGCGGATCCTGGTAGTCGAGGATGACAAGGCCCTGTTAAGCATCCTGTGCGATATGCTTGCCGGCCTGGGATATCATGCCGTCGGTGTGGCTAGCGCGGAAGAAGCACTGGTCCAACTCGAAACTGGCAGCTTCAACGTCCTCCTTTCCGACATCAATCTTCCCGGCATCTCCGGTATCGACCTCGCCTCCAGGGCAGTGGCCATGGTTCATGGCATTCGGATCATCTTTTCCTCGGGCTTTGGTTACCTGGTGACCGACAGACTGGAATTCAGCTTCCAGCTGCTCAACAAACCCTACCATCTTCAGGAACTCGCGCGCGCGATCCGGCACTCCGCCCATCAGCTTTCCGGCGCAGAACAATAAGCGGCATGCATGGCCGCCTCGTTGCGGCCATGTACACAGCGCATCACCAAATCGTCACGCAATCTTCATCTGGTCGTCATAAATCATCCGTAGCATCACGGTGCGTGAAGTAATCAGCGTATCGCTGCTCTTTCTGGATCTGGAGGTAATCATGAGTCACGATATCGTCATTGTCAGGGAAGGCGACGGTTATCGTCTTTTGCACGGACATCTGCGTCTGGCAAATGAACTCGGACAGCATGGCAAAATCGATATCGATGTTCCGGGCGAAGGAAAAATCAGCATTGTCAGGATGCGCAATGACTACACAGTGCATCGCGATGGCAAGCGTTTGCCGCTCTACAGGCAATAGAAACAGGAAAGAGAAAACAGAAAAGCAAAGCCGTATCCAATCTCAAAGGTTCGCAAGGCTTTGCACAGGCCGCACAGCATATTAAAGAGGGGAAAACACCCATGGACGATCTGCCCCGCAGCGCCTGCGGCGAACTGCTGGAGCCTGAAGATATTGGTACAAACTCTTCCGGCAACCCTTCCTTTGACAGTGTGCTTACCGCGTGTCTGAGCCGCCGCTCCATTCTGAAGGGGACTTTTGGCCTGGCCTCCAGCGCATTTTTCGGTACCGGGCTGCTTGCCTGTCGTGGCGGTCATGGCGTTCTCGCTGCACCGACAACTCCGCCGGTAACAGCGCCGGGAGTCGCCAAGAGTCTCAAGCTTAATTTCAATGCGGTCGCCAAGAGCCTTGCCGATGTGGTGGCCGTCCCCGCGGGCTATACCGCCAGCGTGCTGTACCGCCTCGGCGACCCAATCGCGGCCGGCATTGCAGACTACAAAAATGATGGCACGGAAAGTGGTGCGTCCTTTGCCCGACGGGCCGGCGACCATCACGATGGTATGCATTTCTTCGGCATGTCGGCCGATGGCAAATACAGCGCAAGCAACAGCGATCGCGGATTGCTGGTGATGAATCATGAAGCGATCACGGGCGCCTACCTGCATGCGAACGGCCAGACCATTGTCAGCAATGCGCGTACGGTTGCCGATGAAGTGCTGAAAGAAATGAATGCGCACGGCGTCAGCATCATCGAAGTCAACCGCAGCGATAGTGTCTTCAGCTACAAGAAGGATTCCACGTTCAATCGCCGCATCACCGCACTGACCGAGATGAGCCTGTCGGGTCCGGCAGCGAAGTCACCCATGATGATCACCGCCTATTCGACCGATGGCTCGAAAACCCGCGGCACCGTAAACAACTGCGCCAACGGCTACACCCCTTGGGGCACTTATATCACCTGCGAAGAAAACTGGGCCGGCTACTTCTGCCGCGTCGCCGCAACCGACGACGCGAACCGTACGGCTAAGGAAAAAACCTCGTTCACACGCTATGGCGTCAACACCAACGGTACCCATTTGTGGGCAACGGTGACTACTGCGGGGACCAGCGATACCACATTCAGCCGCTGGAACGCGATGAAGACAGGACCATCGCCGGACGGCAGCGACGACTTCCGCAACGCACCCAATACCTATGGCTGGATCGTCGAAATCGATCCCTTTACGCCGACATCGACACCGAAAAAACGTACGGCGATGGGCCGCTTCGCCCATGAAAACGCTGCTTACCTGCCCGTGGTCGCCGGGCAACCGGTGGTGTACTACATGGGCGACGACTCGCGCGGCGAATACCTGTACAAGTATGTCTCCACCGCGATGTGGGACCCGGTCGATGCCACCAGGGGTCTGGCTGCCGGCGACAAGTATCTGGACGATGGCAAGCTGTACGTCGCAAAATTTAATGCAGATGGTACCGGTAGCTGGATCGCGCTCAAGTTCGGCAGTAACGATTTGACAGCATCGAATACCACCTATGCATTCGCTGATCAGCCCGACGTGCTGATCAATACCCGTCTGGCAGCGGATGCCGTCGGCGCCACCAGGTTGGATCGCCCGGAATGGGTTGCTGTCAATCCGGCCAACAACGAAGGCTACCTGACGCTGACCAATAACAGCAATCGCGTGCTGGCGAATCCAACCTCGAACCAGCAGCTGGTGGACGCTGCCAATCCACGCTTCTACAACGATCCCAAGGGCAGCGCCGGGACCACGCAGAAAGGCAATCCGAACGGTCACATCATTCGCTGGAAAGATGCGTCGGCAGCAGCGACGTCATTCCAGTGGGATGTGTTCCTGTTCGGCGCCCGCTCTACGGCCAGTGTGGCAGACATCAACGTGTCCAACCTGACCGCCAACAATGATTTCTCCAGCCCGGACGGGCTATGGTTTTCAAATAATACCGGCCTGCTGTGGATTCAGACCGATGATGGCGCCTATACCGATGTCACCAACTGCATGATGCTTGCCGCTGTCGCCGGCAAGGTTGGCGATGGCGGCAAGAAAACTATTAACCATGTCGATGGCGCTACGATCAAGGCAGTGGATACCTATGTCGGCGCTGCGCCGGACGATACCCACCTGCGCCGTTTCCTGGTCGGTCCGAAGGAATGCGAAATCACCGGTGTCGCCGAAACCCCGGATGGCAAGGCATTGTTCGTCAACATCCAGCATCCGGGCGAAGACTCCAAGCCCGACTATGCCAATCCTGCCAGCTATGGCAGCCACTGGCCGGACGGCGGTACTTCGCGCCCGCGTTCAGCGACCATCGTGATCACCAGGAGCGATGGCGGCACGGTTGGCGGCGGTCTTGCCTGACGAGTCGCGGCTTCACCATCCGCATGCAAACCCGCTTCGGCGGGTTTTTTGTTTCATGAATCAAGGCACAAAGTCGCTGAAAGGCATGCGTACTTTTGCTTCCTGACAGCTACGCAGGTTGGCTAACCGGCGGGTGCGCACAAGACATAGGAGGCAATTCAGCTAAGGCTCTTTTCCGGCGCAACGCTCAACTTCAGGATGCTGTCCTTGGTTGTGCCGCTCAAGTGGGAGCGGAGCCATTTATGAGCGGGACTCCGGGTATCCCTTTCATGCCACAGCATGTCGATGTGCACGGTCGGCGTGGGGAACGGCAATTCCTTTGTGATCAACGCTCCGGTAATCCCGGTTGATGCAATCAAATGCCTTGGCAAAACGGTGATCAGGTCGGAAGTCGCCACCACACGGCCGGCGGTAAAGAACTGGTTGACCGTCAGCAGGATGCGCCGTTCACGCCCGAGCTGGGCCAGTGTCTCATCAATCAAGCCATGGGCGCGTCCGGAAAAACTCACCAGCAAGTGGTTTGCCGAGCAGTAGCCATCGATCGTTAAGTCTTCTTTCGCCAGAGGGTGATTCTTGCGCATTACGCAAACATAGCGTCCCGAATACAACTGTTCATGCCGGATCGGCGACACGGAGGCGCCCTGCCCTCCCGCCAGCTGTGCGACCACGCCGGGAAAGAAACCCACTGCCAGGTCGATGTCGCCGCGCAGCAGCATCGGCCTCGGCTCACGTGTCGTCAGCGGCACCATGCGAATCGTAAGTCCCGGTGCTTCCCGTTCGATCGAACGTACAAGAGCCGGCAGCCATAATGCGGCAGTCGCATCGGCCATTGCCATCCGAAAGGTATTTTGCGCAGTAGCAATATCAAAGCTCTGTTCCGGGACAATGGCTTCTTCCAGTTCGGACAGGGCACGTCGTACTGCAGGCCATAGTGTTTCCGCCCGCAAAGTGGGTTTCACACCATGCGCGGTACGGATCAGCAACTCGTCGCCAAGTGCATCGCGCAATCGACGTAATGCGTTGGAAACCGCAGGCTGCGTCATTGCCAGGCGGCTTGCCGCGCGTGTCAGGTTTTGCTCGGTCATCACGGCATCGAAGACACGTAAGAGGTTCAGGTCGAGGGTAAGGAAACTCATGATGAATGTCCGGCAGAGGTTCTTTCAAGAAAGATAACTTCGTTATCTCTTCCGTCGTGGATATTCACGAAAAGTATAGCTGATATGCACAACCGAAATTGGTTTTATAACTTTTGTCTACTTATACTGCAATGCAGCAAAAGAGAAAAGTCATTCTGAAAAATTTATTGGGAGTAAATCATGTCCATCCTGTCCATCGCATTCCCCGCTGAAGCAGCTTTGCCTGCACTGCAGGCGTTTGCGGGAACCGCAGTATCGGCGATTCGCCCGGCTGTCGGATTGGGCATCGTCGCTGCATTCCTGTTGGCATTCAGGCCGCTGCTGATCGGCTTGCTCCGCGCTGCGCTGCTCGTAATCAAGCCACGTCAGACCCTGGAACAGCGCTCCGAGCGCCGCATTCTGCAAAGCGTACTGCTGTTGAACCGCATGGCGCGTGATCTCGACGGTCTCGACCCTAGCCAAGCGAGCGAACTGCGTGCCCTCGCCGCACGTGGCTAAGCATTAAATAAGCATTAAAAATCATTTGCGGAGCCGCCATGAACGCCTTGACAAGATCGACTGCCCAGCGTGACCAGTTGCCTAGCCTACTAGTGGAATGCGCGTTTTTCGTGCGCCGTTCGCGCAGCGTTGCGTCAATGCTACCGGCCTTCCTGATTAGCGGCATGGTAAGTCTGGTAATGAGCCTGGTGTTGCATGCGGCCGGGGCAGGTGGTAACGAGCACCTGGTAACCGGCTGGGTCGAAGGCTGGCTCACCGCATGGCCCATCGCATTCCCGCTTACCTATGTTGTCGCGCTGTCCCTGCGGAAAATGACCTCGCTGATGAAGAAGGGTTCACAACCGGCAGGCGGCCTTGGCTTTGCCGACGTGATTGAGGTGTCCAACGGAGTAACGAAGGCTCATCGCCTCCATGTTTTGCGTGGTCTGCGGGCCTGCGATCCTTATCGCGCCTGAGCAGGCAAGATAGTCACAGCGTCTCCCTCATTATTTCCAGAATCAACCCCGCGGTGCAAGCAGCGGGGCTTTTTTATTTCTTTGCCAGCAGTTACAACCCGCGCAGCAATAGTTCAGTATTCACGACCCGGACCGTGCCTCTAATCCGCGCTCCAGACTCATCGAACCAGCGTTGCGCGACAAATGGCGCGAACCCGGTCTCTTCCCGAATCGCAAACTGGAATATCGCGTCCCAGTCGCTGTCGCGCGGCATCACCCAGACAACCTGGCGGCCACTGTCGGTGCGGATGCCGGCATGGCGCAAGTTGGCGCGCACACCCTCGGCACGCTCCTCCCGGCTTTGTGCATACCTGCCGTTTTCATCAGGCAGAGGCAGCACGGCCGGCACGCGCTTCTGCGTCAGCGCGGAAGCCCTGCTAGGAAAACGCGCCCATGGACCAATCAAAACCTGACCGACGAACTGTAGTTCGGGTTCGTCAAGCGGTTCATCCAGGTAATAACAGGAAAGCAAATATGGCATGGCGTCGCCGTCAGTCCGATTCTGTAGATCAATGCCTACCCCGGACCATCATACCGCCGGACCAGCGGCCGGCAAGCGAAAAATGTCAGCTTTCGTCAGCCTTGTCGCGGCCACGCGGCCGGTTTTTGTCGTAGATCGCAAACAGGATCAAGCCGTAACCAAGCAGACGTATCAGGTAATACAGTGGGAATTCCTCATCAGCTTGTCCCATGTTGGATGTCAGCGAGGTTCCCACCATCAGGCGGTTCAATGCGTCAAGAGCGAAGGCCATGGCAAAGAACAGAAAAAAACGGTCGCCCGTGCTGCGCCAGAACCGCAGAAAGAACAATGCCGCAATCAGCGATGCCGTGACGATGGCGCCAAGTAACATATCATTCATCGAAGCCTCACTCTTCCCAAATCAGCCCGTACAGCAACGGTAGCAAGGCGATCAACGAAGTTGCCAGTCTCCAGGTCATCAGGTCGACCGATGTCGCAAACACGACGCGGTCGAGGATCAGGAGTACATTGTTGATCGATAGGCCAACGAAGCACAAACCGCTCCAGAACAGCAAACGGTAACCATTGCGACGGTAACCACGCAGTAGCAGCCATGAGCAAAGCATCGAGGTAATTGCGCACAGCGCATAAATAACAGGAGCCATCTCAGGAATCCTTTCGCCATTTGAAAGCATCGGCAAACTGTTGTGCTTTCCTGCCGGATTTGGAATGGATAAGATTGGTCATCGCCACAAGTTGTGTTGAATACGCAGCGGCTACCTGATCGATCATTTGGCGCAGCCCTTCGGAAGTCGGAGCGTAACGGTAACGGCCAGGAGATGCTGCATCGTGACTCAGAATGCCAGCATCATGCAGTTCAGTCAGCAGCAAGGCTGCCGCTTTCTCGCTCAGATACAGGCGATTGGCCAGCATGACACTGTCCCAATCCCCGGTATCCTCGGCGCGCAGCAACAGCATCGCTTCAAGGTACGGGACGGACGGAATGCTCGTCAGCACGAAACGACGCACGTCGTCAGTAATGAGAGAGCCAGTAACCATGCTGGGTATTGTCAACGAGAAACATGCAAAAGGGAAAGCGAATGTTACCTACCCCTGCGTGTAACGTCGATGCCGTTCTGACCATATCCTCCCCACTCTTGATTTGCCTCAACCCGTAACTTGCCTTGATAGCGTCAGCCTAATCTGCCGCAAGTGGTTTGCGCAGGAAAGGTAAAACCAAACATCTGCAACCTTGTCCAAATGGCCATCAACTGAAAAGGTGTCAATGGTGGACAACGAGAAGCCCGACAAGCCAGACCAGCAACATCGTTCAAGCAAAGATAAGCGACAGCCCCAGCGAAAGCGCAAAATTTGGCGTTATTTCTTCATCCTGTCAGGTGTTTTCACCATCATGCTGCTGGGCGTTTCCGCGTTGGTCGCCAGCTATGTCGCCAAGATTGTTCCCACTACTCCGGGCCTAGAAGCACTGTTACATGCCCGTAGCGCGCAGCCCAGCATCCTGCTGTCTGCAGACGGTACCCATCTCGCCACCTTTAGTCGCGGCCAGCAGGAACAGGTCGGACTTGAGCAAATTTCGCCACATGTGCTGGAAGCACTGATCGCCACCGAAGATCACCGTTTCTATGAACATCGCGGCATCGATGTCAGCCGGACCTTGTCCGCTATCGTACATACCTTGCGCGGTGACGCCCAGGGCGGTTCCACGATCACCCAGCAGCTTGTGCGCAATCTCTTCCCTGAGGAGATCGGCCGATCCCGCACGATAGACCGCAAGCTGCGCGAAATCATTACTGCCATCAAGATTGAACAGACATACACCAAGGACGAGATCCTCGAAACGTATCTGAACAGTGTACCTTTTCTGTACAACGTCGTTGGCATCGAAATGGCGGCGCGCACCTATTACGACAAGCCGGCCTCCGAACTGGACGTCGTCGAAAGCGCTACCCTGGTCGGCATGCTCAAGGGAACCAGCTATTACAACCCGATCATCAATCCGGAACGCGCGCAGAAGCGCCGTAACGTGGTACTTGCGCAAATGCTCAAGCGCGGCCTGCTATCCGAGGACCAGTTCAACACCATGCGCGAGCAAGCCTTGCAGGTCAAGCTGACGCGCCAGCCGGATCCGCTCGGCGTGGCTCCGCATTTCGCCGCCTATGTGCGCAGGCAGCTGATCGAATGGGCTGACGCCAACGACTATAACCTTTACACCGACGGGCTGGTCATTCAGAGCACCATCGACGATCGCTTGCAGCAGATGGCGGCCGAAGCGGTCGAGCGGCAATCGCAGGTACTGCAAGACATTGCCGATGTCGAATGGGGCCGCAGTACCGAGCGCGTTGCTTCACAAACACCGACTGCCTATGGTGCGCTACGCAAGAGCGTCGAGCCCTTCAGCTATTTCTGGTCCGCACGTCCCGAGTTGCTTGACGCCTTCGTGCGGGAAACCGCGGAGTACAAGAAGGCAATCGGTTCAGGACAGACCGACGAAGCTGCACTGGCAAAGCTGAAAGCGAACACCGGCTTCATGACCCGACTTCGTGACAACAAGACGCGACTTGAAGCTGGCTTCCTGGCGATGGATCCGGTAAGCGGAGAGATCAAGGCCTGGATCGGCAGCCGCAGCTTTGAGCGCGACCAGTTTGACCATGTCGCCCAAGCAGAACGGCAACCAGGCTCCACGTTCAAACCAATTGTGTATGGCGCTGCGCTGGAACAGGGATTGCGCCCGGATCGGGTCTACCCGGATGGTCAGGTTGAAATCCGCGCACCCGACGGCAGCGTCTGGCGGCCAACGGACATGTCGGGCTTCAGCGGGCGCATGATGAGCCTGCGTGAAGGCCTGATTTATTCCAAGAACACGATTACCGCGCAGGTGATGCAGGACGTCGGCTTGCCCAACGTGCTCAAGCTGGCGCGCGACATCGGCGTAAGCCAAAGCCGGCTCGACCCGGTACCCTCCCTCTCGCTGGGCACAAGTCCCGTGACGCTGCTGGAAATGGTGTCAGCCTATTCGACGATTGCCCGTGTTGGCAGCTACCGTGAGCCGGTCGCGATCCGAAAGATCACCGACCGTGACGGCAATGTGGTGGCCGAATTCAATACCGAGTCGCGCCGCGTCATGTCCGAAGACACGGCAATCGAACTCATTGACATGATGCGCGGCGTAGTGCGCCAAGGCACCGCAACGGAAGTCCGCAGCCGCTTTAAAATCGTGGCCGACATCGCCGGCAAGACTGGCACCACGCAAAACAATACCGATGGCTGGTTCATCATGATGCATCCCAATATCGTTGCCGGCGCCTGGGTCGGTTTCAATGACTCGCGTGTGACCATGCGCAGTGACTATTGGGGCCAGGGTGGCCATAACGCCCTGCTGCTCGTCGGAGATTTTTTCCGCGACACCATCAAATCGAAGATGATCGATGTCAAGGCCAAGTTCCCGCAGCCGAAACGACCGCCGCCCGTACTGGTCAACGCGCCGTCCGAAGCGTGGGTGGATAAGGTGACTGAAAATATGGAAATGCCGGCGCCTGGCTACGGCGTAATTCAGCGCGAGAGCACGACCGTCGTCATCGCGCCGCCTGAAGCACCGCCCATGGAACGCGGCAATGATCCCGCACCAATGCTCAGCGGCGATGAACTTAACCGGTATCTCAGCGGCATCGGGCGCGACTTGGCGCCCGTGCCGCGTTCCGATACCGCCACCAGTTCCGGTGGAAGCGGGGGCGGTAGCCGCCAGTCAGGCGGCCGCGATTTGATTTTCCCGGACGTCGGGCATTAAGCGACACGCTATACGGGAGTGCTTACAAGGTGACTTCGCCTTCCGGTTCCAGCAAGGGCGGTGATTTGAATACCTTGGGAATATGTCGGTCCATATTGGCCCAAGGCAAGGCGCTGACCGTCCAGATATCGGCGACCGGTTTGAACCAATCCGGCTCGTCGAGCGACGATGCGTGGATCAAGATTACATCCGGCGTGCGCTCGCCCAGCACAAACAGCGGCGAACCACATTCGCCGCAAAAGCAGCGCTCGCTGTGGCTGTCCGCAATTGCCTGAGTGAAAAACCGCTTTGGTGTGCCGCGTACATCAAGGGATGGTGCGGCAACCACTATTAAAGGAGCAAACGCGCCACCACCCGCATGCTGGCAACTTTGACAGTGGCAGTTGTACATCGCCAGCGGTGGCGCTGCGCACTGATAACGTATGGCGCCACACGCGCAACCGCCCGAGAATTGTGTCGGCATGGAAACCTCCATGGTCAATGAAAGTTAGACCGACCGGGTGCGCTAAAAATCTGCCGGCCACGCAATAGGCTGGCCGGAAACATGTCCGCTTATGCTGCTTCGGATGCTGCCTTAACCGAGTCGAAACGGCTTGCGGCCGTGCTCGGTTGGGCAAGGAAATAAATGATCGCGATCCAGCCCAGCACGGGCACGATGCCAATCAACTGCATCCATCCGCTACGGTCGGTGTCATGCAGCCGGCGTGTGGCGGCGGCAATCGACGGTAGCAGCATACCCAGCGAAAATAGCCCCGACAGCGTATTGCTGACAAAGGAAAGTACGACGCTGGCGATGATGGTAAACAGCACGAACCACCAGTATTCCGAGCGTGATGCGCGACCATTGAAATCCGCGTACTTGGACAGGCAGGTCTTGGTCGCTTCGGTAAAGGTCATTTTTTGTCTCCTTGGTTATTTGATTTTCAGTTCGGCATATACCGGCACTTATTTGCCGTTCCGGGTATTTCTTCAGGGTATCACGCTGATAACACCTTAACGATGAATTGCCGCTGACGCCATCCCATCTATATGGGGCATCATTCGTCCGCACCGGACGGCGAACCGCCAGCCTGCCGCGCGGTCGTAGCGATGTAAAGACCACAAATTGGAGAATAAAAGAATGGATATGGATATTGGAATTTCCGAACAGGACCGCCACGCTATCGTCGATGGTCTTTCCCGCCTGCTGGCCGACACCTACACGCTTTATCTGAAGACCCACAACTTTCACTGGAACGTGACTGGCCCGATGTTCCAGACACTACACCTGATGTTTGAAACCCAGTACACCGAACTGGCAGACGCGGTGGACGTGATCGCCGAGCGCATCCGTGCGCTGGGTAGCTTCGCGCCAGGTACCTATGGCGACTTTGCTCGCCTGAGCACGATCAATGAACCCGATGGCGTACCGAATGCGCAGGAAATGATCCGTCAACTGGTGCAGGATCAGGAGGCGGTCATCCGTACCGCACGTTCAATGTTCAAGGTGCTGGAACAGGCAAATGACGAGCCGACTGCGGACTTGCTAACCCAACGCATGCAAATTCATGAAAAGACAGCGTGGATGTTGCGGTCGTTGCTGGAAAAGTAAGGCGGGGAAAAAAAGGAAGAGAAAAGTGTGCGGGCGAGCGGCCCGCCATGCACGGGTGGGATTCAGGCGGTGACGGACGCCGTCGGAGATGTGCGCTGCGCGCCCGCTCTCTGTGCGCCGACACGCTCGCGGATCCGTTTCCATAACTTGTCATGCAGGGGCATGACAATCACATTGCAGATCGGCTCAAGGATCGCGGCAAGGCCGCCGAACGCAATCGATCCGGTCACCACGTAGAGCGTCACAAACGCCACGGCCATGTGGACGACGATCTGGCTGATGGTTCTTGCAGCGGTAACCATGTCTGCTCCTTCTTCTATATCAACGTATCAAAGATCCTTACAGAAGATGATAATGATTCGCATTTGATAGAACAAGTTGATTTATCCAAGGCTTCTGATAGTCAATTCCTATAAGCCGCGTTGCGAGGGCGACAATCATGCACAGTCAGGATCAGAATCGATAGCTGATACCCACCCTCAGTACCGGATAAGCCTTGAACCGCCCGACCTCATCGCGTAATTGCTCATTTTCCCGTGCGAGATCATTCGCAAACTGTGTGCACACCGCCGCTCCCGCAGCGCAACCTGTGTTGGAAAGCGAAGTTTTGGGCGAGCCCTGAAACAGCACGCCGACATCAGTGGAAAACGACCAACCCTTTTCCTTTTCCGAAGGACGTCCCCAGCCGATGCCGAGATAAGGTGCAACTTTGTTAAAGCTGACCTTGCCATTGACCTGACCGACAACACCGGTGCTGTAGGTCCTGCCATTGACGGTATAGCCACCGGCGACATTCGGCTGCGCGACCACATCAATCTTGTTGCCGTTATACGCCAGACCCGTCGTAACGCGGAAGCTGCTATCGGCTGCAGGAAACCAGTCAAGCAAGGCTTCGTAGGTATTCGCCTTCAGCTTGAGTTGATATTCCATATCGCGCGTTTTGCCCTCATAGGAATAGCCGAGGAAGCCTGAGCCCAAACGCGCATTCATGTCAGGCCGCAAGGGAATGCTTGCATGGAAGCCGATACCTGTGGTTCCGACATCCCCGATAATGCGCACTTCCGCCTGTGCCGCTGTTGCGATTGTCCATCCTCCTGCGATCAAGCCGATCGTCGCCAATGTTTTCTTTACCATTTCCATCCTGTTCATCAATCAGAAGCTGCGGAGATTTCGCAAACGCAAAATTTCCTGCTGTACAGCCGCTTCTGACTACAGGCAAGCTAGAGCGGTTCCAACTAATTTGATGGAAATAAACCTGACGCGACAGTGACTTGGCACGGACTTAATAGGCACTAAGGAATGAATTTCTGCCCTGCATTTCAATGCGGAAATAAAGCGCCGGTGTACTGAATACCCGCATTTTGCAGATCAGATATCAAGGCAAACAATCAGAATGCGGCAACAACTTCCAGTGCACGTTCTACATCGGCACGATTCACATCCAGATGCGTGACCCAGCGTATCCTTTTCATGGCTTTCTCTTTGGTCTTGTAGTAGCCGCTCGTTACCCGCACCTTGTGTGTTGCGAGATGTTCCACGAAAGCGTCGGCGATCTCGGCGTCGACGTCGAAGAACACGATATTGGTTTGTGCTGGCTGGACGGTGGCCTTGCCTTCCAGCCTGGAATGATTCGCGACGGCGCGGCCAAGGCCCTGTACCAGCAGCTGGGCATTGGCATGGTCATCCCCCATGCGGCGCACATTGTTTTCCAGCGCATAGATGCCGGCCGCCGCCAGCACACCTGCCTGGCGCATGCCGCCACCCAGCATTTTCCGGATGCGCCGGGCGCGTGCAATGAAGTCCTTCGAACCCAGCAGCAGCGAACCTACCGGCGCACCCAGTCCCTTGGACAGGCACAGCGACACTGAATCATAGGACTGACACATGGCGCGTGCCTGTGTTACCGGGTCGCCGCCGTCAGCCAGTGCCACCGCCGCGTTGAACAATCGGGCGCCGTCAATATGGGTATTCAGGCCGTGGCGCTGCGCCAGTGACTGGACTTCGCGCATGTACGACAGCGGCAGCACCTTGCCACCGGTGGTGTTCTCCAGCACGATCAGCCTGGTTTTTGCGAAATGCGGGTCATCCGGCTTGATGGCCGCTTCGATATCGGTCAGTGCAATGGTGCCGTCCGCCTGGTTTTCCAGCGGCTGTGGCTGGATCGACCCAAGCACCGCCATGCCGCCGGCTTCCCAGCGGTAGGTATGCCATTGTTGGCCGACGATGGCTTCCTCGCCGCGCTGGCAATGCGTCATCAATGCGATCAGGTTGGTCTGGGTGCCACTGGGTGCGAACAGTCCAGCCTCATAGCCCAGCATGCCGGCACCTAGTTCCTGCAATCGGTTAATGGTCGGGTCGTCGCCAAACACATCGTCGCCCAGCGGCGCCTCCAGCATCGCCTGCTTCATGGCTGCCGTTGGTTGTGTCACGGTATCGCTACGAAAATCGGTCATGGTTTGCCTCAACAAGTTCGCCAAGCCTTATTATCGACGTTTTGCAAAAAACGCGACGCCCCCGGCAAGACTGGCAAAACTACTAGGCTGCAGACGAATTCTGTTATCATTAAGTTAATTTTTTGACCTGCCCCTACTAGCATAATATTCGATCGAACCGCCGTCATCTCCTACGAAAATGGCCTTTTCCTCCGACACTCCTGTTTCAGGCAACCATCGCTTCGTATTGGAAGTGGTCGGGTTCACCGACGCTGAAAAAAGCCTGCTTTCCTCCACCTTCCGTCTGACCGGACGCCGACCCTTCTGCTACGTCGAGGCAGCGTCGACTGATGAGCGTCCCGATATTTACCTCGTCAACGGCGATAGCTCGGAGGGCATTCGTCAGATGCAGGAGCGCAAGCCCAACCTGTTTGCACCCGTGGTGTTCATCGGACGCGGAGATGGCAGCAGCGCCTGGCCTGTGGTGGCGAAGCCTATTCATTGGATGCGTCTTTTCGAGCAACTCGACGCCCAAATGCATGCTGCGCTGGCCGAACGCGCACGCCGGCGTCAGCATGCTGAAAACATTCCCTGGGACGGAACAGCGCGGCGCCGTGCCACCGACCGGGACATGCCGATGCCGCCGGCCGTCGTGGACGCCAAACCAATTGAATCGGTGCTGGTAGTCGATGACAGTGCAACAGTACGCGCATTCATGCGGGCCAAGCTCGCGCCTTTCCGATTCGACGTCGACTTCGCAGAAAACGGCGAAATCGCCATCGACATGGCGCAAGCCAAGCAATACACCTGTGTTTTTCTCGACATCCTGATGCCCGGCATGGATGGTTACCAGGTTTGCAAGCGAATCAAGTCCAGTGCTGCCACCAAAGGATCGGCAGTTGTCATGTTAAGCAGCAAAACTTCGGCTTTCGATAAATTCCGCGGCAGCTGGGCCGGATGCGACGCCTATCTCGGCAAGCCTGTCAGCGAAGATGAGTTGTTGAGTACCATCGCCCGTTTCCTGCCAAGCGCGCGCCGGGTGGCGAACGCGATCCTTGCGCGTACCGATTAGGACGCTATTGAAAAGCGCGGTGTACGGTTCAGCGTTAAGCCTGCAGTTCCGCAATACGCCGTTCTCGCTCCAGCTGCACCACATGCGCGGCACTCCCTTCTGGCAGCCCTACTGCCTGCAGCACCAGCGCCGACAGCTGTAATCCGGCTTCCAGGGTTTCCGGGATAACGTGCGTGGCTCCCGCATGGCGCAACGCAACCGCGTGCTTTTCATCGCGTGAACGCGCATAGAGCGGAATACCCGCATAGGCGCGACGGATGGCTTTTACTGCATGCAGCGCTGATGCCGGATGATCCATGGTCAGCACGATGGCGGCCGCTTTTTCCGCGCGGACCTTGTGCAACAGTTCCACTCGCGCCGCGTCGCCGAAGAACACTGGCAATCCCATGCCATGCAGCTTGCTCACCATCCGCGCATCCGTTTCGAAAGCGACATAAGGAATTTCTTGTGCCGTTACCAGTTGTGCCACCAACTGCCCGACACGACCAAAGCCAGCGATGATGACGTGGCCCTCTTCCCGCTCCGCCTGCTCCGGCAAGTCACGCTCGGCCTGCGCTGCCGACCGCCGGCTTTCCGTATGCTCACGGAAACTGCGGCCTGCTTTCGCGATCAGGGGCGTGGCGAACAAGCTCAAGCCAACGACCAGCATGATGAATTGCCCGGTCGCCACCGGCATCAGTTTGGCGGTCAACGCATAGCCGATCACGATGAATGTAAATTCCCCACCCTGCCCCAGCAAGGCGCCGCCCTCGATAGAATGACCCCAGCGAAAACCGCCAATGCGCAGGACGACAGCCGTTACCAGCATCTTGATTGCAAACAGCCCGGCCACTGACAGCGGTAACCATAAAGGCGAGCGCGCCACTTCGCGCAAGTCGATCGACATGCCGACCGACATGAAGAACAAGCCCATCAGCAAGCCCTTGAATGGCTCGATGGTCACTTCGACCTCGTGCCGGAACTCGGTTTCCGCCAGCAGCAGACCGGCCAGAAAAGCTCCCAGCGCCATCGACAAGCCGGCCATTTCCGTCAATGCCGCAATGCCGAGCGTGCTCAGGAGCGTCAGTGCCATGAATACGTCCGGCTGGCGTTGCTGTACGAAGGTCTGGAACAGCGGTCGTATCACGCGGCGTCCGAGCAGGTAAATCAGCACGATGGCAACGGCAGCCTTCAACAATGCCAGTCCGGCCAATGCCACCATGCCCTCGGTGCGGCCGGTTGCCAGCACGCCGATCAGGATCAGCAAAGGCACCACTGCCAGGTCTTGCAGCATCAGGATCGAAAAGCCGGCACGGCCAAGCGGCGTACCGAGCGAACGCTGCTCATCCATCAATTGCATCACTACCGCAGTCGACGACAACGACAGCACAAAGCCGAGGATGGCGGCCACCTCCGGGGGATTGCCAAACCACCAGGCCAGCCCGCCAATCAGTGTTGCACTGAAGACGACTTGTGCAACACCTGCGCCGAATACCCAATGTCTTAACGCCCAAAGGCGCGAGGCCGACAATTCGAGGCCGATCATGAACATCAGAAACAGCACACCGAACTCCGCCAGTGCCGCCACACCATCGCGATCAGGAAAGGTGAAGTACGCCAGCCAGGGAAATTCGCCCGCCCACAGTCCCAGTCCGAACGGTCCAATCAGGGTG
The DNA here is from genome assembly GCF_042666555.1 of Herbaspirillum sp. GCM10030257. NCBI lineage: Bacteria > Pseudomonadati > Pseudomonadota > Betaproteobacteria > Burkholderiales > Oxalobacteraceae > Herbaspirillum > Herbaspirillum sp. GCM10030257. The sequence continues at coordinate 77,527 of NZ_JBHTDH010000005.1, forward strand.
CCGACAGCCAGAAAACCGAGTACCTGGTTGACGCGCGCCCGCTGCAACAGGGGAATCAGGATGCCGGTCAGTGCCAGGAACAGGAGTGTTTCACGAAGATAAGGGATGGATTGATGTACTTCCACGTCGAACTATCCTTTGACAAGCGATACGGATGCAACGGACGACCGCCATGGCGCATCCGCGTGCAAAGGAGTGTGTCATAAATCAGGCTGGATATCCCTGAGCGGATTATGCGGGTATTGGGACGAGGCATCCCGCAGGCTCGGGTGTTATCTGCGGCGCTTTTTCCAGTTGTAATCGGGGTCGGGATCGGCCACGCCGGGATGGCCCACCGAATCGGGGTTTTCGGATGACATGGCAACAAAACAGATTCCCTCGCCAGCTCGCTGGCGTGCGCGCAAGTTTTCCATGAGCCTCATTGCGCCAGTCATATCGCTCGACGCGAATTCCTGGCCCCGGGCTGAGGCCTCGCCGTTTTCCACCACGGTCCAGTACACCATGTACATTGTTGTCTCCGCTGCGATGAATGCAGGCCGGCTCTGCGATGTCCGGCCCCTGAAAAATACGACCGGATGGCAAGAGCGCAGTTCAGCGGCAAAGGCGCGCAGCAAGCGGGATGCATCAGCTCGCTCATACTCCCGCCGGAAACAACGACGCTAGAACGACAGAAAACCTTTTTGCCACAAATATCTGCCAAGCATGACCACGCACACGGTCACGATCATTGGCCGTATCAGTTTGGTCCCGCCGCGCACCATCGCATGTGAACCTCCCCAGGCCCCGATCACCTGGCCAGCGACCATGGCCGCGCCGGCGGTCCACAAGACCTTGCCGCCGGCAATGAAAACCGCCAGCGATGCAATGTTGCTGGCAAAGTTCAGCACCTTGGCCTGCGCGGTTGCGGTCAGCAGGTTATGGCCACGCAAGGCGACGCCGGCCAGTGAAAAAAATGACCCGGTACCCGGGCCGAACATGCCATCGTAGAAGCCAATGCCGGGCACCACCACACCACGATAGGCCGCCTGATTGATGCGCGGTTTTTTTTCGACCGCGCCTGCATTCGGCGCCAGCAGGAAATACATGGCGATCGCGACCAGCACCACTGGAATGACGATATCGAGCGTCTGCGCACGAACGAATTGCACGGCAAACGCGCCGATTGCCGAACCGATCAACGAACAGACGAACAGTACCCGCATGTCCGACCAGTGCACCAGCCCGCGTTGTAGAGCCATCACCGACGCAGTCAACGAACCAAAACTGCCTTGCAGCTTATTGGTCGCCAGTGCATGCAGGGGCGGTACCTGCGCCAGCAGCAAGACCGGGATGGTGATCAGCCCGCCGCCGCCGGCGATGGCATCAACAAAACCGGCGATCATGGCGGCACAGAACAACGCCGCGAGGATTTCCGGCGATAAAACGACATCCATGTGGATCTTTCTTGGGAATAGCAGGAAGCGGCGCCGACCAGTATTTCGCTAAATACTGGTCGGCGCCGCGCAGAAGTATCGGGACTACGCGTTCGGCTTGTTGCGCAGCCGGATCAAGCCCTCCTGCGCAATCGTGGCCACCAGATCGCCGCCGCGATTGTACACGTACGCCAGGCAGAGCCCGCGGCCGCCGGAAGCGTTCGGCGACTCCATCGCAAACAGCAGCCATTCATCCATCCGGAACGGACGGTGGAACCAGATTGTGTGATCCAGGCTCGCAATCTGCAGGCGAGGATCACCGAGGCGGATTCCGTGCGGCTGCAGCGATGTCCATAACAGACTGTAGTCGGACACGTAGCCGAACAGCGTGTCATGCACCAATGGATCGTCCGGCAGGCTGAACGGTGACTTGGTCCATATCTGCTTGCCTTGCATGCCGGCATTGCCGCCCAGGATGTCGCCGGCATGGTCGGCACGGAAATCGACCGGCACCGGCATGAAAGGACGCTTGGGATTGGGCGGTTGGAGTTTCCATGCCGCGATATTGGATTCGATGGTTTCCGGATCCTGCGACTGTGGCGCTTCCTTCTGATGCGACAATCCTTCTTCGATATTCTGAAACGATGCGGACATCACGAAAATTCGCCGGCCTTCCTGGATCGCAACCACGCGACGTGTACTGAACGAGCCGCCGTCGCGCACGCGCTCGACTTCATAGTCGATCGGCAGACGGTGATTCCCCGGCAGCAGGAACATCGAATGCAGTGAATGCACGCGCCGCTCCGGCACGGTGACGGCCGCTGCGTACAGCGACTGCCCCACTACCTGGCCGCCGAAAACATTCGGGCTACCCATGAAATGGCTCTGGCCACGATAGCGGTCGGTATCAGTTTGCTCAAGCTTGAGCAGGTCAAGAATTTCCTGCGTGTTGTACAGAGAGGAATCCGGTATGTTCATGTCGTTCATTATTTTGGAAAAGTGAAGCACCACCGCTCATTCGCTTGGTCGCTCAGTCATTTTGTCGTTTAGTCGCTCAGTCAAGCGTGCGGCCGAAGCTGTCGCGCAATTCGCGCTTGAGGACTTTGCCGATCGCGCTGCGCGGCAGCACATCGGTGATCTGGACCGCCGCCAGCCTCTGCGTCTTGCCTAGCCGTTCATTCGCCCAGGACAGAAGGGTTTTGTCGTCGAGCGCAGCTCCCGGGCGCACCACGGCGAAAGCAATTGGCGTCTCGCCCCAGCGGGTCGACGGCACCCCGACCACCGCCGCTTCAACCACGTCGGGATGCTGCTGCAGCACCGCTTCCAGATCGCTCGGATAGACATTGAAGCCGCCGGAAATGATCATGTCCTTCTTGCGGTCCATCAGTGTCAGGAAACCATCTGCATCGAAACGGCCGACATCGCCGGTCCGGATGAAGCGCTTGCCGCTCGGGTCGTACCATTCCGCTTCGGCGGTCTTTTGTGGCTGGTTGTGATAACCGGCCATCATCGCCGGTGAATGGCCGACCACTTCGCCAAGTTCGCCCGGGCCGACTTCCTTGCCTTCATCGTCGATCAGGCGGATGTCATGTCCGGGGGCCGGCTGACCGACGGTGTGTAACTTGTCCGGGTGTTCATGCGCGGACAGTATGCAGGTGCCTCCGCCTTCGGTCATGCCGTAATACTCAACCAGGCCGCCCGGCCAGCGCTTGAGAATGTCAGCCTTCAGTGCAGCGGAAAACGGTGCACTGGTACAGAACTTCCAGCGGAACGATGAGAGGTCGTACTGACTGAAGTCCTCGCGCGCCATAATGCGCTGATACTGCACGGGGACCAGCATGGTATGGGTGACACGATATTGTTGAGCCAGTTTCAGGTAAGTGCCGGCATCGAATTTCGCCATCAGCACCACGGTGCCGCCCAGCGTGACGGTCGGGAAAAAACAGACCAGCGTCGTGTTCGAATACAGTGGCGTTGAAATCAGCGTCACGGCACTGCCGTCATAACCATTGATGCGACCGCGCTGCACATGGGTCCAGCGCATCGAATGTGGCTGCACGATGCCTTTTGGCGCACCGGTCGTTCCTGACGAATAAATGATATTGAATGGCCAGTCGGGGGCAATCTCCACCGGTTGCGGCTTGCTGCCTTCCGGTGCCAGCCAGGCATCGAAAGCCTTGCCGGCGTCGCTGCCGTCTAGCGCAACCGCAGGTGCGGTGATGGATGCACGTACCGGTGCGAGTTGCTCCGCCACTGTCCGGTCCAGAAACAGCAAGCGCGCATCCGCGTCTTTGGCCATGGTCACCAGGCTTTCCGCCGACGACGAGGGTGCCAGCGGCGCCACGGCGACACCGGCGCGCAAGCTACCGAGGAACACCGCAGCATACGGGATCGAGGTCCCGGCGCAAATGGCAATCGCATCACGCGGACGCAGGCCGTCACGCTGGAGCGACGCCGCAATGCGGTCCATCAAGGCATCCAGTTCGGCATAGGTCAGCGAATTGCCGTCCTGGACCAGTGCCGGCCTGTCCGGCGCGGCTTGCGCATGCAAACGGATCAGGTAAGGCAGTGGATGAAAATCGTCTTCGAGAATTGTATCGATGGTGGACTGGTGCGTCATACGTATCGTCAATCAGATCAATCGGTTGAATCGGCGTGCCGGGTAAATTCATCGGTAAATGCTGGACTCAATACTAGAGCAGATTTGAATTTTTTGTGAAAAGCGATTCAATTACCTGCCGACTATCGTTCCGCTTCAAGGCGGATTGCGAATAATCAACCAATTTATTGATGCAAGCGTGCATCGTTTTGAGACGTGCTCGTATGCTGAAGAAATGGCGTAAACGGCGTAGAAGAACACAAACCTCGAAGCGCAAACCGCAAAGATCCAAGGGGAAACCATATGAACTTCCGTACTGCCATTGCTGCAGCAATGCTCGCCCTTGCCGGCGTGCCACTCGCGGCTTTCGCTTGCGATACACAGAAGTCAGAAAATTTTTCCAGTTTCTTCAACCAGTTTTCGAACGATAAGAATTTCGCTCTTGGCCGCACGATCTACCCATCGACCCGGGTGCGTCTTGAATACGGCATCGAAGGCGGCAAGCAACAGATCACCGAGCAGCGGCGCACGGTGACCCGGCAAGGTGACGCCGCCAGTTCTGCGCTTGGCGACTACATCAAGGCCAACCAGCTGGAATTTACCGTGGACGAGAGTGCACAGGGCAAGACCGTGGTCGATGTCTTCAAGCCCGACCGCAACTGGGTGTTGAGCTATCATTTCATGAGCAAGAATGGATGCTGGTTCCTGCGCGAAATCCAGTATCACGCATTGTAGGTCGCCAAGCAAACGTCAATGGCGCTCGCTTTTGACCCGTACTCCTATCCCTTGACAATGCGGTTGCGCCCGCTGTTCTTGGCGTCATAGAGCGCCACATCGGCCAGCCGGAACAACTCGTCCGCTCCGGTATCCGCATCCCGGCTGACCACGCCGGCGGAAAATGTCACGGTAAAGTCCTGATGCTCGGCGTGATGCCGGATCTTTGAAAATGACTCGCGGATCTGGTCAAGGACAGTCATCGCAGCGTCAACCGGCGTATTCGGCATGATCACCGCAAACTCTTCGCCGCCGTAGCGGCCGATGATGTCGCTGCGCCGCAAGCGTTGCTGCAGCAAGCGTGACAGCCCGCGAATCACCTGATCGCCGACCGGATGTCCATAGCTGTCATTGATGTTTTTAAATCGGTCGATATCGATCATCACCAGCGATAGCTGCGTTGCCGTACGACGCGCGTTCGATATCTCGCGAATCAGGTGTTCCTTGATGGCAGAGTGGTTAAACAGCCCTGTCAAGCTGTCACGCATAATCAGCGCCCGCAGTTCGCGATAACGTTTGGCGCGGCTGGTCAGTGCCGACACCAGTTGCAGCGGCTTGATCGGCTTGGTCAGGAAATCGTCGGCGCCGGACGCAATCGCGTCCAGCTGGTTATCGAGATTGCCTTCGCTCGACAGGAACACGATGGGCACGTCGAGGTACATGGGATCCTGGCGGATGATGCGTGCGAGGTCAATGCCGTTGCAGGTCGGCATATATACATCCAACAAGATCAGTTCCGGCCGGTACTCGCCGAGGACTTTCAGCATGTCGACAACCTTGTGCAGCACCCGCACTTCCATGCCGGCGCCGCGCAACACTGTGGCATAGTAATCGGCAGTTTCGATTTCATCATCGATCACCAGGATGCGGTAGAGCCGCTCTTCCTCTGCCGTCACCAGGTAGTCGAGCCGGTCGATCAGCGCGACCATATCAAGCGGCTTGGAAAAATAGCCGTCCGCACCGGCGCGCACGGTGGCCAGCCTCGCTTCGAAATTGCTGCGTGTCGACAGGAATATCAACGCGAAGCGATGCGCGTTGGCAGTCTTGATGCGTGCTATTTCCTTGGCACCGGCGAGGATGCCAGCCGGGAAGCCGAGGTCCATGACGATGGCCGCCGGCATACGCCGGTCGATGCAGGCTTGTAGTCGCGCCAGTTCGCTGATGACCTCGACTTCATAACCGAAATACTGCAGTTGCACGGCAATATCGGTTGCCAGCATCGGATTGTCATGTACCAGGTAAATGAGCCGCCGCTCGGCGACATTGCCGTCGTTAGCGCGAAGATGGCGCGGCATGGTGGCGGCCATTTCGCGCAAAGCGTCATCCCCCTTGGGATTGACCTTCGCCCAGCGCGACAGGTCGCGCACACCCGAAGCAATCGGCGTGAAATCCTTGCCAAAGGGTGCCGTGCCTTTCATGAAGGCACTCAGCAACATTTCGAGGTCGGTCGCCTGCAGGCCGAGACGCGCAAAGCCAAAGGTACCAGCCGATCCGGCCAAACCGTGCAGCTTGATCAGCAACGTATGGTGATGCTCTTCATTGGCCGGTTCGTCGAGGCAGTGCTGCAGAGCGTCGTCGATATCGGCAAGCCTGGCTGGCAGGTTGGCCTCATAGGTTGCCTCGATGGCTTTCAATGTCTGATTGAGATCCTCATCTTCCGGTTGTTGCTTATCCATTGATGTCCTCCCCGGGGCCGCCTGTGCCGCTGCAACGATTTTCACTTAGAGCAGCACTTAGGACGGATATCGTCCTGCTGTCCTGTCGCCATGCGCGCCTCGCGTTGCACGACAAATCAACCTGCTTCTTCACCGGCCAGTTCGCAATCCGTTCGGGCCTTAGCTGCTCTCGCTCTCGCATTCGCTTTCGTTGACAAGGCGTTTTTGTCGGCGCCGGTCGAGCCACCAGGCCAGGACAGGCATCGCCAGAAAACCACCCGGTGACACAAATAGCACCATGTAAGGGCTGAGCGATGCCAGCTTGCGCAATTGAGCACGGATCTTTCGCCGGTCGGTCTCGGTCCAGCGATAGCCGTTGCGTTGCTTCATTAGCAGTTGCATCAGCCCGCGCACCTGCGCCATTTCCTGCCAAAGCCTGATTCGCTCTCGATTTTGTACCGCCCACAGATGTTGTACGAAACGGCGTGTGAGCTGCACGGGTGCTTTCACGACGGAAAGTAGGTGTGGGTTCACGTTGCTCGATTGTTGGAATGATTGGCATGGGCAATAGGCGGGTTCTCACGCCGGCTGTAATAATTCTACGGTAGTTCATGATGCTTGCTGAAAAACATTGTTCTGTCACGCATGCACGGACTAGGTGCTTACGCCTGATTCAAGGTAACTGCAATGCATTGCGCTCGAGCCGCTGGAAGTACTCGCCTTCCAGCTTACGCAAGGACATCGTTTGTAAAGCGGTGTTGAACGCCTGTTGCATCACTTTGCCTTCCGCCGAATGCCGGAAACATATATGCAGCGGCAACTCCGCGAGCGGCTTGTCATGAAAGGCGATTTGCTCTCGCTCACGCGCAATGCTGGGCTCGCTCAGCAACAGATAGCGTAACACCAGCTTGTCGATGACCACGGCATTTACCCGACCTGCCAGCAGCTTACGCAGGTTAAGCATATCGCTCGGCGACGCATCCGGTGCCAGTTTGCCGTCGCGTACCATCGCGTCCAATGCCGGCCCGTTGGAAAAGCCGGCGACCACGCCTATCTTCAGGGTAGTCAGGTCTTGCACGCTGATCCAGTTGACCGGCGCGCTTTTCAGATAAGCGAGGCCGACAGTGCTACTGCCGATCGGCAGTGAAAAATGGCAGCTACGGGCACGTTCTTTCGTGAAATAGGCAGGAAAATAGCCTGCGTAGCGGATGTCCCGCGAACCCAGCTGGACTGCCCGGGTCCAGGGAAAATACTCGATTCTGATCTGATAGCCGCTCGCACGCGCCGCACTTTCGGCGACAAAGCTCGACCAGCCTTCCTGTTCAAGCGAACCATTTACATAGGGCAGCCAGTCCAGGCTGGCAAGCCGCATTGTTTTTGGCAGGTCGGCGGCGGAAGCCGGCAAGCTCACTGGCAGCGCCGCGCATAACAGGCCAAGCAACAGACCGCGAATCATTTCTTTGCCCCCTTGCTGGTATCCAGCATGCGTCGTTGTACTAGTAGGGTGGCGTGCATTAACTGCGTCAAATCTCACCAATTCATCCAATCTTTATGGGATTAGTGTAGCTGTTTGCAGGAAAGATGTCGCGATTCGTGTAGAAAAGCAAGTCGTGCGTCGCAGCAGTACTACGCACCTGAAGTCAAAAAGCCGTAGTGATTCATGGGAGGGATGCAGGCATGCGATCGCTTGCGGAACTTCGCTGCTTCAACCGGTTTAACCAGATGCAAGTCGACGCTGGCGTCCAATGTCGGGCAGCGAAGCGCCATACCCAGAACGGGTGTTGATGAGTTGCTGGCCATCGCGGTCAGACAGCACGATTGTTACCGGAACCAGAACTGCGGTCGCGGCCAGCGTTAAGTAGGTGGGGACTTTCAAGTGCCGAGGTCTTCCCGAAAATTGACGTCGCCTAACCCGGCAACGCCGTCCTGGCATTATGCCGGGGCTTTAACTTTTTCTGAAAGCGCTTGGCGAGTCTCGGAGCACAAGATTAAAAATGCCCGTATCAACGTTTTCGACCTGGATGCAGGCCTAACTGCTCAGCGCGCGCATCTCGCTGTACAGGTTGGCTTTTCCTTCAAAGCCGATACCCACCAGTTCCGGCATGTGCACGTAACCGTTGACGACTTCGACGCCATCCGGGAAACCGCCGAAAGGCTGGAACAGGTCTGGATACGATTCATTGCCGCCCAGCCCCAGCCCGGCTGCGATATTGAGGGACATTTGGTGGCCGCCGTGCGGAATGCAGCGTGATGGCGACCAGCCATGCTGGCGCAGCATATCCAGTGTGCGCAGGTATTCCACCAGGCCGTAGCTCAGTGCACAGTCGAACTGCAGCCAGTCGCGGTCGGGGCGCATGCCGCCGTAACGGATCAGGTTGCGCGCATCCTGCATTGAAAACAGATCTTCGCCGGTCGCCATCGGTTTGTCGTAGTAATTGCGCAGTACCGCCTGCAGTTCAAAGTCGAGCGGATCGCCCGGCTCTTCGTACCAGAACAAGTCATACTGCGACATCGCCTTTGCATAGGCAATCGCAGTGTCCATATCGAAGCGGCCGTTGGCATCGACGCACAGTTTCTGGCCATCCTGCAGCACACTCATGATGGCATCGATACGGCGCAGATCCTCGTCCAGCGACGCACCGCCGATTTTCTTTTTGACCACGGTATAGCCGCGGTCGATATAGCTGCGCATTTCATCCTTCAGCGCGTTCAGATCCTGTCCGGGGTGGTAATAACCGCCCGCCGCATAGACAAAGATATCCTTGTTCACCGTGCCGTCGCCATAGCGTTCGGCGAGCAGGCGGAACAGCGGCTTGTTTTCGATCTTCGCCACCGCATCCCAGACCGCCATGTCAATGGTGCCGATCGCCACCGACCGCTCGCCGTGGCCTCCCGGTTTTTCATTGGTAAACATGCAGTTCCAGATCTTGTGCGGGTCAAGGTTATTGCCCACCTCATTGACCAGCGTTGCCGGATCGGCGGCAAGGATGCGCGGGATGAAGCGCTCACGCATCAGGTTGCCCTGGCCATAGCGCCCGTTGGAATTGAAGCCGTAGCCGACCACCGGTTTGCCGTCACGGATCACGTCGGTGATCACTGCCACCAGGCTCAGCGTCATCTTGCTGAAATCGATGTAAGCATTGCGGATGGGCGAACTGATCGGAAGTGTTTTTTCGCGGATTTCAACGATTTTCATTCGGGCACCTTACCTTTTCTTCAGAGAGAACCTGCATCAGGGAGAACACCAGCATACTGCGTAAGCCGGTCCGTATAATTAACGGTATTTCAATACACCATTCACCATCAGTGAAAACCGACTCTGCATCCGAGTTACAATTCTTTGTTGTTCTCGCCAAGAAAGCGAGCCTTTCGGCGACCGCCCGCGAACTGGACATTACGCCGCCTGCCGCCACCAAACGCCTGGCGCAGATGGAGCAACGGCTCGGTGTGCGACTGGTCAATCGCACGACCCGGACTCTTAGCCTGACCAACGAAGGCGAGCTTTATCTGGTCCACGCGACTCAGATCCTTGCCAGTATTCGCGAAATGGAAGAGCAACTTGCGGGAAGCCGTGGCTCGCCCAAAGGATTGCTGCGCATTAATGCCACGCTGGGCTTTGGACGAACCGCCATCGCGCCCATCATTTCCACGTTTGCACAGCATTATCCGGAAGTCGAGGTACAACTGCAGCTGACCGACCGGCCGATCAACCTTGTCGAAGAAGCCTTTGATCTGGGGATACGCTTCGGTGAATTGCCAGATACCCGGTTGACCGCACGCAAGATCATGTCGAATGCACGTTTCCTGTGTGCGTCACCGGCCTACCTGAAGAAAATGGGCGAGCCGCGCACACCGCAAGAACTGAGCACGCACCGCTGTATCCTGCATCGTCAGAACGATGATGCGCATGGCGTCTGGCGTTTGCAAAAAGGGCGCAGGACGGAATCGGTGAAAGTAGGAGGAACGTTGTCGAGTAACGATGGCGACGTGGTACTGAAATGGGCACTGGATGGACACGGCATCCTGATGCGATCCGAATGGGATGTCGCCAAATATCTGGACAGCGGACGCCTGCGGCCGGTGCTGCCCGATTACAAGCCGGCGCCCGCCGATTTGTTCGTGTTTTATCCAAGCCGGCGCAATCTGCCGGCCAAGGTGCGGACCTTCATCGATTTCCTGATCGCGGAATTCAAGCCGGCTTGATTGACGGCGGCTACCCAGTGCGAAGCGCTCTATACGCCCCAGTGCACCGCCTTCACGCCGAACAGCAGGCGATGGACTGTCATGACCAGCAGTGCGATCACGATGCCACCGAGCACTGCACGAACATCATGCCGCGACGTCGGCGTAAATGATTTCACCGCATGCCGGCTGGTTGCGGACAACAGGTCGATGATTGCGTACGCGAGAAAGGCGCCGAACAGCAACGTGGCCTTCAGTTCGCCGTTGGCCAGCATATGCACCGTCGCCCACAAACCAACTCCAATCAGCATTGGATGCTTGACCGTATGGCGGATATGGGTCTTCATGTTGGCCGCCGCCAGCAGGATGAAGCTGATGATCATCACCAGCGGCGCAATCATGATGGCAAATGGAAAGGGGGCAAACAAGTAGGGCTCGGACGGCGCGCGTGCATAGCCGACAACGATGAGAATCAGCCCGAGCGCGGAGACCAGCGAAAACATTCCCTTGTAGCGCTTCTCGCCCAGCGACGAGAACAGATTGTTCCGCATGCCGGTCAGCACCGGAACGAGATGGATGCCCAGAAACAGTACGAGACCCGTAATCAAGATTCCCATGACACGCCTCCTGAAGATAAACGTGAATGCGATTACATCACAGTTGCCGCGATGCGTGGCATTCATTGGGGCGGGAGGATAGTCCAAGGACAACGCAGGCAGCCTGCGTAACGATGCAACCGAATGCTATTTGAGTGGCGAGAGCTTATGCGGCGGACTTGTCGCCGGCGGAGTCCGAGTTGGCGCTATGGCCAAGGTCGATACCGAGTGCTTCGGCCAGCGCCTGCCCTATCAGCCCGGCCCCCGGGACAATATGTGCACGTCCTTCGCGCAGGGCCTGCGCAAATTCTTCCGCGGTCATCGACAGCGCTTCCTGCCGCTCACGGGTGCCGAAAATGTAGAGGTTGCGCAGCGGACTGACCCAGCCAAGACGCAGCCGCCGGGTGCGGTCTTCGCGCCCGATATCAACCCATGCGCCTTGCTCCAGCGCCTGTACCTGCGCATCGTATGCATCCGGTACCCGTTCGGGTTCCGCATTGGCCTGCCGCTGCAGGCGGCGCTCAGCCGCTTGTTTCGCCAGTGCCAGTGCAATCTGGACCTGGCGCTCGGGCGACAACTCCAGTGGCGCCCGCACAATTGAGGCGTGGCATTTGGCCAGATCGTTGAAGAACTTGACGCGCGCGTCATCATTCCAGCGGATGATGTCCAGCCATTTGTTGAGGCTGGCAACGATGGTGGGTAGCTTGGCGAGCAGTTCCTTGCGCTCTTCAGCCGTGATCTTCGGCTTCACGCTCCAGACCAGGTTGTCCATCGTTTGCAATGCATGATCGAGTGCCTGCGGTTTTTCATCCTTGACACTGTAGGCCAGAGTCAGCACCGGGACCCATTTGTCTTCCAGGAAGGCTTCGACGAAGGCAACGACCTCACCGGTGCCGATGCGCAGTGCAACCTGCTGCCTGGCTGCACGGCGCGCCTCGATCATTTTTTCATCCTGCAGCCGCTGTGCAATGCTTGTCTTCAGCGCCTGCAACGTCGTGGTTTCTTCGCGGCGCCGATACGCATCCAGATCCGATACCACATCAAGGAAAACAGCCGGCCGACGGTCGGCTTCCTGCGCGATACGGTCAATGCTGCGCACCAGGAGCAGGTATAGCGGGTCGGACGAGCCCTTGTCGGGATCCCAACCTGCACACAAACCGATCAGCGTGTCGATTGCGCGCCGCGCCGGATGTGAACGTTTGAAAAAGAACTCCGGCTGTTGCAGCGCCGCCTTCAGCACCGGTAATTGCAGGCGGAGCAGTGTCGACTTCAATTCTTCTGCGACATGCGGGTCACGCTGGATGACTTCAAAAATTTTGGCGACAAGTTCAAGAACACTCGCATCCGCATGGCTTAGTCCTTCGCGCGGTGCGTTGCGCTTGATCTCGTCGAGTAACCCGGTAAGCGATGCATCGGCTCTGCTCTTGTCGAAGCTGGTGAGATAACCGAGCAAGGCATTGCGCGCAGCGCTGGCAATTACCGCATCATCGTCGAATAGCGCCGGAAACCCGTTGGACAAAGGCTTGTCCGTGGATGTCGACGACGATGAAAACAGCCGGCGCAGCTGTGGCAGCAGCACATCGTCTTCTGGCTCTTCGAAGTCTTCGACGCCGCCGGCACCATTCTCGCCACGGGTTTTCCTGACCAGCTGCGGCATGACGCCCAGCTTGACCAGCGCCGTGTTCAGCGCATGCAGCAACGGCCCCATGTCCAGACAGAGTTCCGGTCCCAGCAGCGGATAGACGATGTGATGCGCAGTAACGTCTGGCTGAAATTCGCACCAGGCATCATGGATCACGGAAAGAAAAATGTGCGGACGAAAAGGATTCTCGGCAGTGATCAGCGGATTGCGTTGAAGCAGTGCGCCGAGACGCATGCCGAGCGCGACCATGCGCTCCGTATGTTCATTCTCGATGGCGCGGCTAGCCTTGACCAGGCAGAGCTTCTTGTCGATTTCAACGTCCGGCTCCAGTGAAGGCGGCGCATCGCCCGCATCAAAAGGCTGGAAATCCGGGTTGGCCAGCGCTTCGACTTCTTGCTTGAGCATGGCTCCGAGCCGGTCCGATACCACGTAGTAAAACGGATATCGATTTTTCTTCAGCAGGCTGGCCGCATTGAAATGCAGGCGTGCCTGGGCCGGATCGGCGCAGGATGCGGACGCTCGCAATAGCGCTTCGGAAAGTCGTGTCGTCAACCCGTCGATTTGGGCATTCGCTGCATTCGATGCGAGAACGGCGAGTTCGAGCAGGATCTCGCCTCGCCGTGACGCGGGAATAGCAGTGCTAGCTTTGTTGTCGGCGGAGCTGGGGACCATGAAGAGCTGCTTGTTAAAATGTGCAAAGAAACTGCAACGGTATCAGCGAGAGTTCTATTTTTGCATAACATTGCCTTGTGGCAAGTTTTATTTTGTAATGATACGTTACGAATACGGATATTCCGTGGATGAAAGATAGTGGCAATTTTGCAATTTTAGAGCAGAGCGGCTAGACCAAGTGGATGTGAGTTGGCACTTACCATTCCCTTTGAGCCATGCAAGACGTATTGCGAATTAAGTAAGGAGAAATAAGTAAGGAGAAATTCGGTTTCCTGGCCTTACTTTCCAAGTTTCGTGAAATCCTGCGCCCGCAGTCGCGGTGCCGCGAAATCGATGAAAGCCCGCACACGTGCCGACATGAGCTTGGAATGCGGGTAAAGCATATGGATCGGAAGCGGTTCAGCTTCGAACTTGCGCAACACTGGTTTGAGTTCGCCTGCGCGCACCGGCGCCTGGATCATATAAGACAAGAATGCACCGATACCAAGCCCGTCGCGACAGGCATTGATCGCCGCATCGACAGAATTGGTGATCAGGCGCGGTGTGAAGCGCACGTTCAGCGCGCGACCATTTTCACGGAACTGCCACTCACTGAGCACGCTTCGTCCGGAAAAACGTATGCCGGCATGGGCACTCAGTTCGCTCGGATGCGTTGGCGTGCCGTGCTGCTTCAGATAGCCAGGACTGGCACAGATCACTCGATGCAGGAGACCGGCAGGGACCGCATGCAAGCTTGAATCCACGAGGTGACCGATCCGTACCGCGACGTCGACGCCTTCCTCGATGAGATCGATGTTGCGGTCCAGCAGCAGCATTTCGACCGTCAGCTCCGGGTATATGCGCATGAATTCCGCTACCAATGGCGCAACATGCAGGCGGCCAAACAAGACGGGGGCTGTCAGCATCAGTTTGCCGGTCGGCTTGGCCTTGGCATCGAACAGTGCTTCTTCCGCTTCTTCCAGCTGTCCGAGTGCGGTCTTGCAGATAGCGAGATAGCGCAATCCTTCATCAGTCAGGTGAATGCGGCGCGTCGTCCTGTTGAACAGGCGTACGCCAAGGCTTTCTTCCAATTCCGCAAGCTTGCGCACTACCGTTGGCAATGAGGTGTCGAGCGCATTGGCTGCAGCGGTCAGACTGCCCTTTTCGGCAATGGCGATGAAAGTCTGGATACCACGCAGCTTGTCCATGTCGTTCGTGCGAGAAGAAAGAAGAGGCGCAGGAGATGCTGTCCGCTTATCGCGGACTGCGCCGGATTATCCTGAATTGCTTTAAATTACTCCGGATTATGAAGCAATTTTGTTTGTTTCATCCCATTTATTCAGTAATGCCTGCCGCGGACAATGGCGTCTCCATACCGACCAGGAGGCACAATATGCAAACCACATCCCCGATCAAGCTGTATCGCAGCATCGTGTCCGGCCATGCGCATCGGGCAGAACTGTTTCTTTCGCTGTTGGGTTTGCCCTACGCGACGATCGACATCGATCTGCGCGCGGGCGAGCAAAAGAGCGAAGACTTCCTCAAGCTCAATCCTTTCGGACAAGTGCCGGTCATCGACGACAACGGTACCGTGGTCGCCGATTCCAACGCCATCCTGGTGTATCTGGCGTTGCGATACGGCGATCAACACTGGATGCCACGCGACCCGGCCGGCGCCGCGCAAGTGCAACGCTGGCTGTCGGTCGCCGCTGGTGAAATCGCATTCGGGCCTGCGTTGGCGCGGGTGATCAAACGCTTCAATCGACCGTATGATATCGACACCGCGACCGCGATTGCCGCTCGCTTATTCACCGTCATGGACAAGCAATTGCAAGAGCGCCCCTATCTCGCCGCTACGCATCCGACCATCGCGGATATCGCTGCCTATAGCTATATCGCCCGCGCTCCGGAAGGCGACGTGTCGCTGGAACCCTATCCCGCCTTGCAGGCTTGGCTGAAACGCATCGAAACACTGCCACGATTTGTGCCGATGATTGAACTGCCACCGCATCCCGGCAAAGCCGCTTAGGAGATCGCCATGGATACCGCTCGTTCACCGCAAGCCCTCAATCCCGAGCCCTTCCATCGCGGAGAAATCGACGCGCAGGAACGCGCCGGTGTCCGCGCGCAGATGGAGAGAGTCGGTGCGGTCGTGCTGCGCAATTACATGCCCGACCAGCATCGTGAATTGTTCAACAAGCTGCCCACCCTGCTTCTCGGCGGTGCCGATGCGAATGCACAGGTCTGGGCGTCCATCATCTGGGGCAAGCCTGGCTTTATCGCTTCACCCGATGCGACCACGCTGCGCGTCGGTGCACGTCTGGATGACGATGATCCGCTGGCAGCAATGGTAAAACCGGGTGCCGGATTCGGTGCACTCGGCCTGGAATTCGACACCCGGCGGCGTAATCGTGCCAATGGCATTGTCACGCAGGTCGACGAGCTGGGCTTTACGTTTTCCGTACAACAGAGTTTTGGCAATTGCCCAAAATATATACAGACGCGGAACCTTGCGACCCGTGAGCCGGGAGGGCGCGACGCTCGACTGGTGTCAGGTACCGGAGCGCTACCGCCAGACGCGGTAGCGCTGGTCCGCCGCAGCGATACCTTTTTTATCGCAACCATGGCGGATGCCTCTGCTGGCAAGGCACATGGTGCTGATGTGTCGCACCGTGGAGGCAAGCCGGGTTTTGTGAACGTCGGCACGGAGGGAGAGCTGATCTGGCCGGATTTCGTCGGGAACAATTTTTTCAACACCATCGGCAACATTCTTGCCGATGGCCGGGCCGGATTGCTGTTTATTGATTTTGAATATGGCGACCTCCTGCAGGTTACTGGGAACGCCAGTGTCCTGTGGGATGAAGAAGAAGTAAGCCGATTCGAGGGCGCCAGGCGACTGCTGCGCTTTCAGCCCGAACGCTATGTACTCAGGAAAAATGCGTTTCCGCTGCGCTGGGTGCTACGGGAACAGTCTCCTTATCTGGAACCGACCGGCATGTGGAATTAAAACAGCAGCAGGCGCCTTTTGCGGCTCGCTGTACCGCATCAGCTCAACCTAAAAGGCCGACATTTACTTAATGTGCTGCTGCGCTTTTGCGAAATGTCTTCTTGTATAAATGCACCAGCGCAAGGACGATTGTGCCTACAACGAGACCGATTGCCATGTTGATGAGCAGCGGTGTCCCGAACGCTAAAACATTGCCCACGGTAGGCAGCTCCTGAGCTTCGTGTGCAGCATGCTCCGCAAAATGATGAAGGAACGGAAATCCGTGTGCAATGATGCCGCCGCCGACAAGGAACATGGCAACAGTTCCCAGAATAGAAAGTGTCTTCATCAGGTAGGGGGTGATCCACAGTATGAAGCGGCCTGCCGCTTTTTTCGCGCCATTGACACCAGCGGCAAGATAAAGCCCAAGATCGTCTAGCTTTACAACCCCGGCGACGACAAGATAAACACCAATCGTAAACAAAATAGAAATGGCAACGAGTACGGCGGCTTGAGTCATGAACGGCGCGCCTTGAAGCGTACCGAGTGAAATTACAATGATTTCGGCACTCAAGATGAAGTCCGTGCGCACGGCGCCTTTAATCTTCTCTTTTTCGGCGGCAAGTAACTGCTCAGGCGTCAATTGCACGTGATGGATGAGTTCAGCGTGGCGAGCCTTGTCTTCTGCCTCAGAGTGCAAAAACTTATGAAAAACCTTTTCGACACCTTCGAAGCAAAGGAATGCGCCCCCAATCATCAACAACGGCGTTAATGCCCAGGGTGCGAAGGCGACAAGAAGAAGTGCAATAGGCACCAAGATCGCCTTATTTATTGCAGAGCCTTTTGCTACAGCAAAAACTACTGGCAACTCCCGGCTCGGAGCGAAGCCGGTCACTTGATCGGCATTCAATGCAATGTCGTCTCCAAGTACACCCGCCGTTTTTTTCGCTGCGACTTTCGACATGGCTGCGACATCGTCGGCCAAAAATGCTATGTCATCAAGCAACGCCAATAAGCTGACAGCCATATTTTCAATCCTCGTTTCGGTACAGAATTTATTCCACGGTTTAATAGTTTCAGCTGACAGCACAAAATTGGTCCGTATCGCGCCGCTGATCTTTTTTTCCAAAGGCCGTTGCGCCGGCGATCGGATTTCACACGTAATTTAATTTAAGCAAAAAGTATGACTACCAAAGCATGGCAGCGAATGATGTCGCATTTTATGCTCTGAGCCAAAGAAATGGATGGCAACCCGGTAAATTTTGCATGGAATCCTGGCAAGGAAAGAAAAAGGCACCCGAAGGTGCCTTGTTGTTCAATATCGCCAAGCCTGAATCAGGCTTGGCTGATATTTACATTATGCTGCCAGACGTTTTTCCAGCTGAGCCTTGGTCGATTCCAGCTCGCCCGGCAAATGGTACTTCAGCTTGTCGAACAGCTCGGCGTGCAGCTTCAATTCGGCTTCCCATGCGCTCTTGTCGATCGAGGTGATCCGATCGAACTGCTCGCGGGTGAACTCGATGCCGTCCCACTTCAGGTCTTCATAGCGCGGTGTGACACCGAAAATGTGTTCGACGCCGCCGGCATTGCCTTCAATGCGGTCGAGCATCCACTTCAGTACGCGCATGTTGTCGCCGAAGCCGGGCCAGACAAACTTGCCGTTCTCATCGGTACGGAACCAGTTGACGCAGAAGATCTTTGGCAGTTCGGCCGGAGAAGCAGCAATCTTCTTGCCGATGTTCAGCCAGTGCTGGAAGTAGTCGCTCATGTTGTAACCCATGAACGGCAGCATCGCGAACGGATCGCGCCGCACCACGCCCTGCTGGCCTGCGGCGGCGGCAGTGGTTTCCGAACCCATGGTCGCGGCCATGTAGACGCCTTCCACCCAATTGCGGGCTTCGGTGACGAGCGGCACGGTGGTCGAACGGCGGCCACCAAAGATGAACGCCGAAATCGGTACGCCAGCCGGATCGTCCCATGCCGGATCGATCACCGGGTTCTGGGTTGCGGCGACGGTAAAGCGTGCGTTCGGATGAGCTGCCTTGCGGCCGGTTTCCTTCGCGCTTTCCGGTGTCCAGTCCTTACCCTGCCAGTCGATCAGGTGCGCCGGCGCTTCCTTGGTCATGCCTTCCCACCAGACATCGCCGTCGTCGGTCAGCGCGACGTTGGTGAAGATGGTGTTGCCGCTGAGCGACGCCATGCAGTTGGCGTTCGAGCTGGTGTTGGTGCCCGGTGCCACGCCAAAGTAGCCGGCTTCCGGATTGATCGCATACAGGCGGCCATCGGCGCCCGGTTTGATCCAGGCGATGTCGTCGCCGATGGTGGTGACTTTCCAGCCGTTAAAGGCCTTTGGCGGAATCAGCATTGCGAAGTTGGTCTTGCCGCAGGCCGACGGGAATGCCGCTGCCACATAGTGCTTCTTGCCTTCCGGCGATTCAACGCCGAGGATCAGCATGTGTTCAGCCAGCCAGCCCTGGTCGCGACCCATGGTCGACGCGATGCGGAGCGCGAAGCACTTCTTGCCCAGCAGCGCGTTGCCGCCATAGCCGGAGCCGAACGACCAGATTTCGCGGGTTTCAGGGTAGTGAACGATGTACTTGGTTTCGTTGCAGGGCCACGGCACATCCTTTTCACCTTTGGCCAGCGGTTTGCCGACTGTGTGCACGCAAGGCACGAATTCACCGTCGGTACCGAGCACGTCGTACACGGCCTTGCCCATGCGGGTCATGATGCGCATGTTGACGGCGACATAGGGGGAGTCGGACAGCTCGACGCCGATATGCGCGATCGGCGAACCGAGCGGACCCATCGAGAATGGCACCACATACATGGTGCGTCCACGC
This sequence comes from Herbaspirillum sp. GCM10030257, assembly GCF_042666555.1. Taxonomy (NCBI): domain Bacteria; kingdom Pseudomonadati; phylum Pseudomonadota; class Betaproteobacteria; order Burkholderiales; family Oxalobacteraceae; genus Herbaspirillum; species Herbaspirillum sp. GCM10030257. The sequence continues at coordinate 96,867 of NZ_JBHTDH010000005.1, forward strand.
ATGCAGCCGTCGAACAGGCCGTTCAGCGTGACGCGCATTTCGGACGGAGCCATCCAGTTGTTGGTCGGGCCGGCATCTTCCTGGCGCGCTGAGCAGATGAAGGTGCGGTCTTCGACACGGGCGACGTCGGAAGGATCGGAGCAGGCCAGATAGCTGTTCGGGCGCTTGGCTTCGTTCAGCTTTTTCATGGTGCCGGCGGCAACCATTTCAGCGCACAGGCGATCATATTCTTCCTGGGAACCGTCGCACCAGTAGATGCGGTCGGGCTTGGTCAGGGCGGCGATCTCGGCTACCCAGCTGATCAGCTTTTGCTGCTTAATGTAAGTTGGCGCATTCAATGGTGCAATGCCTCCCATGACGGGTTGGTTCATAAGTTACTTCCTCCAATGCCAATAAAGAATTCTGTCTTGTCCCGGCACGGCAGGATCGTCGTTAGCTTGTGGCTCGGCTGGCAGTGGTAACCAGCGGTACGGCGGTCTTGTCGAACGCGGTCTCGGAGTGACCGCGCTGCAGCCCGAAAAATAGAATAATGGCCGGGCTGGTGGGTTCGCGCCAACGTCGAAAATGCGTTTCGAGGCGCGAAAAATAGGAACCGATTGTACACGCGGGGGTACCCTTGCTCAATGATTTACAACAAAAATGTAGGAGGAATTCTCGAGTTTTGTAGTAGACCTTTATTGTTTCTCGGCATACTTGTATCTTTCTTACGTAATTACCAAAAACTTGCTAAACCACCATGAAAATCGCGATCCTCGACGACTATCAGGACAGTGTCCGCCACCTAGATTGCTTCCGCCTGCTTGACGGACATGAGGTGAAGATATTTAACAATAGCGCACGCGGACTCGTCCAACTTGCGATACGTCTAGCCGACTACGACGCGCTGGTGCTGATCCGCGAACGCACTTCATTCAATCGGGCGTTATTACAAAAACTGCCGCGCCTGAAACTGATTTCGCAAACCGGCAAGTTGAGCGGCCACGTGGACGTGGATGCCGCTACTGAGCGCGGCATCGCGATTGCCGAAGGGGTGGGCGATCCGACTGCGCCGGCGGAATTGACGTGGGCACTGATCATGGCGGCAACACGCAAGATTCCACAGTACGCGGCAAATTTGCGTGATGGCTTGTGGCAGACCGCATCGGTAGCCCCAGAACTCAACACGCTCGGTACCGTCCTTAAAGGGCGCACGCTTGCCATCTGGGGATATGGTCGCATCGGGAGGATGGTGGCCGGTTATGGCAAGGCGTTTGGCATGGATGTGATGGTCTGGGGCCGTGAAGCTAGCCGGGCCGCTGCGGAGAACGACGGCTATCGCGCTGCAGCAAATCGCGAAAGCTTCTTCGCCGGGGCCGACGTGCTGTCACTCCACCTGCGCCTGAACGACGCAACCCGTGAGATCGTGACCGCGGAAGATCTTGCGTGCATGAAGCGCTCCGCTCTTTTCGTCAATACCAGCCGGGCGGAACTGGTGGCTTCCGGTGCACTTGATGGCGCATTACGTGCCGGTCATCCGGGATTTGCCGCGCTCGACGTGTTCGAAACCGAGCCCCTAACGAAAGATTTCCCCTTGCTGCGCTATGCCAATGTGCTGGCGACGCCGCACCTCGGCTATGTCGAAAAGGATAGTTACGAGATTTATTTCCGCGCCGCCTTTCAGAACATCGTCGATTTTGCCAACGGAACACCGAAAAACGTTTTAAATCCGCAAGTACTCGGATAATGCACACGTCGGGTGCACGCTCGAAATACGATAGCATGTACGGGCAACGCTTATTTCCTATCCAAGGTCAAACAAACAGCGGAAAGCATGCCTACAATGGTTTGACGCCACTCGATCAGGAGATTGCACATGCACAGCGTTGCCCAAATTCTGAAGAATAAAAGCAATACTCAAGTCTATACGGTCACGCCGACCACCACCGTGCTCGATGCAATCAAGCTGATGGCGGAACGCGGCATCGGCGCCCTGCTCGTCATGGAAGGCGAAAAAATCGTCGGCATCGTGACCGAGCGCGACTATGCGCGCAAAGTGGTGCTGAAGGGCCGTGCGTCCAATGAAACGCCGGTGCGCGACATCATGACGACTTCGGTGATGTACGTGCGACCGGATACAACCAATGAGCAATGCATGGCGCTGATGACCGAGAACCGCCTGCGGCATTTGCCGGTCATGGAAAACGAAAAGCTCGTCGGTCTGGTTTCCATCGGCGACCTGGTAGCCGACATCATCTCGGAACAGCAATTCATCATTGAACAGATGGAACACTACATTCGTGGAGAGCGATAACGCGTCACCGTAGATCTCCTGTCAGGCTGACGGAACTATAGCCACATGCCGACCTCCTATCGGAACGCATCACCGCAAACACCCGTCCACTCACTGGCCGCTGAAATCCCTTTCGGCATGTTGTACGGCGCGCTAGCTAACCACAGGAACGATTACAGGAGATAACTATGGGACTCGGATTCGACATCGGCCGTATTCTGGAGCAATACAGTGGCGCTGGCGCTGGCCGCGCATCGCATGAAGTGGAACAGGACTTCGATAACATCGCGCAAAATTCTCCGCAGGAAGATTTACGTGACGGCTTAAGCCAAGCCTTCCGTTCCGATCAGACACCACCGTTCAGCAACATGGTGGGCCAGCTCTTCAATCAGGCTGACACGAACCAGCGTACAGGCATGCTGAACCAGTTGCTGGGTGCGATCGGCCCTTCTGTACTCGCCTCGGTACTGGGCAGTGGCGCCCTAGGTGGCTTGGGCGGCCTGCTCAATCGCGGTGGCGGTGGACAGCAAGTACAGCTGACACCGGAACAGGTTGACCAGCTTAGTCCGCAGCAAGTCGAGGAACTGGCTGCACATGCCGAACGCGAAAATCCCGGCGTCATTGATCGCATGAGTAGTTTCTATGCCCAGAACCCAACCCTGGTTAAAGCGCTGGGCGGCGCCGCGCTGGCGATTGCCCTTGGTCATATGTCGCAACGCCGACGCTAAGTAGCCAGCTAATCCACCGATACGCAACATCCTCAAAGCGCCGTGCCTCCATTAAGGGCACGGCGCTTTGGTTCTCGCGTACCGTTTCCGGCCATTCAGCAAGCTTGGGCGGCTTTGGTTACACTGGGATCCTCGTTTTCCGGAGCAGCCATGCAACCCAAATTGTGGTCCCTCACCCTCGGCAATTTCGCCATCGGCACCGGCGTCATGGTCGTGCCCGGCATGCTCAATGAGCTTGCTGCCGACCTCGTGATTTCGCATGCCATGGTTGGCATGCTGATTTCCGGCTTTGCGATGATGATCTGCGTCGGCGGCCCTTTTCTTGCAAGCTGGACCACAGCGGTTAACCGGCGCAAGCTGCTCACCGCTTCCCTCGTGCTTTACGCTGTCATGCATGGGATTGCCGCACTGGCGCCGGACTATACCAGCCTGCTAGTAATACGCATCGTGACGGCCATTGGCGCCGCACTTTTCACTGCCCAGGCCGCAGCGACCGCAGGCTTGATGGTGCCTATCGCAATGCGCGGCAAGGCGATCGGCCTGGTATTCCTCGGCTGGTCGATTGCCGCGGTGGTCGGCACGCCGCTCGGCTCTTATCTGGGTGCGCATATTGGCTGGCGATCAACCATGGCGCTGGTCGGCGTAATCTCTGCGCTGTTTGCCGTCGCTGTCTGGATACAGATTCCCGCCAAACTTTACGTCGCGCCGATGGACCGCGCGGCATGGAAGGCGCTGTTTGCCAACACACCCCTGCTGCTGGCGATTTCCGTCACCGCGATCCAGGCGCTGGGCATGTTCACCATGTTCTCGTATATGGCATTGCTGCTGAAGGATTTCATCGGCGCGACGCCGACCGTCATCAGTCTCCTGTTCCTGTGCTTCGGAATCACCGGCGTCATCGGTAATGTGATCGGCGCGCGAGTGATGGACCGCATCGGGCCTATGCGTGTCGGCGTGGTGGCGATGAGCTGCATGCTGGCGGCGATCATCGCATGGCCGCTGTCGCGCGGCTCGCTGCCGGCAGCGGTAGTGCTCATGTTGTTGTGGGGCCTCGGCTGCTTTGCAATCAATGGCTCGCAGCAGGCACGCCTGGTTGGCATGGCGCCCTCGCTTGCTTCGGCATCGGTATCGCTTAACTCCTCCGCCATTTATCTCGGCCAGGCGGCAGGCGCCTTCCTCGGCGGTGTCATCGTATCGGGAGCGGGCACGGCCAACCTGTCGTATATCGCGGCGGTACCCATGGCGGTCGCCATCGCGGTATCGGTGATGGCAGGCAACATGGCGCAGCGCCGTCGCATGGCCGAGGCAGCATGAAAGTCATCAGTGTTAATGTCGGCGCCATCGGCGACCTGTTCGTTCGGCCATCGGAACACATCACGGAACCAGTGCGGCGCATCGCCACCGGAATTCACAAGCAGTCGGTCGCTGGTGCGGTCCGGGTGAACCGGCTTGGTCTTGAAGGTGATGAACAGGCAGACCCTACTGTGCACGGCGGGATCAATAAGGCCGTGTATGCCTATCCTTCCGAGCATTACGGTTTCTGGATTGCACAGCGTCTCGCGGCACTGAAGCGTGAAGAGCCGCTGCTGCCCGGCGCGATGGGAGAAAACCTCACGCTGCAGGGTTTGCTGGAAAAGGACATCTGGATCGGCGACTGGCTGCGCATCGGCACCGCGCTGCTGGAAGTGACGGAACCGCGCCAGCCCTGCTTCAAGTTCAACGCAAAGATGGGCTTTAGTCATGCGTCAAAGATGATGGTACAGGCCGGCAATAGCGGTTTTTACCTGCGTGTGATCGAACCCGGAGAAATTGCGGCCGGCGATGCGCTCATGCTGAGCGCCGGCCCGCGTGAGACTTCAATCTCGCAAATCAACGAAAGACGTCTGAAGGGGCGCCAGCGGGACTTGTTCTGACGCTGCTGCGCACCAGCGCGCTTCCACCGGTCCACAGACGCGTCCAGCCAGGTGGCCATGGCAGTGGCGGCCCCGCATACGGCGGCACACCGCGACGTACCGGAATCACCGGAAGGTGCTCGGGTACCGGTCCATCGCGATAATCCCAGCCCAAGGTATACGCATAATTCGGCAGCAAGGCTTCGCACACCGCATCGAACCATGCGGTGTGATCTTCATCGCGCTTCAAGGCCTGTGCGAGACCATGCGGATCGAATTGCGCAAATGCGTTCACCAGTTCCTTGGAAGTGGCGCCCGGCTGGTCACCCCAGCCGAGTATCGGGTTGAAGTTGTAATCCGCGCCGGATCCATACCAGCCTTCGCGCCATGCGCGGTCCATCCAGTTGCGCTGTCCGGTGAACAGGTGCCAGCGCCAGTGCAGGCCTGACGGTTTCGGCCAGCTATACAGGTATAAGCGTTGATAGCCGGCGCGATGCAGTTCGCGCACCATGGCCATCAGCCGCGCGTGCGGCATGCGGTCCGGCGGATCGCGCCGGAAACGGATCGGCTCGCCATCGGCGTGCTGCAACTCGTCATGGGAAAGATTCAGGTCGAGCGTGCGCACCTCGTCACCGAAACGGGCCGAAATCCAGCCGGTCAGCAGATTGACCGACGTGATAACGCCATAGCCTCGGTGGCGGTGAAAAATGACGGTGCCGGGTGCAACAGGTTTCATAGGTCTATCACTTGCAATAACGGTTCTAGTTTAGCTTCATTCGCCGGACGGCCAGCAAAAAAACATCGCCTCTGGTCGCTCTCGATCAAGCACCAGCATTGCGCATGCCTCTGCGGAGTTTTCCCATACGCACCAAAACGGCGCTGGCTGTCTGTATAAGCACGCGGCGCGAATAGGGACGACAACAGACGTTGCCCTTGCCTGCTATTGCCTGGCCATTGCCTGATAACAGCAAAGGCAACGTTTGAGGCTTAAAAACGCCGGAAATTCCCTGCTGGCCTGCAAATTGCAAGAATGTTGCAGTGCACCTAAATGTGCTGCCCGCCTCGAAGCGTGTCTCTATTCAGGATGCGTGGAGAGATCAAAAAAAATAATGATCAGGACCGTCATCATGAGTGATTCAGCGCCCTTGCCCATCGACACATTTCTTCCGTACATGCGTGACGTCGTTCGCTGCGAGCAATCGCTGCGCGAACTGAACCTGATGTGGCGCATGATCGAAGCTTCCGCCAAGATGAATTGCCCGGTCGAAGCGAAAACCATCTTGCCGACCATGGCCGCGACCCGCACCGGCTTCAATCGGCTCGAACAGGAACTGGTGACCAGCCTGGTCACCGAAAAAGTCGGCAACGTGCTCGACGAGATTGGCACCAAGGCGCAGTATGTGATCGACATCGTGGTGCGCAATCTTTACGAGCGCACTGCCGATGTTGGCTTTCTTGCCACCGACCGTGAACTCTGCGCCTTTGTCGCCGGCATGCACGACGACGCCGACGCGATTCGATTGCGTCTGCGTGCTTACCGCAACAAATACACCGTCTACGATGAGATTATCCTGCTCGACGCCGAGGGCAACGTGCTGGTGCAGATCGATGAATCGTCACCACTCGAAGGCAGCACCGACCCGCTGATCCGGCAGACGCTCGCAGCGGAAAGTTATGTCGAGACCTTCCGCGCGACCGACTTGCGGCCGCTGAAAAAACAGGCGTTGGTTTACTCGCGCCGCATGCTGCACCCGGACACCGGCGTCGCGGTCGGCGTGCTGTGCCTGTGCTTCCATTTCGAGGAAGAGCTGGCCGGGATATTCAATTCACATCGTGATGCCGATGAACGCGCCAACATGCTGCTGCTCGATGGAAAAAACCAGGTGATCGCCAGCGCCGATGAACTCTGGATTCCGGTTGGTGCCGCCGTGCCGGTCAATCGCACGGCCAGTCCGCGCCTGATGGTCTATGGCGGTCGTGAATATCTGGTGCGGACCATCAGCGCCGAAGGCTATCAGGGCTACATGGGACCGCCCGGCTGGCAAGGCCAGGTCATGACTCCGGTGGATGTCGCGTTCCATGGCAACAGCAGCAATGCGCTTGCCACACTCGACCCGGGCGTCGCCGAAGGTCTGCTGTCGCACGCCCGCTCCTTTTGCCCGCCGCTGTTTGAAATCATGACCGCGGCGGATACCATCCGCCGCGTGGTCTGGAACGGCCAGGTGATGACCGCCGGCCAGCATGGCGAGCTGCTCAAGCTGAAAACCATTCTCGACCAGATCAGCGAGACCGGCAGGCGTAGCAATGAACTGTTTTCGCAATCGATCCGCGACCTCTATGGAACGGTGCTGGCATCGAGCCTGCGCGGTGCGGAATTCGTGTCGCACTTGCTGGTGGATTTACTTGACCGGAATCTGTACGAGCGTTCTGACGACTGCCGCTGGTGGGCGCTGACGCCGGAACTGCGCAATGCGCTGGCATCGGAAGAAAAGGATCACGAAACCATCGCCAGCATCACTGCGATCCTCGACTACATCAACCGGCTTTATACCGTCTACACCCGCATCTTCGTGTACGACAGCGAAGGCCGCATCATTGCCAGCACCAATCCGATGGAAGCCGGCGTCCCGGTGGTCGGCACGATGATCGATGCAAGCACCCTGAACAGCGTCATGGCCTTACGCAGCGAACAGGATTACTACGTATCGCCGTTCGCGCCCACGCCGCTGTACCGCAACCGGCCGACCTACATCTATCATGCGGCGATCCGTGATCCGCATCGCGAATCGACGGTGATTGGCGGCATCGGCATCGTGTTCGACTCCGAGCCGGAATTTTCCGCCATGCTGCGCGGCGCACTGGCTGACAAGAGCGGCATGACAGCGCTCTTCATCGATCGCAGTGGACGCGTGATCTCCAGTACCGATCCGACACGGCCGGTCGGCGCGCAGCTCGACATCGACCCGGAACTGCTGACTTCGGCCAACGGCAACAGCGCATCGCGCATCATTGTCCACGACGATCGTTACGCGATCATGGCTTGCACGGTATCCAACGGCTACCGTGAATTCAAGGTAGCCGATGGATACCGGGAGGACGTGCTGGCCGTGGTCTTCGATACCTTTGGCGAAGTACGCGAACGCAGTTCCGCAGCCAACCGCGAAGATACGGTACTGGAGACCGATGTCACCGCCAGCGTCGGGACCGAGTATGCAAGCTTCTTCATCGACGGCATGCTGCTCGCCCTCCCCGCCGCACACGTGCTGGAAGCCTTGCCGGCATCGGAAGTGTCACCGGTCTCGATGGGCGGCCGGCCTGAACGTATCGGCGTGCTGGCGCTGCAGCGCTACGGCGAGAACCGGCAGTTCGTCTGGGTGTTCGATCTGCGCCACCTGATGCGCGGCGCACCTGCGCATGTCGAAAGTAGCAGCCAGGTCATCATCGTCCGCTATGACGGGCAGGACATCGGACTGCTGGTCGACGAACTGCATGGCGTCCCGGAATTTCAGGCATCCCAGATCAAGCCCACCCCGTTTGCCGGCAATGCCGAAGGCTTGCTGGTCAAGCAAGTGATCCAGGCCAACGAAGGCCGCTTGCTGATCCAGGCGCTGGACGTGGCACAGCTGTATACGTGCCTGAAAGACCCCAGCCTGCCTACCGTACTAAACGTCACTGATGTGAACCGCCTGACCGACATGGCGTTCGGCGCAGATTTACTGGAGAAAGCAGCATGAAAGCCATCGATGATTTTTTAATGGGCGACAGCGCCTTGTACGCACGCCTCTGCATGACGACCGAAGTGCTTGGCCAGTTCGTGTCCTGCGCACCGCGTTCCCTGACCCTTGACCAGCTGGAGCGGCAAACGCGCATGCCGGTAAAGGACTTGCTGAAACTGTGCGCGACGCTGTGCCGCGAACAGCTATTGCGTCCGCATTCGGAACAGCCACAATGCTGGGCGCTGACCTGCGAAACCAGTAAACTGACGCTGGAAGATGCGTTCCGTTGCGTCGTGGCCGAACAATCCGGGCGTACCCGCGCCGCGAAACGCCGTGCACTGGCGGAGCCGCCATTGGCCGACACCGTCCATTGGGAAGTCGACATGCTGGTGATGCAGGCCTCGATGGAAATCAACCAGAGCGTGTCCCAGCACCTGCGACAGTTTTCGCTCGACCGGCTGAAGATGACCGCAGCCGGCATGTTCCCTGCGCGCCGAGGCAATGACGAGGCGCTGCGTGGGTGGCCGCCGACCCGACTGTTGTTTTCCTGAGGCGGATGACGGGTGTCGGCGACAGTCAAAGCGACTCGAGATAGTCACGGTAAAACGCAATGAAGCTGCGCACCTTGGCCGGCACATGCCGCCCCGGTGGGTACACGGCATACACGCCGCCACGCGGCAATGACCATTCCGGCAACACGTGCACCAGGTAACCGGCCTTGATGCCTTCGCTGGCCGCCTGCTGGTCCAGCACCGAGATGCCGGCGCCGTGCCGCAGCAAGGCGCGCAGGGCGCCCGGTGAATTGACCCGGATGCGTGATTTCATTTGCACGCTACACGTCTCGCCGGACGGCGCGCTGAATTTCCAGGTGAGCGGCGTTGGCAACAGGCTGAGCGCCAGCCATTCCTTGTCCACCAGTTCTTCGGGCCGGCCTGGTGTACCGCTGCGCCGCAGGTAATCAGGGGATGCCACCAGATACTGACCGAACTCGCCGAGCTTCACCGCGCGCAGCGAGGAATCCCGCAACCAGCCAAGACGGATGGCGACGTCGATTCCTTCGCCGACCAGGTCGGCGACCGTATCGCCGGCCCGCAGGTCGATGTGCAGATCCGGATGCAGGGCGGCAAAGCGTGCCAGCGCGGGCGCCAACGACAGCACCGCATGATCGACTGCCGCGGTCAGCCGCAGGGTGCCGCTCAGCCGGACCGCTTTTCCGGTGTCCCGTCCATCCTGCCCGACCTGCATCACCGCATCTTGCAATCCCTGCAGCAAAGGCTGGCATTCCGCATGCAAACTGCGGCCCGCATCGGTCAGTGTCACGCGCCGCGTCGTCCGATGGAACAGGCTGGTGCCCAATTGCTCTTCCAGACGGGCAATCTGTATGCTGACCCGGGCCTTGGCAATGCCGAGGCGTTCCGCGGCGGCGGTAAAGCTGCCGCATTCGACCAGCCGATCGAAGACCACCAGGCTGTTGAGATCGATTTGACCGAGCAGGGACATGGCAAGTATTGATTAGAAAAAAGTAACAATGAATTATCGATCTTGCCGTTTATCGAATCAATGCTTTCCGCGATGATGACTGCTCCATCGACACTTTCAAGGGGAACATCATGCACATCGCACTCATCGGCGCAAGCGGCTTTATCGGATCGGCTTTGCGCAAGGAGGCGCTTTCTCGCGGCCACGGCGTCACTGCCCTGGTTCAGCATCCGGACAAGCTGGCCGGGGACGACCATGGCAATGGCAAACTTCGCGCCGTCAAAGCTGACGTACTGGACCCGGCGCTGGCTGCGCAGTTGAAAGGCCACGATGCTGTGATCAGCGCATTTAGCGGCCATGCGCAAAGCGATATCTACGATTACTATCTGCGTGGCATCCGCGCCATCATCCGCGCCACGCAAGAAGCCGGTGTCCCGCGACTGCTGGTGGTTGGCGGTGCCGGCAGCCTGGAAGTCGCGCCCGGCTTGCAGGTGGTCGATACGCCGGAATTCCCGGCGCAATGGAAGGCCACCGCCGAAGGCGCACGGGAAGCACTCAAGCTGCTGCAGCAGGAAACACATCTTGACTGGACCATGCTCAGTCCTTCGGCGCATATCGCACCGGGGCAAAGAACAGGCAATTTTCGCCTCGGCACCGATCAATTGCTGGTTGACAAGAGCGGTGAAAGTCACATCTCGCTGGAAGACTATGCGGTGGCGATGATCGATGAGCTGGAAAACCCGGTGCATCCGCGACAGCGCTTCACCGTCGGTTACTGAGCCCGGCCCGATGTGCATCGGTGCTTGTGCAGCCAATGCAGCCAATGCAGCAACTGCACTACCGATGCGGCTTCATTTCCTGACTATCCGTGCCGGTTTTTCAGGCGCTGCGCCAGCCGGAACAGCGGGCCGATGCTGATCACCAGCGCCGCCAGCCGCGTCACATGGAATGCCGTGACGATCGGCACTCCAAGCTGGAGATTCTTGGCCGTCAGGCTCATTTCCGCAATGCCGCCCGGCGAGGTCGCCAGGATCGCCGTTGCCGGATGGATGCCGCTGATGTGTGCCAGCCCGAATGCAAAGGCGGCGGCAATGGCCATTGCCACCAGCGTGCAGAAAGCCACGCTGACCAGGTAGCGCGGTGCCGTATGGAGAAATTCCGGTGTAAAGCGCGTACCCAGCGAAATCCCGATGAACAACTGACCAAGGTGCACCATCCATTCCGGCAGTGCCGACAGATTGATGTCCGAGGCAGTCAGCGCAATCGTGATGGCCAGCGGTCCGAGCACGAAAGCATTCGGCGATTTCATGCGCTTGAACAGCAAGGCGCCCAGGATCGTCAGACCAATCAGCGCCAGCAAGCCGCCGTAATGCACGACCCGTGCTCCCGGAACGAAAGTATCCAGCCCCCGTATATCCTGAAACTTGAACAGGAAGGGAATGATCGCCACCACCATCATGATGCGCAGGCTGTGGGAAGCCGCGACACGGTCCACCTTGGCGCCATGGCGTTCGCCCTGGTTGGCCATTTCCGATGCGCCGCCGACCGCCATCGCAAAAAACGCCGTGGTGCGGTCAACACCCGACACCTTGTGCAGTAGCCAGCCGCAGGCCGCGCCGAGCACCAGCGCAAACAGTACGCCAAGCACGATATAGCCGCTATACGAGGCCAGCACCCGCACCACGGCTGGCGTGAAATACAGGCCGAGGGCAGCGCCGATAGCCCATTGCCCTGCTTCCCGCACGCGCACCGGGCATGCCAGCGATGTGCCGCCCATGCGTGCGGCAGCGGTGGCAAACAGAGGACCGATCATCCACGGCAGAGGCGTGTTGATCCATTCGCAAAACAACGCGGACACAAAGCCGATGGACAAGGCGAGCAGGAAAGGGCGAAAACGGATTTGAAGCATGACGAATGATGTGGATGCATCGGACAAACGAAAGGCATGTGCAGCAGGCATTGGCAACGCACGTCAGGACCAGCGGGGTATGCGACGTTGCCGACTCCTCCCATCGATGAGCTCGACGGTTCGACGGTTTTATAGCTATCTCACCAAACCCAGTTCCTTTGCCTGTTTGCCATAAGTGGCAACAACGCCACGCACATATTCGCTCAATGCATCGCCGGTCATGGCGAAGGGATACAGACCGTGTGCCGCGCGTAGTTGATCGAACGACGGCTCGGCCATCATCCTGTCGAAAGCGGTCACCCATTTGCGATAATCCGCGTCCCCCACTTCCGGTCCCATGTACAGGCCGCGGATGATCGGCCAAGTGACGTCGTAACCTTGTTCGCGCGCGGTGGGCACATTGGCCAGTACGCCGGGCAGACGCTGGTCGCTCATCACGGCCAGCACCCGTATCTTGCCGCCGGCGGCGTACAGTGCCGCTTCCGAGGTATCACCGGAAACCGCCTGCACATGGCCTGCCAGCAAGGCCGTGAACGATTCGCCGCCGCCTTCAAAGGCAACGAAGCGCAAGGACCTCGGATTCATGCCGGCCTGCTTCGCAATGATCGACACCTTCAGCCAGTCCTGGCTGCCGACCGTGCCGCCGGCGCCGATCGAAATCTTGCCGGCATCACGCTTGAGCGCCTTCAGCAGATCGTCCAGCGTCTTGTAGGGCGAATCGCTGCGTACCGCCACCATGCCGTAATCCGTGCCGAGCGCCGCAACCCAGCGTACATCGGCGGCTGAAGCCTTGCCGTATTTGCCTTGTGCAAGGTTGAGCAGAGAACCGCCGGAAAACACCACCAGCGTATCGGCTTCCGCGCGTCGCTGCGACAAGACCGAATTCCAGGCGACCGCGCCGATGCCGCCCGGCAAATAGCTGATATGCAATGCAGGATCGACACGCGTGTCAGCGGCGACTTGCGCCAGCCCCTTGCGCGCCAGCTTGCAGGTCAGGTCCATGCCGCCGCCCGGTTTTGCAGGCACCACGCATTCGGGTGGGCGTGCCAACGCCGATGCCGGCATCGATACCTGCCACGCTATCGATGCCAAGGCCAGCACGATTGTCACTGCGTTTCGCTTTCCCACCATGTCTCCTCAACGCCGCCGTGGAGGCGGTATCGCTGCAATTATCCATCCATCGGCGATCTGCCGCTGACAAAGGCATGCACTTTTGCAATCCGAGCGAAATGCGTATGATGGCATCGCAACGCAGGCGCTGACTTGTTTGTTTTGTCGCACTGCCTTTTGAGCAAGCACCATAACCGTCACAAGCTTTCAAAATGCTTTCAAAAAATTGATAGAAAGTTTTTCGTCAAGCTTTCCAGAAAGCCTCCATTTTTCCAGCCCGAGTACTGCCATGCGAATCCTGTTGGTCGAAGATCATGCCGAACTGTCACGCTGGCTCACCAAGGCGCTGCAGGATGCGCGCCTGTCGGTAGAGTGCGCGATGAACGGCGCCGATGCCGATGCCTTGCTGCATACGCAGGAATACGCACTGGTGATCCTTGACCTGACCCTGCCGAAAATGGATGGCCTGGAAGTGCTCAAGCGCCTGCGCGCGCGTGGCAGCAAGACGCCGGTGCTGGTATTGACTGCCCGTGGCGGCCTCAACGACCGCGTGCAGGGACTCAATCTGGGCGCCGACGACTACCTGCCCAAGCCGTTCGAACTGGCGGAACTGGAAGCACGCGTCAAGGCGCTGCTGCGCCGCTCGCAAGGCAACGAAGCCGTCACATTGACCTGCGGCGCCCTCTCCTTCGATACCGTGTCGCGCATGTTTACCTATGGCGGCGCGCCGCTGGCCTTGACGCCGCGTGAACATGCGGTACTGGAAGTGCTGCTGACGCGCGCCGGACGCGCCGTGTCCAAGGAAAAGCTGTTCGACGACGTCTTTGCGCTCGACGACGAAGCCAACATCGACGCGATCGAAATCTATGTGCACCGGCTACGCAAAAAACTCGAACGCGCCGAGCCGGGACGCGTTGCCATCACCACCCTGCGAGGCCTCGGTTATTTATTGGAAGAAAAGCCGCAATGAACGCAGCATTGCCGGAAGCGCCCCTTGGCAGCCTGCGTTCGCAACTGCTGCGCTGGCTGCTGATCCCGCTTGCGGTGCTGGTGCTGATCGATGCCGTGTCGGTGTACAACAATGCGCTCGAAGCCGCCGACCAGGCCTATGATCGTTCACTCCTCGCCTCCACCCGTGCACTGGCCGAACGGGTGTCGATTGTCAACGGCCGCGTGGTGGCTGATGTGCCTTACGTGGCGCTGGATAGTTTCGAAACCGACACGCTGGGACGCATTTATTACAAGGTCACCGGCGTGAATGGCGAGCATGTCTCCGGCTACGACGATCTGCCGGCCCTGCCGCGCAACGCGGCGCGCTCCGATGCCTATCCGGCATTGGTGTATTTCTATCATGCGACGTATCGCAGCGAACCGGTCCGCATCGCTGCGTTGTACCAGCCGGTGTATGACGATTCCATGCGTGGCATCGCGATGATCCAGGTCGGCGAAACCCTGGAAGGCCGGCACGAGTTGTCGCGCAAGATCCTGATCGATACGCTGGCGCGCCAGGCGGTGCTGGTGCTGGCCGCGGCCGCGCTGGCGTGGGTTGCCGTACGTCTGGTGCTGCGCCCGCTGATGCAGCTGAAAAGTGATGTCGAATCGCGTGCACCGACCGATCTGTCCGATTTCAATGCCGACCTGGTGCACAAGGAAGTGCGCCCGCTGGTCGTTGCCATGAATGGCTACATGGCACGCCTGCAGACCCTGATCGCTGGCCAGCGGCGCTTCATTGCCGACGCCTCGCACCAGTTGCGCACGCCGCTCACCGTGTTGAAAACGCAAGCCGAACTTGCCTTGCGTTCCAACGATCCGAAGGCGATGCGGGAAATCGTCGAGAGCATCGCGCGCACCACCGATTCGACTGTGCATCTTGCCAATCGCCTGCTGACGCTGGCGCGTGCCGAACATGGCGCTGTCGTCGCCGACATGCAGCGGGTGTCGCTGGTCGAAGTCGCTCGTCAGGTCGGACTTGAGCTGGCCCAGCTTGCGGTACGCAAGGATATCGATTTGTCCTTTCATGCCGACGAGGGGGATGTGCAGGTCAATGCCAATCCCTTGCTATTGCATGAATTGGTGTCAAACCTCGTTGACAACGCGATCCGTTACACGCCGCCCGGCGGCAAGGTCATGTTGCGCATTACACAGGATGACGGCGAACCACGGCTGGAGGTTGAAGACAGCGGCCCCGGCATTGTCCAGTCGGAACGGGAGCGTGTATTCGCGCCCTTCTATCGGGCCGCGTCCGCGCAGGAAGCCAACGTGCATGGCAGCGGTCTGGGACTGACCATCGTGCGGGATATTGCCGCGATGCACAAAGCATCGGTACAGTTGGAAGAAGGCACCAGTGGGTTGGGTCTGAAAGCGCAGATCCGTTTCCCACGATAAGACGCAGGTAAGCAAGTGAGCAAAGCCAACTCAGGCGCATAGATTTATTACCACTGTCGTTGCCACGTATCTCACGCTTTCCCGTATACATCAACATACAGCTTATCCACATCAGGTAATTTCACAATCTGGCCTGCAACCGAATACTAAACTTGCCGTCTAACCGGCGTTTGTCTTGACGGTGCTTGCAGGCATGTCCGCACCGGATTTTGTTAAAAGGAATATTCATGGGGCGACCAACACGCTCGATCTACCCCGTTTTGCTTGCTTCGCTGATTCTGGCTGCCTGTGGCGGCGGCAGCGATTCCGGCCAAAGCACCACCTCTTCCAACGCCGCCGCGACGATCTCAGCACAGGAACCCAATGCGCCGCAGGCAACCGGCAATACCGCCACCGATGGTTTCAACTGGTTTAATTTTCGCCGCCGCCAAATCGGGCTGGAAGCGGTGGCACGCAATGCGTTGATCGATGTTGCCGCGCAGGGCCATTCGAATTACCAAAAGACGAATAACATCATTACCCACGATCAGATTGAGGATAGACGCGATTTCACTGGCCGGACCGTGGGAGATCGCCTGGCCGCGGCCCGTTACGGATTCGCGTCGACCAATAGCTATGCCTATGGCGAAGTCATTTCCGCGACCTCGGACCCTTCCGGCTTCAATGCCGCGGAAGACTTGATTGCCGCGATTTACCACCGCTTCGTGATCCTGGAACCGATGTTCAAGGAAGCCGGCGCCGGTTCGGCTACCGTCGCGGGTGGGCTGACCTATTTCACCACCAATTTTGCCGCCAATGGCCTCGACCGCGGCTTGCCGCGCGGGTCTGTGGTGGTGTATCCGGCGCCGTCGCAGTCGCGGGTGCCGCGCAATTTCTTTAGCGACAACGAATCGCCGGATCCGGTCCCAAATCGCAATGAAGTCGGCTATCCGATCAGCGTGCATGCCAATATCACGGCGACCGTGTCCGTGCAAAGCTTCACCATCCGTCCGCGCGGCAGCAATGCCAATCTGACCGTACGCCCACTGACTTCCGGCTCGGATACGCAAACGCCGTCATCCGCCGCGGCCATCGTCCCGCTCGACCCCCTGGCGGCCGGTACCACCTACGATGTGCAGTTTATCGGCAAGGTGGATAACATTGACGTCAACCGCTCATGGTCTTTTACAACACAGTAAGTGTTTGACAAGGCGACGGCATGCCGCCGTCGCACAAATTCTGCTATCGTCTTTCCTGATATCAACGGGAAAGACAGGCAGACCGCATTCCGTTGCTTACCGGGGAGGCAGACCATGCCGATGATAATAAGCGGACGGCGGGATGACGGCAAAACCGACAACACATAGCCATAGCGCCACGGAAGACATCGAACTGCTGCAAGCGGCTTTCGAAGCGACGGGAACCGGAATTTGTTTCCTGGATCCCGGTGGCATATTTCTGCGCGCCAATCAGGCCTTTTGCCGGATGCTGGGTTATGCGTCCGACGAAATCACCGGTCGCCACTGGACAATGGTTGCGCCGCCCGACATCGCGGCATTCGGCGATCACTTCCTTGCTGAATTATTTGCCGCATCGTCACGCTTGCCGAATGAATGGCAAATGCGCCGCAAGGACGGCTCGCTGCTGACCACCATTGTCAGTTTCCAGGTAATGACCCTTTCCGATGGCGCGCGCCGTCTGGTCATTACCTTTACCGATATCGAACAGCGCAAGGCCGCCGAAGAAACCGTACTGCGCCGCTCCCAGGACCGGTATCGCGATGTTGTCGAGAATGTCAGCGAAGCGATTGTCGTCGTGCAGGGCGATCGTTTGATTTATGCCAATCCTCGTGCCGCCGAGCTGTCGGGCTTTGCACCGGAAGAATTGCTGAAGCAGCCATTCACCGCCTTGATCCATCCTGAAGATGTTGGCAACGTGATGCGGCATTACCAGCGCCGCTTGGACGGCGAGGTGGCCGTTTCGCGCTATATCCTGTTTCGTGCGGTGCGCCGCGACGGCAGCATCGCGTGGGTCGAATCCAGCGCCGTGCGCATCGACTGGGAAGGGCAGCCCGCCATCCTCGCTTTCCTGCCCGATCAGAGCGACCGGCGCCGGCAACAGGACGCGCTTTGCTTCATCACCGACATCACCGAACGCAAGATGCTCGAGGACCGCCTCAAGCAAACCCTTGATGAGCGCGAAACCATCCTGGAAAACTCCATTGTCGGCATGGTGTTCCTGAATCAGGCAGGGCGGGTGAACTGGGCCAACGATGCGATGTTCCAGATGTTCCGGGTGAACGCGGTCGATCCCATCGGCAAGTCGCTGGAACTGCATTATCCCTCCCGCGAGGAATACCTGAAGACTGGTGCGGCGGTCGCCGCTGCGGTCAGCCGTGGCGAATCGTACGAAACCGAGCTGCGCATGCGGCGTGGAGATGGAACGTTGTTCTGGGCCTATCTGTCCGGGCGCGCGGTCAACCGGCACGACCTGTCGCGCGGCACCGTATGGGTGGTCATGGATATCACCGGACGCCGTCATCTCGAAGAAGCGCTCAACAAGTCGGAAGAACATTACCGTCAGGTCGTCAACAACGTCACGGAATGTATTTTTGTCGTGCAGGACGGGCATTTCGTGTTTGCCAATCCGCGCCTGACCGAAATCACCGGCTACAGTCCCGAAGAGTTGTTCGTCATGCCATTCACCAGTGCCGTCCATCCCGACGACCGCAGCCTGGTGACCGATCACCATATGCGCCGCCTGCGAGGTGATGCAGTCCAACAGTATTACCATTTCCGTGTTGTCAATCCAGTCCATCAAAAGATCATCTGGGTCGAACTGTCGGCGGTGATGATCGAGTGGGAAGGGCGACCGGCAACGCTGTCCTTCATGACCGACATCACCGAGCGCCGGCGTCTTGAAGAAAGCCTGCAGCAGAGCGTGGCTGAGCGCATCCGCCTTGAAACCCTGCAGATCCAGGGCGAGCTGAAGGAAGCCGAACTCGCGCGCCGGCACGCCGAGGAAACCACCAGGGCCAAGTCCATCTTTCTGGCCAACATGAGCCATGAAATCCGCACGCCGATGAACGCCGTCATCGGCATGGCCCATCTTGCGCTGCGCACCGAACTCGATACCAAGCAGCGCGACTACATTGAAAAGATCCGTACCGCAGGGCTGTCGCTGCTCGGCATCATCAATGACATCCTCGACCTGTCAAAGATCGAAGCCGGCAAGCTCGATGTCGAGCATGTCAGCTTTCATCTCGACGATGTGCTCGGCAATCTCTCCGCCGTGACCGGTGCCAAAGCGCATGAAAAACGGCTTGAGTATCTATTCGCGTTTCCGCTCGACGTGCCGCGCCATCTGGTCGGCGATCCACTGCGGCTGGGGCAGGTGTTGATCAACCTGATCAATAACGCGATTAAATTCACCGATCACGGCGAAATTCATGTCTCCTGCGAGGTGCTGGAAACCGGCACCGACCGGATACAGCTGCAATTCACGGTGCGCGACACTGGCATCGGCATGACGCCCGAGCAGACCGCCAGATTGTTCCGCGCCTTCAGCCAGGCCGATGAATCGACCACCCGCAAATATGGCGGCACCGGGCTCGGGCTATCAATTTCGAAACACCTGGTGGAATTGATGAACGGCACCATCTCGCTCGACAGCGAACTCGGCGCCGGCACCAGCGTCCGCTTTACCGGCTGGTTCGGCCTGACCGACTTGCCCGAACGACGCACCACCGTCCCCAATGCGCTGAACGGCGTGCGCGTCCTGCTGGTCGACGACAACGTACATGCGCGCAAGGTGCTGGCCGACACGCTGGGCATGCTGCCGGTGCGCATCGATCTCGCCAGCAGTGCCGGCCAGGCACTGGACATGATTCACACGGCGGACGGCAACGCGCCGTATGCGGCCGTATTTACGGATCTTGAGATGCCCGGCATGGATGGCATCGCACTCATCGATGCCGTCAGGGATGACGATGTGCTGACCGGCGTACCGCGCCTTGTCCTGCTGGCCGCGCATGGCAGTGAGGAAGCACGTGAACGTATCGGCCGTGCACGCGCCGATGTCGTGCTCGCCAAGCCAGTCAATGCGTCGGTGCTGGTCGATACGCTGGTCAACCTGTTCGCTCCGAAATCGGCATTGACGCAGGATCGTCCGGGTGAAGCGACGCCACGGTTTGCGGACCTGCGTGTCTTGCTGGTCGAAGATAACGACATCAACCAGCAGATTGCGACCGAATTGCTGGAGGCTGCCGGCATCGAAGTCGACATTGCCGCTAACGGACGCATTGCCTTGGACAAGCTGCTAGCAGCGGATGCCGATTGCTACGGCTTGGTGCTGATGGATGTGCAGATGCCGGAAATGGATGGCCATGAAGCGACGCGCCTGCTCCGCGCCGATGGGCGGTTCGCTGGTCTGCCGATCATTGCGATGACCGCGCACGCGCTGGTTGAAGAACGCCAGCGCTGCTTTGCTGCCGGCATGAACGACCATCTCGCCAAGCCCGTCGATCCTGCCGAGTTCTACCGCACCATCCGGCGCTGGTGTCCGCGGTACGCCAGGCCAGACATCCCGGTTGCAGTGACCGAAGCGGACAGCGGCCTGCCCGAACAGGAGCCCGAACTGGTTATCGATGGCATCGATGTGCAGGATGGATTGTCCCGTACCATGGGTAGCCGTTCCTTCTATCTGCAGATGCTGGGACGCTTCCGCGAAGGACAGCGCGAGTCCGCCGAATCCATCGCCGAGGCACTTGAGCATGACCGCATCGCCGCCGAGCGGCTCGCCCACACGCTCAAGGGTGTCGCCGGCCTGCTGGGCGCACGCAAGCTGCAGCGCCTGTGCGGCCAGATTGAACAAGACATCCATCGCGGTCTCGTGCGCGAACAATTGCAGCCGATGTTGGACGACCTGAACATGACGCTGCGTGGCTTGCACGCAGCGATCGATAAAGTCTTGCCGCGCCAAGCGCCGCCCGCCGCCACGCTGGTTCCCGCTTCTGTGGACCGCGACGCCATGCAATCGACCATTTTCCGGTTCGCACAATTGCTGCGCGGTTCCGATGCCGACGCTACCGAACTGCTCGAGCAGGCCTCGGGATTGCTGGCTACCGCGCTTGGCACCGATGCGCTGGAACGCATCAACAAGGCAATGCGCCAGTATGAATTCGACGATGCACTCGCCGCATTGGGCGAGAGTGCGCGGGCGGCAGGCTACCAGATTGAAAATACAGAAGGCATGGCATGACGCATCCGACGCATTCAGCACATTCGATGCATAGCACGCAATCGTCCGGCGTCGTGCAAAAGCCGACCATCCTGCTGGTCGATGATTCGCCCGACAACATCGCTTTGTTATCGGCCTTGCTGAAGGAGCAGTACAAGATCAGGATCGCGACCAACGGCATCAAGGCCTTGCAGATTGCCGCCGCCGATCCGCTGCCCGACCTGCTCCTGCTCGACGTCGTGATGCCGGAGATGGACGGCTATGAAACCTGCCGCCGGCTCAAGGCAGATGCACGCACCGCCGATATTCCAGTTATTTTCCTGACCGCCAGGGTACGGCCGGAAGACGAGGAAATGGGGTTGGGGCTCGGGGCTGCCGATTACATCACCAAGCCGATCAGCCCACCGATCGTGATGGCGCGCGTCGCCACCCAACTGCAACTGAAGAACGCGCGACAGCAGCTGAAAAACCAGAACGACCTCCTCGAGCAAATGGTCGGCTTACGCACTCGCGAACTCGTGAAGATGCAGGATGCGACCATCATGGCCATGGCCTCGCTCGCCGAGACCCGCGACAACGAGACTGGCAACCATATTCGCCGCACCCAAGCCTATGTCGAAGCACTGGCGCGTAAGCTACAGACGCATCCGCGTTTTTCCGCTCTGCTGACCGACGCCAATATTGAACTGTTGTTCAAGTCTGCTCCCTTGCATGACATCGGCAAGGTCGGCGTACCGGATCGCATCCTGCTCAAGCCCGGCCGCCTTGATGCCGAAGAGTTCGAGATCATGAAGCTGCATACAGTCTACGGCCGCGATGCCATCCTGTCGGTGGAGCGACAGCTCGGCGGCAGTAACGACTTTCTTACCTTTGCGCGTGAAATTGCGTATTCGCACCAGGAAAAGTGGGATGGCTCAGGCTATCCCGAAGGATTGTCGGGCGATGACATTCCAACCTCGGCACGGCTGATGGCAGTCGCCGATGTCTATGATGCCCTGATCACACGGCGGGTCTACAAGCCTGCGTTCAGCCACGACAAAGCGATGCACATTATGCGTGAAGGGCGGGGCAAGCATTTCGACCCCGATATCCTCGATGCCTTTATTGAGATCGAAGAACAGGTTCGCGCCATCGCCACCCAATACCGTGACGATGTTACAGACGACAACGCCGTTGCTTGAAGCACTACCGCGCAAGCCCTGCCTTACCCACATTTCCTGTGGCTAATCCTGTGGATAAAGCATGCCAGAATTGGCTATCCATCTGATTCTTCAGGGAATTTTCCCTATGATGAAAATCACCGCAACTGCGAACATCTGACGCCCGGGATAGTCCATACCTCCATATGGATGAAAGGAGAACGCCATGGCAGCAGTGAAATACACCAAGGCAGACTGGGTTGCACAAGCGGATATTCAGGAACTGGCCGATGGCCGGTATCAAGGAGTGGTTCTGGTCAGTCGGGAACACGGCAAAGATTCGGAGGATGCGCGTCACACGGTGGAAGCGCCGTCTGACAGTCCTGAGCAGGCACTGGAACAAGCCACAGCCCTCGCGCATCGGCTGCTGGCCGATGTAGCAGCGTAATTTGCCTCGCAACAGATAGATGAGGCATATCGACGCGGTCTTCCGCGCGTTGCAAAGATCGCCGTTTCGCCGGCGATTCCACCTTAAGCCCGAGGAACGTACCTACCTGGGAAACCAGGGCGTCGATGAAGTCATGCGGCATGCCCGCGACTTCATCGACACGCGCCTGGCGCCAGCCAACCCGGAAAACGACGGAAAGCAAACGCCGTTTCGCGGCCACCCGGTATTTGTCGCGCAGCATGCGACGGCAACGTGTTGTCGCGCCTGCCTGGCAAAATGGCATGGCATCGCTGCCGGCAGGGTGTTGGGCGAAGCGGAACGCCGGCATGTCATTTCGGTACTTGAGCGTTGGTTGCGTATTGAAGCGGCTCGCGCACCGCGCGCATCGGCGCAATCGGCTTTCGACTTCCCCACAAATGCCGTGGACAATCCTGTGGACAACCAAGGATGAGCTTAGCTAAGCCAATGATTCACAAGGGAAACTTTCCTTTGATCAAAATCAAGGCAGCGGGAATGCCTCTTGCATCGCCCGGCAGGTAGACAACCAGAGGAGCACAACATGGAAATCATCATTGCACTTAACTATATGGTTTTGATTGCCGCGACCTATGCGGTGCGGCGATCCTTGAAGCTGCGCGCGGCGCGCATCGAGAAGACCCCGCGTCGTCATCGTCGTTGACGGTCAATTTGTTACTGCAGTGCGGGCATGCGCGGTAAAGTTTCTACCCCTTTTAGGGGGAAGGTTGGCATGGGCGTGCGAAGAACGGGTTTCTGACTGCGTACGGTGTGTGCTTCTTACACAAAAGCTAACACATCGGACGAATCGAGGATAAACCTCAAGGGGCGATTGACAGGTAATTATTTCCCGATGCAGAAACGGCTGAAAATCACGCCCAGCAAATCATCGGACGTGAATTCGCCGGTAATGCTGTTCAGCTTGTCTTGCGCGATGCGCAGTTCCTCGGCCAGCAGGTCGAGCGCCTGATCATTGGTCTGGCCGCCACTGGCGGCCAGTTCGGCTGCGATATCGAGATGATCACGGGCCGCCTTCAAGGCCAGCAAGTGCCGTTCGCGCGCGATGAAGCGTGACTCTGCCGTCTGCTGCCAGCCGGCGACGCGCAGCAATTCCTTGCGCAGCAGATCGATGCCGCTCCGGTCGGTCGCCGACAGGTAGACATGTGTCGCATCGCTCATGCGGTCGACCGCCGGCTTGTGTCCTGACAGGTCGATCTTGTTCCAGACGCGCAGCACCGGGACATTCGGTGGAAAACGGCTGACAATGGTCTCGTCGGCCCGCGTCGGTCCACGGCTCGCATCCAGCAGATGCATGATGACATCCGCCTTGTGCACTTCGCCCCAGGTCCGCTCGATACCGATACGTTCGACTTCATCACCGGCGTCACGGATGCCGGCGGTATCGATGATATTGAGCGGAATGCCTTCCATCTGGATGGTTTCCGTCACCTTGTCCCGGGTAGTGCCGGCAATCGGCGTGACAATCGCCACTTCTGCACCGGCGAGCGCATTCAGCAGGGAGGACTTGCCGACGTTCGGCTGACCGGCCAGCACGACATTCAAGCCATCACGCAGCAGGGCGCCTTGCGAGGCCTGCTGAAAGACTTCCGCCAAGTTGGCCCGAATACGTTCCAGCTGGCCGCGCGCATCCGACTTTTCCAGGAAGTCGATTTCCTCTTCCGGAAAGTCCAGTGTCGCTTCGACCAGCATGCGCAGATGGATGACCTTATCGACCAGCGCATGAATGGTCTTGGAAAACACACCCGACAGCGATTGCGATGCGGATTTTGCCGCCGCTTCGGTCGATGCCTCGATCAGGTCGGCGACCGCTTCGGCCTGGGCCAGGTCCAGTTTGTTGTTCAGGAAAGCGCGGTGCGTGAATTCACCCGGTTGCGCAAGGCGCAGGTCGATCTCCTTGCCGGCTTCCAGGCAGCGCGCCAGCAGCATTTGCATCACCACCGGGCCACCGTGTCCTTGCAATTCCAGCACATCTTCGCCGGTGTACGAATGCGGTGCCTTGAAATAGATGGCGAGACCCTGGTCGATCGCGCTGCCGTCTTCATTGCGAAAAGGCAGGTAGGTCGCATGCCGTGGCTGCAGTGCTTTCGGGCCGCAGACTGCCTGCATGACTGACGTGAGATTTTTGCCGGAAATGCGAACGACGCCGATGCCGCCGCGTCCGGGAGCGGTGGCGATGGCTGCGATGGGGGAGGAGTCGTAGTTCATGGAAACGATTGTAGGTTTGTGTTACCGGCGCGGGCAACAGAAAACGACGGGTGGCAGTGGCGTGGGAAGTTTTTACAACGGCAGTTTAGCGCCACAAGAAAAAAGCCCGCGCAATGCGGGCTTTTTGACAGAGCCTGACAGGGCATTTATGCCGGTTGGCCAGCCTCGATTTTCTTGGTGATTACCCATTGCTGCGCGATCGACAAGATGTTGTTCACCACCCAGTACAGCACCAGGCCGGCCGGGAAGAAGAAGAACATTACCGAGAACACGATAGGCATGAACATCATGACCTTGGCCTGGATCGGATCGGGCGGCGTCGGGTTCAGCTTGGTCTGGATAAACATCGATACCGCCATCAGCACCGGCAGGATGTAGAACGGGTCCGGCGCAGCCAGGTCCTGGATCCAGCCCAGCCACGGCGCGTTGCGCATTTCGACCGATGCCAGCAGCACCCAGTACAGTGCAATGAACACCGGGATCTGCACCACGATCGGCAGGCAGCCGCCGAGCGGGTTGATTTTCTCGGTCCGGTACAGTTCCATCATGGCCTGGTTCATCTTGGCCGGATCGGACTTGAAGCGCTCGCGAATCGATTGCATCTTCGGCGTCACCGTCTTCATCTTGGCCATGCTGCGGTAGCTTGCCGCGGACAGCGGGAAGAAGGCGAGCTTGATCAGCACGGTCAGCGCGATGATGGTCCAGCCCCAGTTGCCCAGGATTTTGTGGATCTGTGTCATCAGCCAGAAAATAGGCTTGGCAATGATGGTCAGCAAGCCGTAGTCCTTCACCAGGTCAAGACCGGGAGCCAGCTTTTCCAAGGTCTCGGTTTCCTGCGGACCCGAGTACAGGCGTGATTCGACAGAAGTCGTGGCACCCGGCGCGACGGTACCTACCGGCAGGATGGTGCCGGTCGAGTACAAGTTGTTGCCAATCTTCTTGGTGTAGATTTCACGTGACATTTTTTCCGGCGGCACGATCGCCGTCACGAAGTAATGCTGGACCAGTGCCACCCAGCCGTTATCCGCTTTTGTTGCGTGCTTGGCTTTGCCTTCTTCGATGTCCTCGAAAGTCATCTTCTGGTACTTGTCAGTGTCGGTATAGACCACCGGACCCGTAAACGTGCTGTAGAAGTGCGACTCGTTTTCCATATTGTTCCCGTCGCGTACCAACTGCAGGTAAAGCGAAGGATTGATCGGCGCACCGCTGTTATTGACGATGTCATGCTTGACGCCGATGGTGTACTCACCGCGCGTGAAGGTGTAGGTTTTGATCAGTTTGACGCCGCCCTGCTCGGATTCGAGCACCAGTTGCACCTGGTTGCCATTGTCCAGCGTACGTGGACCAGGCTTGGCAATGTAAGCGGATTTGTGGTTAGGGAAATCGCCGCCAATCAAGCCGGTCTGGCCGAGATAAGTGTGCTTG
The DNA here is from genome assembly GCF_042666555.1 of Herbaspirillum sp. GCM10030257. Taxonomy (NCBI): domain Bacteria; kingdom Pseudomonadati; phylum Pseudomonadota; class Betaproteobacteria; order Burkholderiales; family Oxalobacteraceae; genus Herbaspirillum; species Herbaspirillum sp. GCM10030257. The sequence goes on from NZ_JBHTDH010000005.1 coordinate 122,825, forward strand.
CTGCCCGGGTCGAACAACAGCATGTTCTTGTTCGGATCCACCGCGTCTTTATGCTTGAGCAGTTCCAGGCGCTTGATTTCACCGCCCATCGTATCGATATCAACCTTCACCACGTCGGTCGTGATCGTCACGATCTCGCTTTTCGCTGCCGGAGCGCCAGCCGGAACAGCCGCAGCGCCTGGTGCCGCCGACGTGCTGGCTTGTGGCACATCACCCTTGGCTGCCGGCGCATTGCCCGCAGCCGGTTTGGCGACCTCTTGTGTCAGGCCCGGAAAAAACATCGAGGGCTTGCCGTTGTGGCGCATCCAGTTATCCCACAGCAGAAGCAGGGACAACGAGAACACAACCCACAGAACGGTACGTTGGATATCCATAAATATAATCAGTCAGTGTGGTCAGGATTTCAGTGATGGCAACCGCAGGCCTTGGCATCTGGCTCATCGGTTGTTTTCTGCGGCACCGGATCGAAACCGCCCGGATGCCAGGGATGACACTTGCACAAACGTTTTGCCGCCAGCACGCTGCCTTTGCCCGGGCCATACATACGGATCGCCTCGGTCGCGTAGTCGGAACAGCTAGGGTAAAAGCGGCACTTGGGCCCGAGAAAAGGGCTGATGCCGAGCTTGTACGCGCGCAATAGTAGCAGCAAAAGCGTTTTCATTCCCGGGCCTTTAACTTCGATTGCGAAGCCAGCAACTCGGTCAGTTCTGTGCGCAATTGCGCTTTCAGGTTGACGGTGGTAGCGGGTTCGGCTTTGGAGTTCACGGGCCTGGAGAGGCGGACGATGCAGTCGATCGCCGGCAGGTCGGACTGGCGGAACAGTTCGCGCGCTACACGCTTGATAGTGTTGCGGGTCACCGCACGCGGCGCGAAACGTTTAGCTGCGACAATGCCAAGCCGGGCGTGGCTTAGTTGAGTGCTGCGCGCATAAAGGACGAAATGTGCGGTCCGATACACGGGCCGCAAACGAAAAACGGATGAAAAATCATCCGTTTTAACGATTCGCCGATCGCGTGCGTAGCTGTGTGAACGATCTTCGCTCACGTCGGCAGCGTCGGTTGCAGTGCCTGGCTTAGACAGCCAGACGCTTGCGGCCTTTGGCGCGACGTGCGTTCAGCACAGCGCGGCCACCGCGGGTTGCCATACGTGCACGGAAGCCATGGGTGCGCTTGCGGCGTACGACGGAAGGTTGGTAAGTACGTTTCATGTTGGTCTCGCTAATCGGCAAAAATGGGTGGAATCATCACGCGGCCCATTCTTGTTTTGTGCGCTACACACAAAACGCAACAGGCAGTGAACCCGCAATTAGACACTCTTTTCCGCTTCTCTGTCAATCACTTAGGTATGGCGGGAATGGCAAGCCGGCGCGGTTTCGCAGGGATTTTGTGCCATTGTGCAAGGTCTGTTGGCAGAGAAGCGGGAGCGGTAAACCAATTCTGATGCGAACAATACGGGGCAGTCCAGGAAGGGTAATTCAAGCTTTGCCAAGTCCATTCCGCGCGCATTCGGCCTAGGCCGATTTGTGATGAATTGTTTAAAGTTCATGTTACCAAGCCTGAGAAAACTGCATAAAAATTAAAAATATCCTCGGCACGGCATGGTCATTCTGACATGCTGTATATTTCATCAGCACGATGTTGGATGTTTGCTTGCCGCACCTTCCTCAAGCGGAAATTTCTGCGAATGGCAAGCAATTTATTATGTGGGAAAAATGACCCAGCCTGTGGATAACTCTGTTGCCCGGCGTTAGAATAGCTCTCCCGTGTGGATAAACCCGATCGCTGACATATCGATTCTGCGCCCTGCTCAAATCCTGATCGTAGCTATGGGCCGGGCAGCAAGCTGATAGAGGGAGGTATCGTCTGGACCGGGCCAATTTAATTTCCACATAACAAGATATAGAAAAATACATGGAAGATTTCTGGCAAACCTGTTCTGCAATGCTGGAACAGGAGCTTACGCCCCAACAATACAGTGCATGGATTAAACCGTTGGCGCCCATCGATTTTGAAGATGGCCGTCTGCGTATCGCCGCGCCCAATCGCTTCAAGCTCGACTGGGTGAAAACCCAGTTCGCCAGCCGGATCACCACACTTGCATCTGAATACTGGGAAGCGCCGATTGATGTCCAGTTTATTCTGGACCCGCGCGGCAATGCGGTACGTCGCCCGGCTCCGGCGGTTGCCGACGCCTCATCTGGCGGAAATGGCAGCAATAGCCATAACAGTCAGAATGGTCAGAATGGCAGCAACGGCCGCCATGATCAAATGATTGACCAGGGACCAGACCCAATTGAGCGGGCTGACATCCTGATCGAAAACACCGCACGACGCGACCAAAGCAAGATCAATACAGCATTGACCTTCGAAAGTTTCGTGACCGGCAAGGCGAACCAGCTGGCGCGCGCCGCCGCGATCCAGGTGGCCAATAATCCAGGTGTTTCCTATAACCCGTTGTTCCTTTACGGCGGCGTAGGTCTTGGCAAGACCCACTTGATCCATGCGATCGGTAACCAGTTGCTGAACGATAAACCTAACGTACGCATCCGCTACATTCATGCAGAGCAATATGTTCGCGACGTAGTGACTGCTTACCAACGCAAAGGTTTCGACGATTTCAAACGGTATTACCATTCGCTCGACATGCTGCTGATCGACGATATTCAATTCTTCGCCGGCAAGAGCCGGACACAGGAAGAGTTCTTTTACGCGTTTGAAGCGTTGATTGCGGCCAAGAAACAAATCATTATTACCAGCGATACCTATCCGAAGGAAATCACCGGCATGGATGACCGGCTGATTTCACGTTTCGATTCCGGTCTGACGGTCGCCGTCGAACCGCCGGAACTTGAAATGCGTGTCGCCATTCTGCTTAAGAAGGCTGCACAGGAAGGTGCCGTACTGTCCGACGACGTCGCTTTTTTCGTCGCCAAGCACCTGCGCTCCAACGTCCGCGAACTCGAAGGCGCGCTGCGCAAGATCCTCGCTTACTCCCGCTTCCACGGCAAAGATATTACGATCGATGTTGTCAAGGATGCATTGAAAGATCTGCTTTCGGTCCAAAATAGACAGATATCGGTGGAGAACATCCAGAAGACGGTCGCCGACTTTTTCAACATTAAAGTTGCCGACATGTACTCGAAAAAGCGCCCGGCTAATATTGCTCGTCCGCGCCAGATCGCGATGTATCTTGCCAAGGAATTAACGCAGAAAAGCCTCCCCGAAATTGGTGAATTGTTTGGTGGCCGCGACCACACGACGGTGTTGCATGCCGTGCGAAAGATCGCAGCGGATCGTAGCAAGAGCCCGGAAGTCAACCACGAACTCCACGTCCTCGAGCAGACCCTGAAGGGCTAATCCACCACTGCTTACCGGCTTGTGGATAAGTTTCGGCACGGGCTGTCCCGGAATGTCGCTCCGGGGCAAACGACCCCGTCCGGCATTTCTGCATTGATTTGCCGCTCGGTATCCTGGAAAGACAGCGCCACCTCGGCAAAGCAAGCGGTCTACCCTGTAGATTGCCTTGTCGCTGCGGCAACAAAACGCCGTTCTATTTCATTGAAAGGAACCTTTTTCTGTCAAAATAGAGGGTATTTAGAAATGGCTCGATCCGGCTCGCGACCGTCGGTAAGCAACAGGCCTTTTCTCCGATTCACAGCATTGTTTCAACTCACACTACAAGGATAAAAAGCATGCAATTGGTGAAAACCCAACGCGACACGCTTCTCCGGCCGCTGCAGATTGTGAGTGGTATTGTCGAGCGTCGGCACACATTGCCGATTCTGGCCAATATCCTCATTCGCAAGGACGGCGAGAAAGTGTCTTTCCTGTCGACCGACATCGAAGTGCAGATCACCACGCATGCCAATGTTGGCAGCGGCGGCGAAGTCGCAGCGACCACGGTGGCCGCGCGCAAGCTGCTCGATATCCTTCGTGCGCTGCCGGATTCAGGCGATGTTTCCCTATCGCTGGCCAACAAGCGCATGACGGTCCAGTCTGGCAAATCGCGCTTTGCGCTGCAGACGCTGGCCGCCGAAGAATTTCCGACCGTGTCGCAGGCCGAGCACTTCAACGCCAAGGTCACTTTGCCGCAGAAGACGCTCAAGCACTTGTTCAACATGGTGCACTTCGCAATGGCCCAGCAGGATATCCGGTATTACCTCAACGGCCTGTTGCTCGTAGTCGATGGCAAGAATGTGATCGCCGTGGCAACCGACGGTCACCGCCTCGCTTTCTGCCAGGTCGAGACCGAACAGGATTTCCAGCGCCAGGAAGTCATCATTCCGCGCAAGACCATCCTTGAATTGCAGCGCCTGCTGGAAGATATCGACGAGTCGGTAGACCTCGAAATCGCCAACAATCAGGTCAAGCTGACTTTTGCGGATATCGAGCTGATTTCCAAGCTGGTCGAGGGCAAGTTCCCCGACTACACCCGCGTTATCCCAAAGGGCTACAAGAACAACTTCACGATCGATCGTCAGACGCTGCTCCATTCGCTGCAGCGCGCGGCGATCATGACCAGCGATAAGTTCAAGGGTGTCCGCTGCATTATCACCCCGGGTAGCCTGAAGATCAGTTCAACCAACGCCGATCAGGAAGAGGCAGTGGAAGAACTCGAAATCGATTACGGCGGCGACAGTGTCGACATCGGTTTCAACGTCACCTACCTGCTCGACGTACTGAACAACCTCAAAGGCGACAGCGTCAACATCGCGCTTGGAGATGCCAATTCGTCCGCACTGATCACCGTGCCCGAGAATGGCGACTTCAAGTATGTCGTGATGCCGATGCGCATTTGATGTATTGAACAAGAAAGAAGGCAAGGGGGCCGCCGTGGTCAAGGCGCGCCCCTTTGCTGCGTTTTAGAAAGTGCAAAATTTGTAGCTCACGGGCTTCTTCCCCGTGCTTGTTTGGCCGGGGAAGCTTGGGAAGAGGGTGAGGAAGTCGATCTATCGATTTTACGTGCTCAACTTCACCGCCACCAACCCAGGCCTCTTTTTCGTTGTAATGGAGAGGAAGCCCAAAGCCTCTCGCTCTTTAGTCGTAACTCGAATCATCAGAAAGCAGCCATGTCCGCGATTCCTCAAGAAACTCCGCAACCGCAGCAAAGCCAGTACGGCGCATCCTCGATCCAGATCCTCGAAGGGCTCGAAGCAGTGCGCAAGCGTCCCGGCATGTACATCGGTGACACCTCAGATGGCACCGGCCTGCACCACCTGGTATTCGAAGTGCTCGACAACTCGATTGACGAGGCATTGGCTGGCCATTGCTCCGAGATCCACGTCACCATTCATTCCGACAATTCGATCTCGATCACCGACAACGGTCGCGGCATCCCCACCGGCATCAAATGGGACGACAAGCACGACCCCAAGCGCAGTGCGGCCGAGATTGTCATGACCGAACTGCATGCCGGCGGCAAGTTCGACCAGAATTCCTACAAGGTTTCGGGCGGCCTGCATGGCGTCGGCGTGTCGTGCGTCAATGCATTGTCCAAACTGCTCAAGCTGACGATTCGCCGCGATGGCAAGGTCCACACGATGGAATTCGCCAGGGGCATCGTGCAAAACCGCGAACTGGAAAACCATGATGGTGTCCAGACTTCGCCGATCAAGGTCATTGGTGAAACCGACAAGCGCGGCACCGAAGTCCATTTCTGGGCGGACGAAGAAATCTTCACGCACGTCGAGTTCCACTACGACATCCTCGCCAAGCGAATCCGCGAGCTGTCCTTCCTCAATAACGGCGTGCACATCAAACTTACCGATCAGCGCTCCGGCAAGGAAGAAGACTTCGCATTCGAGGGCGGCACCCGTGGCTTTGTTGAATACATCAACAAGAACAAGAGCGTGCTGCATCCGACCGTGTTCCAGGCGACCGGCGAAAAAATGTCCGAGCATGGCACCAACATCAGTGTCGACGTTTCCATGCAATGGAACGATGCGTACAACGAACAGGTGCTCTGCTTCACCAACAACATCCCGCAGCGCGACGGTGGTACCCACCTGACCGGCCTGCGCGCCGCGATGACTCGCGTCATCAACAAGTACATCGAAGAAAACGACTTCGCCAAGAAAGCCAAGGTCGAGATTTCCGGCGACGACATGCGCGAAGGCCTGACCTGCGTGTTGTCGGTCAAAGTACCCGAACCGAAGTTCAGCTCGCAGACCAAGGACAAGCTGGTCTCCAGCGAAGTGCGCGGCCCGGTCGAGGAAATCGTCGCCAAGACGCTGACCGACTACCTGATGGAAAAGCCGAACGACGCCAAAATCATCTGCGGCAAGATCGTCGAAGCCGCACGTGCCCGCGAAGCCGCGCGCAAGGCCCGCGAACTGACCCGCCGCAAAGGCGTGATGGACGGCCTCGGCCTGTCCGCCAAGCTGGCCGACTGCCAGGAAAAAGATCCGGCGCTGTGCGAACTCTACATTGTCGAGGGTGACTCCGCGGGCGGCTCCGCCAAGCAGGGCCGCGACCGTAAGTTCCAGGCGATCCTGCCGCTGCGCGGCAAGGTGCTCAACGTCGAAAAAGCACGCTTCGAAAAAATGCTGTCGTCCGAGCAGATCACCACCCTGATCGCTACCCTCGGCACCAGCATCGGCCCGGACGAATTCAACGTCGAGAAGCTGCGTTACCACCGCATCATCATCATGACCGACGCGGACGTTGACGGCGCCCACATCCGCACGCTACTGCTGACCTTGCTGTATCGCCAGATGCCGCAACTGGTCGAGCGCGGCCACGTCTACATCGCCCAGCCGCCGCTCTACAAGGTCAAGCATGGCCGTGACGAGCGCTACCTGAAGGACGACGTCGAAGAAGCCAGCTACATGATGCAGATCGCCCTCAACGACGCGGCGCTGATCCCGACCGACAATGCATCGCCCATCGTTGGCGACGCCCTGTCCGAGCTGGTCCGCCAGTACAACACCGCCAACGCCATCATCATGCGCCTGTCGCGCGCGGTGGATGACGCGGCGCTGTCAGCGATCATGACCGGCGTCACGCTCAATCTCGATAACGTCGAGAATGCGGAGGCCTCGGCTGCCGCGCTCGGCAAGGCGATCAACGACCCGGCTGTCGAAGTCCTAGTCAAGTCCGACGAACTGTCCGACAAGCACATGCTGCGCATCCAGCGCCGCCACTTCGGCAACCTCAAGATCAGCGTAATCGATGCCGACTTCGTTCATGGCCCGGATTATCAGGTGCTGTCGGCTGCCGCAGCGACCTTCAAGGGCCTGATTGGCCCCGGCGCGATGGTGCGTCGTGGACAAGGCGACAAAGCCAAGGAAATCGCGATCCGCGACTTCCATGAAGCGATGAGCTGGTTGCGTGACGAAGCCGAGCGTGGTGTCTCGAAGCAGCGCTATAAAGGCCTGGGCGAGATGAATCCCGAGCAGTTGTGGGAAACAACGATGGATCCGACTGTGCGACGTTTGCTGAAGGTGCAGATTGAAGACGCGATTGCTGCTGACCAGATTTTCACCACGCTGATGGGTGATGATGTGGAACCGCGTCGGGCGTTCATTGAGTTGAATGCGCTGCAGGCGGGGAATATTGACGTTTGATGTTGTTCTTGTAGGTTCTCAGAGAAGATGAAAATTGTCTCACTGCGGTGAAAACAAATTTTCAAACTTGATGAAGAAATCCTACTATAAGCGTACGGTCGCCACAGTAATTGTGACCGGCCTATCAAGTCAGGCAGATGGCTGTGAAATTGAAAAGGCTAGCGTTGAACCGCTGGCCTTTTTCGTTATGTCGATGAGACCGCGAGGCTTTGCAGGAATCTGCTTCGGGGACAGCTACCGGCCAATAGAGAAAATCACTTGAGCTTCTGCAGTCTGACAGAAGCCGCTTCTTGACAGCTGGCACGGCGCTCGAACGCCGCTCGAACGCCGACGCTTACAGCTTGCTGGGAGAAGAAAACCTGCCCCCTGCGCATTCGGCAAGAAAGCCGCGGTCAGGATGTTGGGGCAGTGGATTGATGATGCACTGAAGCCACAGACTAATTGAGTCTTGCCACGCTTTTTGCCTGTCGTGTCAGTGGCCTCAATCGCAGTGCGCAATTTATGAAGTCTGAAAAAGATGAGCAATGTGTGGTCCGGACCGCAGACAGCGTGGAATATATGCCACACCAATTGGTAAAACCGGGGATGCAGACAGAAAGAAATGGCGCGTCGCCGGGATAGCCCTAGATGAGATATGTATGCGCATACTACGGCCCGCAGCCTTATTGTTCTTGCGCTACAGCAACGTCTTATTGGGGAACTAGAAAGAAGGTGATATCCAACTCCCTCATTTTAAGAGACTAGACGTTATCGAAAGTAAAAATAGTTGACATCTTCTAATATATGCGGCGTTGCGAATTGGAAATCAACTATAATTTTCTCATTGTAAGCGCTACACCTGCAGCGATGTAGGGTCGGAAAGCCACGGATCTCTCTGAGATGGCCGGGTTGCCAAAGTCGATAGGTCGGCAACCAGCCATTTACTTTAAACAGGGAAAAACCATGGCAGCAAAAACTACAGTCAAAGTCGCCACATTAACCGGTGCTGCAAAAGATGATTTCCTTGTCTCAGGTTCCACAGGTCTAACAGAAGAAAACCTGTCCGCAAAATTGGATGTATTGAGCAACGACCCAGGCTCTGCAAAGGTGTATTCATTGTTGCAGAACGGAGCAACAACACTAGCTTCCATTACCCAGTTCCCCGTGATTACGAGCGCGAAGCTCGCAAGCGGCGCGACGGTTTCCATCAATGCCGATGGGACCATTGGCTATAACGCCTCCACGGTGACCACCAATTTGCAAGCCTATGGCGCTGGTGAGGTGTTTACCGATACCTTCGAATACACCATTCGTATGGCAAACGGCGCGCTTAGCACAGCAAAGGCCACAGTGGAAATCGCTGGCGTCAACGATGTGCCTACGCTGGCGTCCATTGCGCCGGTTTCTATTCTGGACACGGCCGAAGCTGATGCAGCAGGCATTGTGGAAGGCAAGCTGGCTGGCACCGACGCCGACCGTACCGCTGTTTTGCGCTACAGTTTTCTGGACGGGAGCCAGGAAAGCACCGATCCCTACGGCACGTTGACACTCGACGCCGTAACAGGGATATATCGCTTTGTTGCCAATGCCAGCAAGGTCGATGCACTGAACGCGGGCGCTACCGCCAAGGCCAGCTTTGAGGTCAAGGTGCAGGATGAGCACGGTGCCGCATCCGCACCCGCAACATTGCAATTTGATCTGATTGGCGTGAATGATATTGCCTCCATTTCCGGTACCGTAAACGGCGGCGTCACCGAAGATGGCATGCTGGCGGCTACCGGCAAGCTGATCGTCATCGATCGCGATACCGGTGAGTCTATTTTCCAGATGCCGACATCTCTGTCCGGGGCCTATGGTGATTTCACCTTCGATGTAGCAACGGGCGAATGGGCTTATTCACTGCGTAATGGCGATGCAAACGTTCAGGCACTCAAAGGAGGTGCTTTGGTTTCGGATACACTCGTCATTACCTCGTTCGACGGCACTGCATCGGAAACAATCAGTGTCGATGTGGCAGGCACCAACGATGCCGCCAAGATTGAAGGCGATATCACCGGTAGCGTATCGGAAGATGGTGATGCAACCGCAAGCGGTGTGCTGACGGTGCAAGACATTGATACCGGCGAGGCCGGTTTCCGTACCCCAGAGAGCTTGGCCGGCCAATATGGCACTTTCTCCATCGATGTCACGACAGGCGAATGGACTTATTCGTTGGCTAACGACAGCGAACAAGTCCAGGCCTTGGCCGGCAATCAGAAAGTGATTGATAAACTCGTCCTCACCTCGATTGATGGTTCAACATCGGAAACGATCCAGGTAAGCGTGACAGGCCTTGATGAGACACCGGCGCAAGGAGGCGGCACGGATTCAGCGCCGGTCAACAAAGTGGAAAGGTACTTGGTCAACCACGGCCGGAACGATAATAACGGAGATAGATATAACTCTATCGAGAACTTCGACTCAAATGATTTCCTGGCTTACACCCCGAACTATAAATTCAAAAACCTCATAGTTACGGACATTGGGAACGATGGCATTTTTGATAGCGTAGCTACATTTGAATTCAAAACGGGCGGGGTTGCTTCTGAAGTCGAAATCGTACTCATCGGATACGCGGGCCTCACTGCATCACAGATTGTAGTCGTCAGCTAAGGGCACACAGAGAAAGGTAGGATTAAAGGCCGCATTGCAGCCTTTTCTTTTACAGCTGGCTGGGTTGGGTAAGGGCGCGGACTATCGTTAGGCAATCGAAAGCGAACCCATTGGTAAGCTGGCCAGCAATGAAGGGCTGGTACGCGAATCGGGTGGTAAAGATAGTTTGCGCCGTGGTCTGATTATCTGTGCTTACCTTCCTCCAGATATTCCTTTATGGCTCGCCCCTCTGCGAAACTCATCAGGCGTAACACCTAGCATTCGGCGAAACATGGTGATGAATGCCGAAGCACTGCTGTAGCCTAGATCGAATGCCACCCGCTCTACGGTCTGGGCGCCTTCAAGCAGCGGCATTGCCTTAACAACCCTGAGCCGCTGCCGCCATTCGACGAAAGACATTCCCAGATCGCGCTGACAGCGGCGTGTCAGCGTGCGTTCGGTCGTGTTTGCTTCGCGTGCAAGCTCGGGAAGGGAGCGCGTATCGCCAGGATGCGCTTCCAGCATTCGCAACACAGGCCCCAGTACCGGATCGTCCGAAGTGGGAAGGTAACTACCGACACAGGCGGCGCTGGCGAGCTGGTCTAATACGACCCGCAAAAGTCTATCCTCTGCTTCTGACCGTTGCTCCTGCGGCGGATGATCTCGAAGATGTTCAAGAACTGCACGCAAAAGAGGGCTGACTGTCAGGGCGCACGCCGTCTTGGGGAGTGCCGAGCAAAGCTCCTCTGCGATATACACCGAACAAAAGGTGGTTTCATACTTGTTCAGTCCCATATGCTCGACGAAGGGCGGAAGCCAGACCGCGTACTGCGGTGGGGCCAGATAGTGGCGGTCCGCAAGTTTTACCTCCATGACGCCGCTGAAGGAATACACCAGTTCCCCCCATACATGATGATGTTGCGGGTTGACCGCCTCAGCGGGAATGCTGGCCGAACGAAAGTAGATTGGCGCAGGAAGGGCTTCGCTGAACGGAGGGCGATACAGATGCTTTACGTGTGTCTTCATTGGGGTGCGCGCTTTTTGAAGCGATCTGCTTAACGTGGCGGGATTAAGGGATCCACTGTCTGATTCTCACTATATCTATATTTACCGCCAAGCGCATACTGTTTCTTCATTACAGGAAGACATCGAAGGAACAATCATGGATGCAAGGAAGGCACTGGACGGACAGGCAATCGGGCTTATGGTGGTGCTTTGCATCGTATGGGGAATGCAGCAAGTGGCGCTCAAGGCAACCGCAAGCGATATAAGCCCCTTGCTGCAGGTATCGATTCGCTCCGGCATCGCCGCGCTTCTTGTCGGACTGATCATGTGTGTAAGGAAAGAAAAGATATCGTTTGTGCAGGGAATGTGGCGACCCGGGCTCGTTGTCGGCATCCTGTTTGCGCTGGAGTATCTCTTCGTCGGTGCTGCGTTACGTTATACGAGCGCCGCGCATACCGCCGTCTTCCTGTACACAGGGCCGATTTTTGCTGCTCTCGGCCTGCATTGGAAATTGCCGGCAGAGCGTCTTGAACCGTGGCAGTGGATCGGTATCGGCGTGGCCTTTATTGGCATTGTCACTGCCTTCCTTGGGCACGGCATGCTGGAATCGTTCTCTCACGTTAGCGACACGATGTGGGGAGATTTGCTGGCGCTTGCTGCAGGTGCGTCCTTGGGTGCAACGAATGTCGTGATCCGCTGTACTAGTCTTTCGCGTGCACCGGCAACCGAGACACTCCTGTATCAACTCCTTGGGGCGTTTGTTCTTCTGTTTATCGCAGCGGCAACGAGCGGGCAGTTGTCCATCAATCCAACCCCACTCGCATTGGGTGGCCTGATATTTCAAACGCTGATTGTGTCGTTTGCGAGTTTTCTTGTATGGTTTTGGTTGTTACGTCATTACGCCGCTTCACGACTCGGCGTGCTGTCATTCATGACACCGATTTTCGGCGTTATTCTCGGGGCCTGGTTGCTCAACGAAGCGATCGAGTCGACATTTTTTGCGGGTGCACTGATGGTGCTCAGCGGGATCGGATTGGTCAGTGGTTACGAATGGTTGGTGGCTGCGGCACGTCGAATGACACCAAAACCTCAGTAAACGCTGAACGCTGAAATGCAGCCCAGCCTCTTACCTTGAGCGTTAGCATCAGATTCTCAACTGTCGAGGTCATCATGCCAGAGCAATCACATCCGGTCGCAGTCGTCGCAGCGGACGTACCACCGCGTGTCAAACCGTCGAACTATCCCGAGCCATTTGCATCGCGCATGTCAGGCCGGGAGAAGCGTGCTCTCGGCGATCTGTTCGGACTCAGCAACTTCGGTGTCAATCTCACCCGCTTGGCTCCCGGTGCGGTTTCCTCGCTTCGTCACGCTCACACCAGGCAGGATGAGTTCCTCTATATTTTGCAGGGCCACCCAATGCTACACATCGACGAAGGAAAAACGCAACTCTCGCCAGGCATGTGTGCGGGCTTCAAAGCAGGCACAGGCAATGGCCACTGCCTGATCAACCAGACGTCTGATGAAGTTGTTTATCTCGAAATCGGCGATCGGACGCCCGGCGATGAAGGCACTTATCCGGACGACGACCTCATGGCATCGCTTGTTGAAGGGAAATGGCAGTTTCAGCATAAGGACGGAACACCGTACTAAGGCTGTTAGCACACTGCGGTCAGCTGCTAGCTTGTCTTTCGCAGCAGGGATATGCTTTTGGGTAGCCAGCCAACTCCAGCTTGGATGGCCCGCATTTTCACTCAATAAGTTTCCCCTACGCCCACGACAACTTATCTAGTTTGCCAACAAGAGAGTAAACTGCGAACAAGTCCTGTCCATCCGCGATCAGAACAATCTTTTGAGCAACCCATGTCCGAATTGCCCCATCCCCTATTTGCCGACCTGAAACTCAGCGAACCGCTGCTGCGCGTACTGAACGAACTCGGTTACGAAGCGCCATCGCCCATCCAGGCGGCCACCATTCCTATTTTGCTCAACAACCGCGATGTGCTTGGTCAGGCACAGACCGGTACCGGCAAGACAGCGGCATTCGCATTGCCCATCCTGGCGCGCATTGACATCCGGCAATCCGCGCCGCAAGCCCTGGTATTGGCGCCCACACGTGAGCTGGCAATCCAAGTTGCGGAAGCCTTTCAACGCTATGCCAGTCACATTCCCGGCTTTCATGTGCTGCCGATTTACGGCGGCCAGAGCTATGGCCCGCAGCTGAGCGCCCTGCGGCGTGGCGTGCATGTTGTCGTTGGTACACCCGGACGTGTCATCGATCACCTGGAAAAAAACTCGCTCGACCTTTCGCAGATCAAGACACTGGTGCTGGATGAAGCCGATGAAATGCTGCGCATGGGTTTTATCGATGACGTCGAGACCATTTTGCAGAAGACCCCGGCGGGGCGCCAGACAGCGCTGTTCTCAGCGACCATGCCGTCGGCGATCAAACGCATCGCCCAGACTTACCTGCGCGATCCGGCGGAGGTCACCGTCGCAGCCAAGACCGGCACAGCGGACAACATACGCCAGCGCTACTGGCTGGTCAGCGGCATGCATAAGCTGGATGCATTGACACGCATCCTGGAAGCCGAGAGCTTTGATGGCATGATCATCTTCGCGCGCACCAAGCTGGCTACCGAAGAGCTGGCGAGCAAGTTGCAGGCGCGTGGATTTTCTGCAGCGGCAATTAACGGCGATATCGTGCAGCAACAGCGCGAGCGCACCATCCAGCAGCTCAAGGACGGCAAAATCGATATCCTGGTTGCCACCGATGTCGCTGCGCGTGGCCTCGATGTCGAGCGCATCAGCCATGTGATCAATTACGACGTGCCGCATGACCCGGAAAGTTACACGCATCGCATTGGCCGTACCGGACGCGCCGGGCGCAGCGGCGAAGCAATCCTGTTTATCGCTCCACGCGAACGCAATCTGCTGAAGACCATTGAGCGCGCAACCCGTCAGCCGATATCCATGCTTGAATTACCAAGCATTCAAGAGGTCAATGATGTGCGCATCGCCCGCTTCAAGGACCAGATCAGCGACACGCTCGCAGCCGGTGGCCTCGAAATTTTCCAGTCGCTGATTGAAGATTACGAACGCGAAAAGAATGTCCCGGCTGTTGAAATCGCCGCCGCGCTCGCAAAACTGGCACGGGGCGACGTGCCCCTGCTGTTAGACAAGAACAAGCGCGAGCCGCTACCCGAGCGCTCATGGTCAGACGATCGCTCAGCCCGTCCTGGAAAGTTCGAAAGCAGTACACGTAGCGAACGGCCGGACCGATTTGAACGCAAGGACCGCCCTGACCGCGCGGCGTTTGCCAGCAAGGCGCGCGTCGACCGCCAGCCGGATGCGGGCATGCAAAGCTTCCGTATCGAAGTGGGCCATGCCCATGGCGTCAAACCCGGCAACATCGTTGGCGCAATTGCCAATGAAGCGGGAATCGACGCCAAGCTCATCGGCCGCATCGAAATCTACGACGATCACAGTACGCTGGATCTGCCGGAAGACATGCCTCCCGAACTGCTGAACCATCTCAAAACCGTCTGGGTCGCCGGCCAGCAGCTACGCATCAGCCGTGACGGTGAGCCGGCGGCTATGTCAACTGCATCCGCTCCCCCGGGACGCGCGCAGGAAAAACCATCAGCCGCGCATAGCGACGCACGTGCCGAAAAGCCGCCACGCAAGGAGCGGCCCGCACGTGAAGAACCCGTAGAGCACGACGCGCCGCCAAAGAAGGAACGCTCCGGCAAGAAAGGCGAAGTCGGCATGCAGGCTTACCGTATCGAAGTGGGGCATGTTCATGGCGTGAAGCCCGCCAATATTGTTGGCGCGATAGCGAACGAGGCCGGACTTGATGCAAAGTACATTGGCCGCATTGAGATATTCGACAACTACAGTTTGCTGGATCTTCCGGATGGCATGCCGAACGAAATTTTCGAGCAGCTGAAAACGGTGAGCGTGGGCGCACATCCACTGCGCATCAGTCATTCCGGCGTCGCTCCCACTCAGGAAAAAACCAGTGGAAAGAAGATCACCTTGAGTGCGCCAAGAAAAGGCGCCGAACGGCGGGTTGAAGAGAAGAAGTCGGCAGGCAAGCCGCCACGCAAGGCAACTGAAGGATTCGGCAAGCGCAGCACTGGTGGGAAGGCCGGGTCCAAGCCGCAGCGTAAGGGCGGCAAGCCGGCATGATGGTCTTTGCCTGCTGACTTTTGGTTGGCAGGCAGATTAGCTTGCTGATGCATTGGTGAAGTGTTTGCCTGATTCAGGCTGCCAGGCCCATTCTCTGTTGAGAGGTTAGTCGATACTTGACACTCTCAACCCCCATCCCAGCCTTCCCCTCTCAGGGGGAAGGAACCGGTCCTTTCCCGGACAGTAGGAGGACACCGGTCCTGTTTTCAGACGCATCCCATTAGGACTTGGCTGGAAACAAAACACCCATTAACCTGCCCGCCATCGCCTGCAGACTCCTTCCCCCTAGCAGGGGGAAGGCTGGGATGGGGGTTGAGTGCATCAAGTACTTACTGACCTCTCAAATAAATGCTTAGTAAGGCGCGGTACACGCCAAGGCGCGCATACCAGCTCACACGACATTCACTTCCAGGGCGTAATCAAATACTTTTCCCCGGTGCTACGCTTGCCATACGCTGCAATCGCGTCCAGTTGCAGCGCCTCGGCAAGCGATACTTCTTTCGTGTAATGGCTGGCAAAGGTGGTTTTCAGTTCCGCAGCAACGCGTTGTTTGAGCCGCTGCACGACAGCAGGGCCGGCCTTTTGCAGGAACGGAAACAGCAGCCAGCCGCCCATGCCCCAGGTCATGCCAAAGTCGCGAACGATTTCAGTCGGACGCGTGTCGAGGCCGCCGTAGATATAGACCTGCTTGAATGTGGTGGAGCCATAACGGCTGTATTCCTTGGCGTTTCGGTTTGCCGCCGCTTCCATGCCGCTGAGGATTTGTCCTGCCAGCCGGCCGCCACCAATGGCATCGAACGCAATGGTCGCGCCTGTCACCGCCAGCGCATCGGTCAGGTCCTGCATGAAGGTATCGGAACTGGAGTTGCAGACATACTTCGCGCCGATTTTCCGGAGCAGATCTTCCTGCTCCTGCGAACGCACGATATTGACCAGATCGATGCCATCCTTCAGGCAGATCCGGTTCAGCATCTGACCGAGATTGGATGCGGCAGCGGTATGGACCAAGGCCTTGTGCCCTTCCATGCGCATGGTCTCGACCATGCCCAATGCGGTCAATGGGTTGACGAACGAGGAGGCGCCTTCTGCCGCAGTGGTTCCTTCGGGCAGCGGCAAACACTGGTCCACCGGAACGCATCGATATTGCGCGTACATGGCGCCACCGAGGACCGCAACAGTTTTGCCCATCAACTGCCGGGCGGCATCGGAGGTACCGGTGCCGATCACGGTGCCGGCGCCTTCATTCCCGACCGGCATGGACATGCCCAGCCGGGCTGCCATGCTTTTCATGCCCTTTTCGGGGATGCGCGCCGTAACCAGCGGGCCGCTATCCGTGTCCACGACGGTCGCGGTGCTCATGTCGGCAGCGCCGAAGAGCAGACCGATATCGGAAGGATTGATGGGAGAGGCTTCAATACGCACCAGCACTTCGTTCTCGGCCGGCGTCGGCACGGGCACGCTGACTAGCGACAATTCCAGTTCGCCGCTTTGTTTAACAAGTGAACGAAGTTGCAGCCCAGACTTTTCGGTATTCGTGGTATTCAATTGTGATCTCCTCAGTGGCTCAGTAGCTCAATAGCGCGATGGAATGGTAGGTGGCTATACCTTGACATGACCACGCCGATCTTATCACCGAGGGGATTTACAGGTTTGCAAGGCAGTTCGGAGCGATCCATTGACTAAGTTCAATGCATGCCAAGAACTTATTTTTCATCGCGGTCGTCTTAATCCATGGTCATTTTGATTCTTCAAACTTCAACCGCGTAAAGGTCAGACATGAGCATACTGGGCAATATTTTCAACAAGATCTTTCCATCCCGTGCCAAGAGCGACCAGGCAGTCGATGCCACGCAGACAGCGCAAAACACCACGACCGCAGCTACGCCAGCCGCACCTGCAGGGGCGGCACCAGGTGCAACGGGGACTCCGGCAGCAGCGCCAGCGGCAATCGAGCAAGTCGATGTTGAAGCCATTCTGAACCAGAAGGCGCAGCAGAATGGGCAGAAGCTGAACTGGCGTACCTCGATCGTCGATTTGATGAAGCTGCTCGATCTCGACAGCAGCCTGAATGCCCGCAAGGAACTGGCCCAGGAACTGAATTACACCGGTGACATGAACGACTCCGCGTCAATGAACATCTGGTTGCACAAGCAGGTGATGAACAAGCTGGCGGAGAATGGCGGCAAGGTGCCTGCCGACCTGAGGGATTAATTCACAGTACCGGCATTGCCAACGTAATCAGGCTCCTTCGGGAGCCTTATCTTTTTGGAGCCTGATCGGGGCAAGCGTTCAACCCATGCAGTCGATGCAGCCGATTGCGCTATCCCACGTTAAGATGTGTTTCATCTGTCATTACACGCCGACAACCCGGCCCTTGTCTCCCATGGATATCATTTATAGTCCTGACCACCAACTCCACCGCGGCGAGTTCGAGTTTTACCGTGGCGAACTCGTGCCTTGCTTTGAAAAGCCCGAACGTGCTGACTATGTGTTCAATGCCGTCACTGCGCAGGCGGTTGGCACAGTCTGCGATCCCGAACCGTTCCCGCTGACTGCCATCGAACGCGTGCATGCGCCGCGATACCTGCGCTTCCTTGAGCGCGCATGGGATAGCTGGACGGCGCTGGGCAACACACGGGATGCGATTCCCGCCGTGTGGCCGATCCGCGGATTCCGGCATGATGTCGAGCCGGATAATTTCATCGCCCAGCTTGGCATGTATTCGTTCGACAGCGGCACGCCGTTCACAGCGGGAACATGGCGCGCCGCGCGGCTGGGTGCGGACATTGCACTGACCGCACAACGGCGCATCGCACAGGGCGCTCGCGCAGCATTTGCCTTGTCGCGTCCGCCGGGTCATCATGCGGGCCCGGATTTCCTTGGCGGATACTGCTTCATCAACAATGCCGCTGTTGCCGCGCAGGCTTTCATCGACAGTGGCGCGTCGCGCGTCGCCATCCTCGACGTCGACTACCACCACGGTAACGGTACGCAATCTATTTTTTACGAGCGCGCCGATGTGCTGTTCCAATCCATTCATGGCGACCCAAAAACGGAATACCCGTTCTACCTTGGTCACGCGGATGAAATCGGTGCGGGCGACGGCGCAGGCTTCAATCAGAACTATCCGCTTGCTGCGGGCAGCACTAATGGACAATGGTTTGACGCACTCGACGCCGCCTGCAAACGTATTGCATCGTTTGCACCGGATGCGCTGGTGGTGTCATTAGGTGTTGATACCTACGTTGGTGATCCGATTTCAAAATTCAAGCTGGATGCGCCAGAGTATCTGCGCATGGGTAGCCAACTCGCCGGGCTTGGACTGCCGACGCTGTTTGTCATGGAAGGCGGCTATGCGGTGCAAGAGATCGGTGAGAATGTCGCGCATGTGCTGCGCGGATTCAGGGAGCTTGCTGGTTGAGTGCGGTGCGGGGCAACAGACACTCCAGAGCCCCGGCACCTGAGATCTGAATGTCGTCGCCAAGAGTGCGGACGCTTCAGCAGGGAGGAGATTTTGTCATGATCGGACTCTTGAGCCGCTGCTTCGCATCAGGAACAAGAGCGCGCACATGTGTTGCGCGCTCCGCCTCTCTTTTTATTCTCCGCCGTACGCATACGTAAACTTGTTTCCGACAATGCGCCCCATCACGCGCGAGCGCTGATCAAGGCCGACGTGGTCTTTCGGATTCATGGAAATCACGCCCTGCGGCACCATCAGGTTCTTGGTGCCTTCGATAGCCGTGCGCAACGCGACCCGAAACTCCCGCGTGCCCGGCTTGGCAGTTTTAAGCGCCTGCGGCACCGCATTCGCAATCAACAGGTAAGCACCCCAGGCATCTGCGGAAAATTGCGTCATCGTGTCCGGGCCATATGCAGCTTCATAGCGTTGCAGGAAGTCCATTGCGGTTTTCTTGATGGGGTTGGTGTTGGGCAGAGTCTTCGCGACCACGCCGGGTCCGGACGGGAAGAACGTCCCTTCGACATCTTTTCCGCCAACGCGCAGGAAGTCGAGCGTACCGATACCATGCGTCTGGTAGATGCGGCCCTTGTAGCCGCGCTCGACCAGGGTTTTTTGCGGCAATACCGCCGGCGTCGCCGAACCGGCTACCAGGATGGCATCGGGCTGCGTGGACATCAGTTTCAGAATCTGTCCCGTTACGCTGGTGTCGGTGCGCGCATAGCGCTCGCTCGCAACGACCTTGAGCTTGCGTAGTTCCGCCAGCTTGGAAAACTCGCGCCACCACCCTTCGCCATAGGCATCCGCAAAGCCGATGAAGCCAACGGTCTTCACACCATTGTCCGACATGTGCTGGGTGATGATGGTCGCCATGTGCGAATCGTTCTGCGGGATCTTGAATGCCCAGGCGCGCTTGGCATCCATCGGTTCGACGATCGCCGACGAGGCGGCCAGCGCAATCATGGGTGTTTCGGACTCGGCTGCAATATCCAGCATCGCCAGCGCATTCGGTGTGGTGACCGGTCCCACCACCGCGTCGACTCTTTCCTCAGCGGTCAGCTTGCGCATGTTGCGGGTCGCGTTGGTCACATCCGAACCGTCGTCGAGAATGATGTATTCGGCCTTCTGCCCGGCAATCTCTTTCGGCCAGAGCAGCATTGCATTCTTGGTCGGGATGCCGATTGCAGCCGCCGGCCCGGTGGAGGAAATGGTGACGCCGATCTTAATCTGCGAGAACGCCGGCACGGCCAGCATGACAAGGGAGGCACCAACAAGGGCGGGTAAACGACGCAGGTGGAAGGACATGGGCTTTCCTTGGTGGAGAAAGCTGAAATTATAGAACGGGAAGGGCGGGCGCTTCCTGCGCAGAACAGGAGATCGTCTCCGGGCAGCTACCGGGCAATGAATGGCAGAGAAGCGACATCATCATGGCGTTGCCGATGTGATTGCCGTAGGGGGAATGGTGAAGGGCGAGATGATTGCCGACTAACTCAAATGCCCAGTCATTGTCCGGTTGGGAAGAGAGACCTCGCAGCGGCAGGCAGCAATGCGCATTGTCGAACCGAAGATAGCGTGAAGACCATTGAGCCGATGGCAGCCCTTGGCCTTCACGTTATGCTTTGATGCTTTCTAAACTTATCTTGGCCGGCTGTTCATGATGGCGATCATCGCGTTCATCATGTCACGACAGGCGATGTAGTTCATTTCGCTCACGCAGGCATACCATTCACCACTGAATCCGAGCGAGACAGGATAAAGTGATACATGTGCTGGAATATAGGTCTGCATGGCCTGTCTTACCCGGGCCGGTTCGGACAGCAGCATCTGACGATAGGACGCTTCGTCCATCTGCATCATGGTGACCAGTGGCTGCGGGTCCACGTACGGCAGGTCGCTCACTTGCAATGTCACTTGCGGACGGAACGAAGCAGGCGGTATTGGTCCGATCAGGCCAGGTTGCGGGCTGTTATACAAGTTCCAGGTACGCGCCGGCATGACCGTGGTTTCCGATCCACCTTGTCCTGGCGGTGCGCTGAAGGCGACGATACGCGCGACCATGATGCCGTTTGGCATGGTCGTGGTATCGACGTCCAGCCAGGCAAAGGTTTTGTCAGCCGAGACGTTGAACCGTGCAATCACCGGCGTATAGCTGGAGGGCGGCAGTAGCTCGACGTTTTCAATGCCGGTACCGCGTACTTCGAGCCGGAAACTGCCCCTGACTGCGGCATTGTCCGCTGGTGCATTGACCAGTGCAGCAGTAAACGATGCCTGACCGGGCGAAGGGGCAGGTGTTGGCGTCGGAGATGGTGTAGGAGCGGGCGCTGGAGCAGGCAGGGGTGGCGACCCCGAGGGATCCAGCGGTTGTGAACCTGCGGTCACCGGAATCCGGCTGATCGCTGCTTCAATGCCCTGCGGCGTTACCGCTGCGGCGATCTCCATGGTGCGCTGTATCGACAACTCGGGCGTGTTGTAGTTCAGCCCTTGCTGAACCGCAAAATAATGGCCTACCGTATATTTGTTGTTCAGCAGAGCAGGCACCCAACCCCAGGTCGGATCATTCTGGAAGCTATGTGCGGAGTCGAGCATGCTGCGAATCAGCGTGCCCCTGCTGGCGGCGCCACTCGTAATGCGCCCGGCCCAGAATTGCACGTCTTCTTCGGGGGGCGCTGTGTCACCGCTGCGCCCCAGCACATTCTTGTAAATGATCCGGACAAATTCCGCTGGTGTCATGTTGACCGCATAACCGGTCAGTGACGGGTATTGGATGGCGGCGTTGTAAAAATCTTCTGAAATCTGGTCGATGCTTTGGCCTGCTCTATGGCGGTCTATCCAGAACCCAAGGCCATCGGCTTCCGGGATCCGGTTAAAGAATGCGACATAGAGCTCGATCAGTGTCTTGAGCGCGTTGGCATCGATGCCCTGTGCCTGCGCAGCCGTCGCCGTATTCACGGTGACATCGGTAAATTGCAGCCGCTGTGCGTCTGCATTGAGATTGGTAGTGCCATCCGCTCCCGCATTGTCGATCACTGCGTACCCGCTTGCACTCTTGACGATGGTGTAGTTGGCGCGTTCGCCAGAAAATACTGCCTTGTTTCCGAGGACGGTTGCTGCTGCCAGCTTCGTACCGGACGTGATCGCCGATGCTGTTTCGCCACTTCCGCCACAGGCTATAAGCAGCACGCATGCCGATGTAACGGCATACCTCTGTAAGACCGATTTCATCTGTCACCCCAACGTGTTTTTACTGATGACGCTGACCGCGTCAAGGTTCATGACCCATCATGGGCATTGATTTAAGAGCCGGCGCCAAAGGACACGGTTCCCGGCGAGGGCACGGCGGATTTGATTTCTGTTAATGATGATGCGAAGACAGCTGCGGGTGCGACAAGACGGAAGGGAGAGATCACCTCATCTTTTGAAACGATAAAAAACCGCCGGCGTAATGCCGGCGGTCGGAGCCCTATATGGAGGAGGCTGGGAGGAGGCTGCAGAATGACGCTGCCACGTCCACCATCAGCACGGGTTTACTTGCTGGTGCTGCCCGTCGTGCCTGTACTACTTGAAGGACTAGTCGTGCTCGAAGGGCTCGAGCTTGACGGTGTCGTGCTGCCAGAGCTGCTGCTACCCGACGAATCGGTGGCGCTGGAGCCGGTGGACGAGCCGGTGGTCGAGCTTCCGGAACCCGATGTGCCTGATGTACCCGACGTGCTGCTATCGGTACCGGTTGTGCCCGATCCGGACGAACCCGTCGAGCCGTAGCTTGGCATTGGCGGAACGCTCAAACCGGAACTTGAGCCAGAGCCAGAGCTGCTGGTATCGCTGGAGCTACCCGACCCGCTCGAACCGGAAGTGCCGGACGTCCCCGATGTTCCGGATGTACCTGTCGTTCCGGAAGTGCCTGATGTATCCGAGGTGCCGGACGAACTTGAGCTGCTTGGCGTCGTCGTCGAGGTCGTCGTGCTGGGACTGGAGCTGGAACTGCTGCTCGGACTGGTGGTGCTCGTACCTGACGAGCCGCTGCTGCTGGTATCGGAAGAACCGGATGAACCCGAGGTACTGCTCTTCGGCGTGTCCACGGTTGTCGTCGTGGTTGTCACCGGGGCCGATGTTCCGCTGCCCGATGCGCCGCTGCTGGAGGTTCCCGCACCTGACGAAGTGGTGTCAGCCTTGGAAGGATCAGGGGTGACGGTGGTCGTGGTGGTGGTTTGTCCGAAGGCCATGGTCGCTGTGCCGATCAGCGAAATAAAAATGGCAATAGGTAACTTCTTCATGCTCGCTCCTTTTTATAAACAATGAATTCTTCAGAACTGCCGAAGGCAAGCCGGCTAAGACAGGATCGGAATAATCAGCGCTCCGATACAAGTCATGGCAGGTTCTTTGTTTAGACCTTATTTGGTTGACAGGTTCGCATCATTGTTGGTGCGTCGCGGAAAAGTAGATGGTCTTGCCAAAATACATGACCAGTACATCGCTAGTGATATGTTCGACGGAGCAACAGCGTAGGTGCAATGAAGAAACGCGCGATGCCGATCTGTTGCCGCGTGATCATCATCAGCTCGGTCAGTCTTCGCGTTCGCGGCTTTGCTGCTTGAGTTGAGTGTATTTGGCCGACGAGCCGTATGAGGCCTCCACAGTGTATTTTTCCGCGTTTTTGCGGATCTTGTCTTCGGCGGCCTGCAACAGGTCGATCCCGCTTTCACTGGTAATCAGCAAGAGGTAGAGCAGCACATCCGCGCATTCGTCGCGCAGCTGATCATGAAAATGCGGGTCGGATGTGAGTCGCCTGAGATCGTCATCCGATTTCCACTGGGTTAGTTCCAGCAGTTCGGACGCTTCCAGATTAAGGGAAATGATCAGGTCCTTCAGCGTGTGGAATTGTCGCCAGTTGCGTTCATCACGAAAGCGGTTGAGTTGTTGGTGGATTGCGTCGAGGTCGGCCATGTTATCTGTCCTTTGGTTATCGTTGCTGCAAGTGTGCCTTGCTTCGGATTGTGCTGCCAGTGGCAACGAGCGATAAAAAGCAGCAGGCAGCGATCCAAAGCAACATCGCGCCGGACGCGATAGCATTGTCGGATGGAGAATACTCAATACACAGCGACTGCCGGTAGCGGCGTTATCGTCATTGGCGCAGGTATCGTCGGCCTATGCACTGCTTATGCCTTACGCAAAACGGGAATGACGGTTACCGTCATCGATCCTGAAGAGCCCGGCACGCAATGCTCATACGGCAATGCCGGTGCCATCTCTTTCGGCTCGGTAGCGCCGCTGGCCATGCCCGGGGTGATCAAGAATGCCGCCGCCATGCTGCTCGATGCCGATAGCCCTCTGCATGTTCCTTTTCGCTATTGGATGCACGCGGCACCATGGCTGAGCCGTTTCATTGCCTCGGCGACGCCGCAGCGGGTCGAGCAGATCGCCTCGGCATTACAGCAATTGTTTGCCGGGGCATTGGACAACCACCGTGCGCTTGCACAGGAAATCGGCTGTCCGCAACGCGTTGTGCAAACCGGACAACTGCACCTGTATCGGGATGCGAGCGCGCTGGCAAAGGACACCGGTTCATGGCAATTGCGAGAGCGCCACGGCGTACGTACCGAACGCCTGGACGCCGATGGCATTCGAGCGCTGGAACCAGCGGTCAGCCCAGCGTATCGCACTGCCGTCTTCATGCCTGATCAGGGCGCGGTGACCGAACCATTCCTGTATGCGAAAACGATCGCTGATGCATTCCGCGAGTGCGGTGGCGTCATTATTCGCGACCGCGTCTTGGGGCTGGCAAGAGCGACGGATCAATCAGCGGGCTGGCGGGTACAGGGAGTGCAACAGACGTATCAGACGCAACATGTCGTGGTGGCCGCAGGTGCCTGGTCGGCGGCGTTGCTACGCCCGCTAGGCTGGCGTGTGCCACTCGAAAGCCAGCGCGGGTATCATTTACACGTCACGGAGCCGCACGTGTCGATCTCACGTCCCCTGGTGCTCGCGGACCGCAAGGTATTCGTGGTGCCGATGGAAACCGGACTGCGCATTTCCGGCACCGTCGAGTTTGGCGGCCTCAAAATGCGGCCGACCTGGCGACGCGCGGATCTCCTCGGCGTCGCGGCGAAGGAAGGCCTGCCGGCGTTGCGGCTGGATCCACAGGCATCGCGGTGGATGGGGCATCGGCCCTGCCTGCCAGATTCCTTGCCGGTGCTCGGACCAGTGCCTCGCAGTCCGGGGCTGTGGTGCGCATTCGGACACGGACATCTTGGTGTGACAGGTTCAGTGAATACTGCGCAATGGATCGCATCGGCGATAACAGGAGCAATGGATATGGCGAAGTTCGAGGCGTTCAGTATCGCGAGGTTTTGATTTGCCGGAGCGATGGGAAAAACGACCGGGGCCAACACTCACAGGCATCGCTCTGACAGTAAAAGCAGGACGTTAATATGTGCAGACGTAGCCTGCTGTGCAGATCAGGCTGGCTGCGGCGCCCAGCCGAATAATTCCTTGAACGCCTTCCGGTATTGCGATGCACCCAGGCGCATGCTGTTGTTATGCGTACCGCCTTCCACCAGTAACAGGCGCTTCTTGCCCGGCGCCGCCTCATACAATTTTTCACTGAAGCGTGACGGCACGTAACGGTCGTCGGAACCATGGACGATCAGGACCGGAAGATCAACCCGGGATATCTTGTTCACCGAATCGAATTTTTGCGATAACAGCAATTGCAAGGGTAGCCACGGATAGGTCAGCGAGCGCGCGATGTCGACCAGCGACGTAAATGATGATTCAACAATCAGGCCATGCGCGGCAGGCAGTGAAGAAACGCCTGTCTTCTTGCTATGTTTGCCATGCAGACTGGCTGCGAGATCGATAGCCACTGCACCACCGAGCGAATGGCCATAGATGAAACGCTTTTCCGGGTCCGGTTGCAAGTCGGTCAGGTGCTGCCATGCGACTTGCGCATCTTCATACACCGTTTTCTCGGAAGGCAGGTCGCCATCGCTTTTGCCGAAGCCGCGATAGTCGATGGCGAGCACGGAAAAGCCGAACGCATGCAGTTGCTCTATGCGAAACAACTGGCCGGTGAGGTTCCAGCGTGCGCCATGCAGATATAGCACCGCGGGCGCTTTCGGATTGGATGACGGCCACCACCAGGTGTTGACATGCTGCGTCTTGCCATCGACCTGCACCGGAAGTTTCTCTTCGATGATGTCTTCGGGCATGCCGCTATACCAGCTCGCCGTGCCGGGTTCGACACGGAACGTGAGTTCACGCTCCTTTTGCGCAAGCTGACCGCAGCCGGCAGCGGCGAGAACCGAAACGATACTGGAGACTGCCGCAATGGAAACGCCGCGGCGGCGAAGGAATTGTATAAAGGCGGAAGAGAGAAACTTGAAAGCCATGAGCGGAATGAAGGGTAATAATTGTGGCGCGGGTAAAAATCATAGCTTGGGCAAACAACAGCTTGGGCATGGAACGGCTTGAACGCCATATCCGAATGGTACGTCGTACCAGCTGGAAACAATATGCCAGGATAAGACTTTTCTTTTGGCAAAACGTTCGCCCCGGACAGTATGTAAAGCCATCCGGTGCAAAAGCAAGCTTGCATCTGTAGCGCTTGTAATAAGCCTGTCAATCGTGCTGGTGATCGCTTGCTTGATCATGCGGGTGCTTGTGGATCGGATCGACCCAGTGCACTTCTTGCGGAGTCTCGACCGCGGCAATATCCAGATTGATGACCACTGCTTCATTGTCGCTGCGGACCAATACGCATTCCAGCGGCTCAGCCTCGCTTGCATTGATTTCCTGATGCGGCACATAAGGCGGAACGTAGATGAAATCACCCGGACCGGCTTCTGCGGTGAATTCCAATGCGTTGCCCCAGCGCATGCGCGCGCGGCCACGCACCACATAGATCACGCTTTCGAGTGCACCGTGATGATGCGCGCCGGTTTTGGCGTTTGGATGGATGGTAACCGTCCCTGCCCACAGTTTTTGCGCGCCGACACGCGCATAGTTGATCGCGGCGGCGCGGTTCATGCCGGGCGTCTGCGGCGTGTTGGTATCGAGGTTGTCGCCTTTGACCACCCGCACGCCGTTGTCGCGCCAATCCGGCTGGCTTGTCGTTTCGCTCATGGCATCCTCCATTGGGAATCCACATGATACGACGGTGCCCTGCATCCTGCAGGACTGTTTCCTGCGACCTTGCAACGGTGGATGGACTTGCCGCTATAGGCGGCGCTCAGTCAGTCATAAATGGGACCTACCAGTTTGTATTTGTCTTGCATCGCGCATTCCTCCGTGTCTCCAGCGTTGTTATTCGTCGTCGACTCACTGCCTGTCGGCGCATGTCATGGCGAGCATGTAGATTAAGTCCGATGACGCAATGAACGTGTCGCGGCGGATTGGCCGTGGAAGCCAAACAGCTGACCCTGAGAGTCAGGGGCGTGAATACAGAGGCAAAAGATTTTCCATGCATAAACAAGCTTGCGCCGCCTCATGAGGATGGTGGTTTTTCAATAGAATGAAATCAGACCAATGACATGAAAGGACTCCGTCATGCGCTACGAACTGTATTACTGGCCGGGTATTCAGGGACGCGGAGAGTTTGTACGGCTGGCGCTCGAAGAGGCCGGTGCGGATTATGTCGACGTCGCACGCGGATCCGAACGTCGCGGCCTTGGCATGGCAGCGATGATGGAACTGATGGAAAGCCCCGAGGTGGCGCGGCTGCCTTTTGCTCCGCCGTTTCTGAAGGCCGGCAAACAGCTGATCGGCCAGACTGCCAACATCCTGCTTTTTCTCGGACCGAGGCTAGGACTGGTGCCCAGGGGAGAGGCCGCGAGACTATGGGTGCATCAATTGCAACTGACGATTGCCGACTTCATCACTGAAGCGCACGACACGCACCATCCGATCGGCAGCGGCTTGTATTACGAGGAGCAGAAACCCGAAGCGCGCCGGCGGGCCGGCGACTTCCTGGAAACGCGGGTGCCGAAGTTCTTTGATTATTTTGAAAGCATCCTGCAACGCAATCCAGAAAGCGATGAATGGCTGGTCGGCGATGCACCGAGCTATGCGGATCTGTCGCTATTCCAGGTGATTGCCGGCATGCGCTACGCTTTTCCAAAGGCGATGAAACGGCTGGAGCCTGACTATCCGCTGCTGGTCGCGCTGCACGACCGGGTCGCCGCACGCAGACGGATCAAGGCTTACCTCAAGTCGAAGCGACGGATACCGTTTAATAACGACGGGATCTTTCGCGCGTATAAGGAACTGGATCGTTAGGCTTCATAACTAAGCGGCACGGGTAAAATAGCAGGTAATGACCACATCCAGCCTTCCTCGTCGCCATACCCGGCGCCTGCTGTTTCAACCCATCCACCCCGCCGTATGACCGGCCCCGCGTTGATTCAGCAATTTGCCTCCTGTACGCCGGGTGAAACCACGGTGCTGGCGCTACTCGCCCTGCACGGCGAACCGCTGGGCCGGCTGCGCCTCCTCGAATGCCTGCGCATGCTCGGCATTACCGATAGCGATGGCAATCCTTATCTTGCTGCCAGCGTCGCTGACCTGCTTGCCGACCTCCATGACAAGGGACTTGTCAATGAAGCGCCTGCCAACGCTGTCACCTGCGTGGAGGCGATAGTCCGGCCGGTGATCCTGCAGGCACTGGAAAGCAGTGGTCCGGCATTCGGCGCGCTGTGCCGCGCCGTCGAAGCGGCGACGCCAGTGGGCCGCACTTATGACGGTTATTTATTCCTGCGGACCTATAAGCAGGCGCTGGCACGGCTGCGCATGGCATTGCTGCAAGCACAGGGGCCGGACAAGATCGCACTGTGGATGGACACGTGCGCGCGGTTCCCGGAATTCCGGCAGCGCCATCCTTATGTCGAGTTGCTCGGCCAACCCTTCGATGCCGCTCTGCTCAAGCATCTGCATCCGGCATTGCAGGAAGAAGCGATGGTTGCCCTGCTGGCGCATACGCAAAATGCACCGGAAGCCGCCGCGCCCTTGCGCACCTGGACTGAGCAGCGGCGGGTGCAGGGTGCCTGGAATGAAGATGCATTGTCGCTGGCCTATGCCGAGCATCTGCTGCTCTGTGGTCGCCTGCAGCAGGCGCAATCCATTATCGGTGATTGTCACGCGCCCACCGCCGGCTTTACCCGCGCGGCTATCTTGCTGCTGCGTGGCGAACACACAGCAGCGCTGCAGGGGTTCGATGCGGCGCTCAAGTTCCTGCGCAAGGAAAGCGGCAAACGGAATGTATTTGTCGATGGACCGAGCGGCGCCTTCTTTGTGCTGGCGATGTTGCGATCGAAGGACACCAAACACAAGAAGCTCGCGGAATCGTTTTTGACGCTTGCGCAGCGCACGCCGCAAGGCAGTTCGCGTATTTTCCATGCCTTGCAGGGCATGCAGGACACCTGGGCCGGGACACAGAAATCCGACGTGCTGCAGGCATACGAGCGGTCGATGACCGACGACATGCTGCCCGCGCTATTTGATGCACTGGCAAGTTACTGGCTTGGACAGCCGCTGCCGAATACGGGCAATGCAAAGCTGGAAAAGATATACGCCCGTGCCCAACAGCATGGCTTCGATTGGATTGCCGCACAGGCCGCCTCGCTGCTTGCGCGACTGGGCGAAGACGGTTATGGGGAACGAGCTTTGCTCTTGCGCCGCGAGCAAGGTGTCGATGATCTGTGTGACTGGTTCGAACATCAGGAACCGTGGGAGCGGCAGCTATCGGCGCTGATGGATCTGCGGCGCGAGCAACGTCCGGCAACAAAGCCCGAAGCGCCCGGCAGGCTGGTATGGATGATTGCTTACGATGCTCGCAGCCAGGCGGTGGAAATCGAACCGAGGGAACAGCGGCGCGATTCCGGCGGCGACTGGGGGAAAGGCCGACCCGTCGCGCTCAAGCGCCTGCGTGAAGACAGCGATGCGCTGGACTTCCTGGTACCGCAGGATCGGGCGGTGCTGGCGGCGATCGGCGTCAGTCCTTCTTTCTATCGCGGCCCCAGTTATGACCTTGATAATGACAGGGCACTGCTTGCGCTGATCGGCCACCCACTGGTGTTCTGGCAAGACGCGCCCGAACAGAAGGTTGAACTGCTGTCCGGAAAAATCGAACTGATCGTGACTGAACAGGACGGCAAGCTGCGGCTTGCATTACAACCGCCGGTGGATAGTACGTCGCGCCGTGAAGTGCTCATCGTTGAAGAGGGCACATCGCGCCTGCGCATCGTCGAGATCAAGGATGAGCATCGCCGGATCGCTGCGATCATTGACAATGAACTGGTCGTGCCCTCGCACGCCAAGGCCAGGTTGTTGCAGGCGGTGAATGCGGTATCGACCCTGGTGCCGGTCCAGTCCGACATCGATATTGCGGGCAGCAACAGCGCGGTCACGGAGACCGAGAGCGTGGAGAGCGATACGCGCTTGCATGTGCATCTGCTGCCGTATGGCGAAGGCCTGAAGATGCAATTGCTGCTCAAGCCCTTTGGCGACGATGGGCCATCGTACACACCCGGCAAGGGCAGCGAAAATGTGATCGCCGAGGTGGACGGTCGTCGCCTGCAGGCAAAGCGTGCGCTGGCGGAAGAGCGGATGGCTGCCGCCAGCCTGCTCGACGCCTGCACCGCACTGGCCGATGCGGTCGACACGCATGGCGACTGGTATCTTGCCGATCCGCAGTCCTGCCTTGAACTGTTGATGCAGTTGCGTGGCTGTCCTGGTATCGTGCTCGCCTGGCCGCAAGGCGAACGTTTCAGCATCGTTGCCGAAGCGGGACCGCAACAATTACAGATATCCATTAAAAGCGATCGCGATTGGTTCGAAGCGAATGGCGCATTGCGGATCGACGACAAGACCGTACTCGAACTGCGCCGCCTGCTGTTCGATGTGCAGCAAGGTCAGGGACGCTTCATTGCGCTTGACGGTAAGCGTTTTGTTGCACTGACTGAAGAGTTCCATCGGCGCATTGCCGAACTCGCTCATGTCAGCGATCTGGAAGGTTCGGACGGTGACGCCGTGCATGTACATCCGCTCGCTGCCGGTGCGCTGGAAGAACTGGCGTCGGAGACAACCGGGTTTTCAGGCGATCAGCGATGGCAGCAGCATGTCGCGCGCCTGCATGAGCTTGATGCCTATGCGCCCGCAGTGCCGAGTACCTTGCAGGCGGAATTGCGCGATTATCAATTGGCTGGTTTTCAGTGGCTGGCCAAGCTTGCGCACTGGGGCGTGGGCGCCTGTCTTGCCGACGACATGGGACTCGGCAAGACCGTGCAAACCCTGGCCTTGTTGCTATTGCGTGCGCCGCAAGGGCCTGCACTTGTTGTCGCACCGACTTCAGTATGTCCAAACTGGATGAGTGAGATTGCCCGGTTTGCGCCTACGCTCAATCCTGTCCTGTTCGGTAGCGCAGATCGGGCACGCAAGCTGGACGATCTGCAAGCCTTTGATGTCGTCGTTGTCAGTTATGGCTTGCTGCAACAGGCAGCCGAACCGTTTGCTGCCATGCATTGGCACACCATCGTACTGGACGAGGCGCAAGCCATCAAGAACGCGCAGACCAAGCGCAGCCAGACCGTCATGGCGTTACAGGGCGGTTTCCGCATGGCGCTCAGCGGCACGCCGATTGAAAACCATCTGGGCGAATTATGGAGCCTGTTTCGCTTCATCAATCCTGGCTTGCTTGGTACGGCGGAGCAATTCAATGAACGTTTCGCGCTGCCCATCGAGCGGCACAAGAACGTCCGCGTGCGCACGCGTCTGCGCCGCCTGATTCATCCCTTCATCCTGCGCCGGACCAAGGCGCAGGTATTGGCTGAGCTGCCCTCCCGCACCGAGATGCTGCGGCATGTCGACCTCACCAGGGAAGAAACCGCACTCTATGAAGCGCTAAGGCGTATTGCGCTGGAACGGCTCGAAAAAGTGGATATGCCGGCCACACAAAAGGCCTTGCAGATCGTGACCGAACTGATGAAGCTGCGGCGCGCGTGCTGCAATCCGAATCTGGTTGCGCCTGAACTTGGATTGGCGAGCAGCAAGCTGGCGGTGTTCGGCGAACTGCTGGACGAATTGCTGGAGAACCGGCACAAGGCCCTGGTGTTCAGTCAGTTTGTCGATCATCTGAGCCTGATACGCGGCTGGCTGGACCAGCGTGGCGTGCGCTACCAGTACCTCGATGGATCAACACCGATGCAGGAACGGCAACGGCGGGTCGAGGCTTTTCAGGCAGGCGATGGCGATGTATTCCTGATCAGCCTGAAGGCGGGTGGTACCGGGCTGAATCTGACGGCAGCCGATTATGTGATTCATATGGATCCATGGTGGAACCCTGCGGTCGAGGACCAGGCATCGGACCGTGCGCACCGGATCGGCCAGCAGCGTCCGGTGACGATCTACCGGCTCATCGCTCGGCATACGATAGAAGAGGGGATCGTCGAACTGCATAAGCGCAAGCGGGAGTTGGCCGAGAGCTTGCTGGATGGCGGTGAGGCTGCAGCCGGATTGTCGTCGGAAGAGATGCTGGCGTTGTTGCGGCTGGAGTTGGGGAGGTTTGCCGGGTAGCCGGGAATTGCCGGCTACCGCTACTCCTCAAACCTCCACGACGAGCCGGGCATCGAACGCCTTGTTCTCCCAATCCACCTCGTCCACACTCTTTGCTGCCCGCCGGTTCAACGCATATCCGCGTGGATTCGCCACTACCCTCGTCCCGTTCAGCACGTAATCGAAACTGTCATGCACATGCCCGTGTATCCACAGCGCTGCCTTGCCCATCAACGCACTCAGGTCGCTAACAAAGGCCGCATTGAGCGGCGACCCGGCAAAGCGCGGATGAACCGAACTGGGATGTGGGCCATGATGCGTCACCACAATGGTCTTGCCGTCGAACGCTTCATCAAGCTTCTGCGCAAGCCAGTCACGCGAGCTCTGATGCATGCGCAATGCATGTGCCGCGCTGAACAAGCCGTCGTCGGTCATGATCCGTTTATGGTCGTACAGGATTTTCTCCGACTCGGCCATCGCGTCTTCCTGCGTCAACTCGCTGAATTGGTAATCGGTCCACAGGCAGCAACCCAGAAAACGGACATCGCCGACACGCCACTCCTCATTTTCCAGATAGCGGATATGACTGTTGGCGGTGGACTGCCGCAGCTTTGCAATCAGTCCGGAATAGTGTTCGTGGTAAGCCTCGTGATTACCGTTGACATAGACGACCGGCACAGGCCAGTCGGCAAAAGTCTCAAGCGCCCCGGCGCCATGATGGATATCGCCGGCAATTACCAGCACATCAGCGTCCGTCGGTTCAATCACCCGATAGCCGGGAAACTGTTGTTGCAGGATATCGAGATGCAAGTCGGAAGCAATCTGAATTTTCATGGGGAGCAGTATCCGCAATAAACATGCAATAAACGTGAGCCTGTTACTTTACCGTACCAGCTTCAACATGTCCTTGAAGCGCGGATGGGACGCTGTGCGCATCCATTCGAACAACACCATTTCCGTCGTCACCAGTTCAGTACCGGCAGCCTTCGCGCGTTCGAGCGCCATCTGTTTGTTGAAGGGAACGCGTGAGCCAATTGCATCGGCAACCAGGCGCACCGCGCGTCCATGCCGGCGTAAACCGAGTACCGTTTGCAGGACGCAGACATGCGCTTCGCAGCCGGCAACGATCAGGTCGCCGCGTGTTTCATGCAGCTGTTCCAGGAAGCCGGGCTCGGCACAGGCATCGAAGTCCATCTTGCCGATGACGATATCGCAAAGCGCATGCACGTCTGCAACGTTGGGTCCAAGACCTGCCGGATTCTGCGCCGTGCCCACAATCGGAATGTCCAGCAGCTTTGCGACCTGGGCCAGCCGCAACGTATTGGCCACGACCTGTGCGCCCTCGTGGATCGCGGGCATCAGTCGCTCCTGCAAATCAACAATGATAAGAGTTGCGCGGCTTGCATCGCATGGGTTGATCATTTTTTCACCTGCTGGATGAGTTTCTTCACATAGGCCGTAAACAAGGTGCGGCCATCCTGTCCGAACATGCGGATGCGGCCGGTATGGGTCAGCAGAAGCAAGCCGACACAATGGCCGAACAAGGCAGTGGTTTCCTGCGCCGCGACTTTCCTGCTGCATCCAAGGGTAATCAATCCCTCTTCGACCCCGGACAGTGCTTCACGCAGACGCGCATTCAGGCGCTCGTTCAGTTCCGGTGTCAGGCCCAGCGGCTGCATGCCCTGGAACAGGTAAAAGCCGAGGTCCAGTTCGCGCGGGTAGAGCAGGTAAAAATCGAAAAAAGCGAGCGCATGATGTTCGATCCGTTGCGCGGTATTCGCCTTCGCCGGCAGGCCTGCGTTGACGGCATCATTCAAGCGATCCAGCGACTGTGACAGCAGGTCGCCGTAGATTTCTTCCTTGCTCGCGTAATGATTGTAAAGCGCGCTGGCGGTATAACCCGCTTCGTTGGCAATGGCGCGCATGTTGGCGCCGACCAGACCATCCTTTTCAAATACCCGGCGCGCCGCATCCAGAATCATCTGCCGCTTCATGTCCTTGACCGCACGCAGACGGGTCAACCGTGGCGCTTCGGTATCGGCTTCCACTTCCATGGTGGCGTCTTTCACGGTATTTGCTTGTTTTTTCATCGAGCAAATGTAGCACAGTCGGCATTTAACTTAACATCTTGACTGGAAAATGAACTTAGTTCACATTATCCAAAAATACATCATGCTACAACCGTTGCGTGCGGTCATGACCGTTAAACCCCATTGCAGCGCACAACCAACCGTTCAGGAGCTACGATGCTGATGTCATCTGTGCAATACCGCGAATCCCTGCGCCAGTACAAGCCAAAGGTTTTTCTCGATGGGCATCGCGTCGAATCGGTGGCGGATGAGCCGGCGTTTGCACCGGGCATCAATGCGCTTGGTGTGACCTACGACTATGCGCTGAAAGGAGAGTTTGCGCCGCTGATGCTGGCCACGCAGCACACCAGCGGCAAGCAGGTCAATCGCATGTTGCACATCAATACCAGCAGCGGCGATCTGCTCAACAAGCTGGAAGCGGTACGCCTGCTTTGCCAGGAAACCGGATGTGCGCAACGCTATCTCGCGCATGACGCCTTCAACGCGATTTATCAGGTCACTCACCGCATCGATGCCGATAAGGGCACCACGTATGGCCAGACTTTCCTGAATTATCTGCATGATGCGCAGGACAGGGACTTGTCGATTGGCATCGCCATGACCGACGCCAAGGGCGACCGCAGCAAGCGACCGCATCAGCAAGCCAATCCTGATACCTATGTGCATATCGTGGAGCGCAACGGTAAAGGTATCGTGATATCGGGCACCAAGGCTATCGTCACGGGTGCGCCGTACATGCATGAGTTCCTGGTCATGCCCTGCCGGAACATGAGCGAGGCCGATGCCGAGTTCGCTGTCTGCTGCGCGGTACCTTGCGACGCGCCTGGCCTGACACTGATTGCGCGGCCGGCGGGCCGTCCCGGTGAAAAGACGGCGCTGTTTTCCAGCAAGTTCGGCCAGTCGACTGCGGTGCTGGTCTTCGATCGGGTCTTCGTTCCCTGGGAGCGCGTGTTCTACGCGGGCGAGTGGGAACACTCGGCCTACATGACCTACAACTATGCGACGCACCATCGCCATAGCTGTATCGGTGCACGCGCCGGTTTTGGCGATTTGCTGATCGGTGCCGGCGCCTTGATGTGCGAGGCAAACGGTTTCGACCCCGGCAAGGAAACGCATCTGCGCGAGCAAATGGTGGAACTGATCAAGATCACCGAAGGCTTTTACGCCTGTGGGGTTGCCGCTTCGGTATATGCAACGCAGGATGCGGAGGCGAAAACCTTCGTACCGGATGCAGTGTTTTCCAATATCGGCAAGTTGCTGCTGGCAACGCAGATCTATGACATGCACCGCATTGCGCATTATGTGTCTGGCGGCCTGATCGTTACCTTGCCCGGACCGGATGAGGACCACAATCCGGAAACGGCCGCCAATCTCGCCGACGTGCTGCGCGCCAACCCCGATGTACCTTATGACAAGCGGATACAGGCCGCGCGATTTATCGAGGACCTGACAGCGTCGTACCAGGGCGGATGGTATTCGGTGATCAGCCTGCATGGCGGCGGATCGCCGGCGGCCATGAAGCAGGAGATTTACCGGAATTACCCGATCGGCAATAAAGTTGAGCTGGTGGAGAGACTGATGGAGCGCGGGATCGTTGATGATCCGCGCCGGCCTATCACGGCGAACAAGCAGCCGGGGAAGTGTTGCTCAACGGGTTGCACGGTGCCCGGTGCACCGGTGATGGTCGATTTGCCTGCGTCGGTAAAGAAACGAGAGGACTAACTTTGGTCGGTAAATAGACGAGCGTAAGGCTATAGCGCGGCTCCTTCCCCCTGGCAGGGGGAAGGCTGGGATGGGGGTTGAGTGTTTCAAGTATCTACTGACCTTTTAGTAGCCTGAAAATCGGCTGCGACGAGCAATTCAGATGACGGCTTTCTTTTGTTGCCATATCAACTGCGATGAACGGCATTGTCGTGTCCGCTCAGCATCCGCCGCAGCTCCTGCTTGCCTTCCCGCCGTTTGCGGCGCGATGCCTGATGTCCGCCATGCGCGCCGGCCTGACGCAGCTTGGCTGCGACTACCAGCGGATTCCGTGGCTTCAGTGTCTTGATCGTGATTTTCATGTTTATCCTCTTATTGATCGTGATGCTGCCGGGATGTTGCAGTGCTGTTCACCAAAACAAAAACCCCGGCGCACTTCCTTGCCGGGGTTTGTTGAAAGTGACCGGCTCGGGTCGGCGGTAACGCCGATGCCCCGAGCGATGCGCGGGGCTATGCGATATGCAGATTCGTGTCAGCCTGACGCGGCATGGGCGGTCCTTTCCTGAAAATGGGTGAATGAAATGTGAGCGCCGATTGTGCGGCAGGCATGCCGTGAATGTCAAAGGAATAGACAGTTCTTACAGCGATTCGTTGCGTGAGCGCCAAAAGTAACGCAACACAAAAAAGCAATGCAAAAAAAAGCCCGCGGACACAAGGTCAGCGGGCATAAATCCAACTCTTGGAGAGAGTGGAGGAGACTCTTTACAAATTACAGCAATGGCGGTCGGGCTTCGCGGCGACCGCCGGTCGCCGGCACTAGATCAGGCCGGCTTCGCGGGAATTACTCGCCTGCAGCGGCGCTCTTGCCTTTGGCAGCAGCTACAGCTTCCTGGCGTACCTGGTCGCGTGTCTTGGTCGATGCGACGTTGGTAAATTCAACAAATTCGCTGTTACGGTTGCTGGCGTACTGGCCTTGTGCATAAGCTTCTTCCAGTTCAGCGCGCACTTCAGCGCGTGTCTTGCCCGAAGCAACGTTCTTGTTGGTGAATTCGACGAATTCGGCGTTGTGAGCAACCTGACCGTTCGGGTTTGCCTGCTTCATTTCGGCAATGACTTCAGCGCGTGTCTTGGTCGATACGAAACCGCTGTGATCAACGTAGGGGTAGGTGCTATCGGCAAATGCAGAGCCGGCGGCGAAAACAGCAACAGCAGCAATCAGATTCTTGGCGTTCATTATATTCTCCACTAAATAAGGTTAATTGACTCCGGGCTCATTTGTTCTGAGTCCTTCGAGAGTCGCACTGCGTTGTGTGCTCATCGATGAAGCACAGTCTATCCGTCGCGCGATGGAAGAAAAACCACGTATGCCGCAATGCATCATTTCGGTTTCCGAAATAATCGTTTGCCTGCTTCTGCATTTTTCTTCCTCGCGCCTCTCCTTGAAATCTTTGAAATCTTGTGAAAATTACCAGCCGCCACCCAGCGAGCGGATCAGGGCGACCGTCGTCGTCGCCCGTGCGCCGCGCAGTTGCACGGCGCTGCGTTCGACGGTCGCAAGGTTACGCTGGGCATCCAGCACCTCGATATAGCTGGTGCGTCCCGCCGCATACAGCTTGTTGGCCAGATCCGCCGACCGGCGTGCCGACGCCAGCGCATCATCAATCGCTTCCGCCTGTCCTGACAGCGTGCGCAAGCCAACCAGGTTGTCTTCGACCTCGGCAAACGCGGTCAACACGCTTTGCCGGTATCCCGCCACCGATTCTTCCAGCGCCGCCTGGCTACGCACGATGTTGGCCTGGTTTCGACCACCATCGATGACCGGTAGCGACAGCAGCGCACCGATGATCCAGCTGCGACTGCTCCACTTGAACAAATCGGACAAATCTGCCGATTCGCTGCCGCCCGCGCCGGTCAGGCGCAGCGCAGGGAACATTGCCGATCGTGCCACGCCGATACGGGCATTCGATGCCATCATTGCGCGCTGGGCGGCAACGATATCCGGACGGCGTTCCAGCAGCGCGGATGGCAGGCCGGCGGGAATGCCGGGCAACGTGGATGCCGTCAGCAGCGGATTGGACTCCGCACCGAAGGCCGCAGCCGGTTTGCCAAGCAATACCGCCAGCGCATGTTCCAGTTGCGCGCGCTGCCGTTCCAGCGCAATCGTTTCCGAACGGATGGTCGACAACTCGGTCCTTGCGCGCACCACGTCGAGCTCACCGGCATCACCCAGGTCGTAACGACGCTGATTGATGCGGACATTCTCTTCCCGCAGACGCACCGTCTCGTTCAGGAACGACAGCTCCGCATCCGCCGCACGCAGGCGAAAATACGTTTGTGCCACATCGGCCTGCAGTGCCAGCAACACCGAGCGATACGTCGCTTCGCTGGCAGCAGCATCCGCCTGCGCGGCGCTCACGTTGTTGCTTACCCGTCCAAACAGGTCGACTTCATAACTTGCCGTCAGGCGTGCCTGCCAAGCAGTGGTCGCCGGCACCGGGGTACCTGCCGGCAGCCCAAGGGACACCGCCGAACTGCGCCCACGCTGCGGACCGAATTCCGCGTTCACCGTCGGCATGCGATCGGCTTCGGCAACGCCGGCAATTGCACGCGCCTGCTTCACGCGGGCCGCCGCCGCGGCGAGATTGGCATTGGCGACGGTAGCGTCATCGATCAACTTGTTAAGTGCCGTATCGTTGAAGGCCTTCCACCATTCGCCGCGCGGCTGCGCTTCGGCCGGCTGGGCCGGTTTCCAGCGCGCCGCTTCCGCGAAACTTGCTTCCTTGAAGCCGGATGGCATCTCGATGTCCGGCGCACGCAACTCCGGTGCCGCACAACCCGCCAGGATCATGGCCGCGAGCAATGGCGAGATCAGTCTTGGCAGAAAGGTCTTTGTCTTCATTTCATTCGTCGTCATCATCATTTACGCAACTCCCGTCGTAGCGGATTCAATGGCAGGCACTTTTCTTTCAAGGCGCTTTGCCAGATTGCGCAACAACACATAGAACACCGGCGTCAGGAACAAGCCGAACAGGGTTACGCCCAGCATGCCGGCGAACACCGCGACACCCATCGCATGGCGCATTTCCGCACCAGCACCGGAAGAGAACACCAGCGGCACGACGCCCATGATGAAAGCGATCGAGGTCATCAGGATCGGGCGCAGGCGCAGGCGGCAGGCTTCGAGCGCGGCTTGCACCACCGTCCGTCCGTGGTCTTCGAGTTCACGGGCAAACTCCACGATCAGGATCGCGTTCTTCGACGCAAGGCCGACCAGCACGAACAGCGCGATCTGCGTGAAGATGTTGTTGTCGCCACCAGTGAGCTTGACGCCCAGCAGCGCGCACAGGATCGACATCGGCACGATCAGGATGACCGCCAGCGGCAGCGTCCAGCTTTCGTATTGCGCAGCCAGCACCAGGAACACCAGCAGCACGCACAGCGGGAACACGAACACCATGGTATTGCCGGCCAAAATTTCCTGATAGGTCAGGTCGGTCCATTCATAGGTCACGCCCTTGGGCAGTACTTCCTTGGCAATCCGTTCCATCGCTGCCTGCGCTTGTCCGCTGGACACGCCGGGTGCCGCACCGCCATTGATGTCAGCCGACACATAAGCGTTGTAGCGCTGCACACGATCCGGACCATAGCTGTCCTTGACGCGCATCAGTGACGACAGTGGGATCATTTCGCCCTTGTTGTTGCGGACCTTCAGTTGCGCAATGTCTTCCGCATGCGAGCGATAGGGCGCATCTGCCTGCACCTTGACCTGATAGGTGCGGCCGAACTGGTTGAAGTCATTGACATACAGCGAACCGAGATTGATCTGCAACGTCTGGTAAATCGTTGCCAGCGGCACGCCCAGCTGCTTGGCCTTGGTGCGGTCGATGTCGGCGAACAATTGCGGCACATTGATCTGGAAGCTGGAGAACACGCCAGCCAGTTCCGGTGTCTGCCATGCCTTCGTCTGCAGTGCCTGCACGGCCTTGTACAACTCGTCATAACCAACGTTGCCACGGTCTTCGATCATCATCTTGAAGCCGCCGATAGTACCCAGTCCATTCACCGGTGGCGGCGGGAACACCATGATGAACGCGTCTTCGATACTGCCCAGCTTGGCATTGATCTGCTGCGCAATGGCGGCACCCGATTGCGATGCGGACTTGCGCTGGTCGAATTCATCCAGGCCGAAGAACACGATACCGGCGTTAGGCGCATTGGTGAAGCCGTTGATCGACAGTCCAGGGAAGGCGATCGAATCGCGCACGCCAGGCACCGACCTGGCGATGTCCGACATGCGGCGGATCACTTCATCGGTGCGGTCGAGCGAGGCCGCATCGGGTAGTTGCGCGAAACCCACCAGGTATTGCTTATCCTGACCGGGCACAAAGCCGCTCGGCACTGCCTTGAATACGAATACGGCGGCGATCGCAAGCACCGCATACACAATCAGGGCAGCGGCCTTGCGGTTCAGCACCGTTTTCACGCCGCCTTCATAGCGCTCCGACGCACGGCCGAAGACACGGTTGAACCAGCCAAAGAAGCGGCCGAACACCTTGTCCATGCCGCGTGTCAGCGCATCTTTCGGTGCATCATGCGGCTTGAGCAGCGCGGCGGCGAGCGCCGGCGACAGCGTCAGCGAGTTGAATGCGGAAATTACGGTCGAGATCGCAATCGTCAGCGCAAACTGGCGATAAAACTGACCCGACAGGCCGGACACAAAAGCGATGGGCACAAACACTGCGCACAGCACCAGCGCGATCGCAATGATCGGGCCGCTGACTTCCTTCATCGCCTGCACTGTCGCATCGCGGGGCGACAAGCCGGCATGGATGTTGCGCTCCACGTTTTCCACGACCACGATCGCATCGTCGACCACGATACCGATGGCCAGCACCAGTCCGAACAGTGACAAGGTATTGATCGAAAAGCCGAACATCAGCAATACCGCGAAGGTGCCCACGATGGAAACCGGTACCGCCACCAGCGGAATGATGGAGGCACGCCAGGTTTGCAGGAAAACGATCACCACCAGCACCACCAGTGCAATCGCTTCAAGCAGGGTGTGGATCACTGCCTTGATCGATTCGCGTACGAACTGCGTCGGGTCATACACGACGCTATATTCAACGCCTTCCGGGAAGTCATTCTTCAGTTCTTCCATCTTGGCGCGCACGTCAGACGACAATTGCAGCGCATTCGACTGCGGCGCTTCAAAAATCGCGATGGCCGCTGCGGATTTATTGTTGAGCAGTGAGCGCAGTGCATAGTCGGTAGAGCCCAGTTCAATCCGTGCCACATCTTTCAGCAAGGTGACCGAGCCGTCCTGACCTGTACGCACGATGATGTCGCCAAACTCCTGTTCCGATTGCAGGCGCCCCTGGGTATTCACGGTCAGCTGGAACTCGGCATTCTTCGAAGGCGAACCACCAATGACACCGGCCGCAACCTGCACGTTTTGTTCGCGGATGGCGGCTACCACGTCGCTCGCTGTCATGTTGCGGGCGGCGACCTTCTGCGGATCGAGCCAGACACGCATTGCGTAGTCACCAGCACCGAACAGCAGTGTTTCTCCCATGCCGGGAATCCGGGCCAGCTGGTCCTTGATGTTGAGCACCGCATAGTTGCGCAAGTAGACATCGTCATAGCGGCCGTTTGGTGAAGACAGGTGCACCACCATGGTCAGGTTGGGCGAACTCTTGGCCGTGGTGACGCCAATCTGGCGTACTTCTTCCGGCAAGCGCGGCAAGGCGCGTTGCACCCGGTTCTGTACCTGGGTTTCCGCCTGCTCGACGTTCGTGCCAATCTTGAAGGTCACGGTCAATGCCAGTGCGCCATCGGATGTCGCCTGCGAGGACATGTAGAGCATGTTTTCGACGCCGTTGATCGCTTCTTCCAGCGGACCGGCCACGGTTTCCGAAATAACTTTCGGATTCGCACCCGGATAGGCGGCGCGCACCACGACCGACGGTGGCACCACGTCGGGATATTCCGAGATCGGCAGCTTGAAGATGGCCAGTACGCCGGCCACGAAAATCAGGATCGACAGGACAGCGGCAAAAATCGGCCGGTCGACAAAAAATCTGGAGAAGTTCATGTTGTTTCTCTCTTGAGAGTCGCTATGTCGTCTTCCATCCGGCAATGCGAGGTCCTGGCATGGTGACTGCCATTGCGGGAGTGGAACTTGTACGGTTTAGCCGTGAGCCACCAATGACCGGAATAATCGAATCATCGGGATGCCGCAGGCCATCCAGCTTGCCGTCATCTGCATGACGGGCAGCCGGGGATATAAATCTTGCGGTTTGACTATGTGGACGAGTGACGGACGGTCAGGATTTCACTGGCACGGTGTCGTCTTTCTGCGCGGCCTTTTGCTCGCCCTTCTGTTCACCCTTGGCACGCTTGTCCGAATTGGTCACGGCAGCTTCCATCGGAACCGTCTGCGCGGTGACCGGTGCGCCGGGACGAACCCGCTGCAGGCCATTGACCACCACTTTTTCGCCGGGCTTTACGCCATCACGTACAACGCGCAGGCCATCGATGACCGGGCCTAGCGTAACCGGGCGATATTCCGCCTTGCCTTCCGCATTCACGACATACACGAACTTGCGGTTCTGGTCGGTGCCGACTGCACGATCCGAAATCAGCGCAGCCTTGGTATTTGCCGCGCCCCCGTTGCCGCTTGCCAGCTGTACGCGGGCAAACAAACCTGGCGCCAGTGCGTTGTCGGCGTTCTTGAAGGTGGCGCGCATACGCACACTGCCCGTCGCCGGATCGACGCGATTGTCGACGAACTCCAGCGTGCCTTCATGCGGGAAGCCTGTTTCGTTGGCGAGTCCAATACGCACCGTCACAGGCTTGCCGCTGCGTGACTGTGCGCCGACGCGCAGGAAGGTATCTTCATCGCCGTCGAAGCTGGCGTAGATCGGATTGTTCGACACGACAGAGGTCAGGACCACGCTGCCATCCACCAGATTGCCGGCAGTGACTTCCGCCTTGCTGACGCGGCCGTTGATCGGTGAGTGCACACGGGTAAATTCCAGGTTCAGCCTGGCCGCATCATATGCAGCCTGGGCGGCACGGGCATTGGCCTCCAGTTCTTTCACGCTGGATGCTTTTTCATCGGCTTCACGCTGTGCGATTGCCTTGTCGGCGACCAGTTTCTCGGCGCGCGCCAGTTCCAGTTTTGCCAGGTCGGCTTTCGCACGCGCCGCATGCGCGGCGGCTTCAGCGCGGCTGGCCTCGGCCTGGTAGGGACGCGGATCGATCACGAACAAGACGTCGCCCTTCTTTACTTCTGCGCCCGGCTTGAAATTGATGGAAGAAATGAAGCCCGCGACGCGCGGACGGATTTCGACGCGGTCTACGGCTTCCAGGCGACCAGAAAATTCCTGCGTTTCGATCACGGCTTTTTCGACCACTTCAGCAGCTGAAATCGGCGGGCCGCCGGCCGCTTGGGGTGCTTCCTGTGCTGCCGGCTGTCCACAACCGGACAAGGTAAAAGCGGCTGCAGCGCCGAGCGCGAGCAAGCCGGGCAGACGGCGCAAGCGAAGCAGTGAGGAAAAATGGAGATTCTGTTTCATGTTCTTATTCCTTTGAATCTGTAAACTTGTAAAAAGCCTGTGAAGCGATGAGCAGTGTCAACCCTCCCGTAACGGGAAGGTCAAGTGTTTTGTTGTGCGTTCAAGCCAGCGATAAACGCGGTGATTTCATCCAGCACATTTCCCTGGCGGGCACAGCAACATCGC
Source organism: Herbaspirillum sp. GCM10030257 (assembly GCF_042666555.1). Lineage (NCBI taxonomy): Bacteria > Pseudomonadati > Pseudomonadota > Betaproteobacteria > Burkholderiales > Oxalobacteraceae > Herbaspirillum > Herbaspirillum sp. GCM10030257. The sequence continues at coordinate 166,724 of NZ_JBHTDH010000005.1, forward strand.
GCGTCCGGTACGTCCAGCGCGATCGGTGGCAAGCGACGCATCGTCGTAGCGACCCCGGATGCCAGCAGCTTCGCGCCATATTGTTCGGCTTCATCGCGCAATGGATCGTCATCGGCCGACAGAATCAATGCCGGCGGCAAACCCTTGGTACGGCTTGACTGCAGCGGCGATGCATACGGATGTGCGCGGTCGATGGCATGCGGCAGATATCCGCGGTAGGACTGGGCGCAGGCATAGGCCGCTCCCATGCCGCCATTGGCTGCAGCAACCGTGCGCATCGAGCAGCTGCTGAGGCCGGGGTCCAGCATCGGCATCATCAGTATCTGTGCTGCCAGTGCGGGACCACCGCGGTCCCGTGCCATCAGCGTTGCCACCGCGGCCAGGTTGCCGCCGGCTTCGAGTCCGGCCACGATCAGGCGTGCTTGCTTCCAGCCCTTGCGTTTGCTGAAGCGGCCGGCCCAGGCGAGTACCGCATGCGCGTCTTCCGCGGCAGACGGGAAGGGCTTTTCACTGGCCAGCGTATAGCTTGATGCCAGCACGATATAACCGCTACGCGCGGCCAGCACACGCACGAAAATGTCCGACATTTCCAGCTCGTCCTTGACGAAGCCACCGCCCGGAAAATAGATGATCATGCCTTCCGCCGGCTTGCCGGCGGGCGTGTATAGCCGCGCATCGAGTTCGCGGTGTTCGCCTTTGATGGCTTGCGCTCGCATCTTGACGTCGGCGATTTCCCGTTTCAGACTGTCCGGCATATCGTCTTCGCGCTGTTCCTGTACCATGGCGTCCTCTGCATTGCAGCTTTTGCTGTCCATGGGCCGGACTATAGCTTTGTTCTGCAATCCGGATAAAGAGCTATGATCTGAATTGACTGTTCGTAATTCTGAACAATAAAAGTCATCCTCCTGTCACAAACCGGGGCGATGATTCGTCATCATCATGAAAACAACTATGCGGGGCGCGCTCGTCGATCCGACGGCTTCCCGTTTCCGACCATTTGAGGGAGATCCCCCATGGATAAACTGCAGGCAATGGAAGTGTTTGTACAGGTTGTCGATGCCGGTGGGTTCACTCGCGCCGCCGAGAACATGCAGTTACCAAAAGCCACCGTATCGACCCTGATCCGTAATCTGGAGTCGGAACTTGCGGTCAAGCTGCTCAACCGCACAACCCGCCATGTCAGCGTAACCGCGGATGGCGCGGCCTACTATGAACGCTGCCTGAGCATACTGGCCGATGTGAAAGATGCTGAAGAATCCCTGTCGCGGACAAGGGCAAGTCCGAGCGGACGATTACGTGTCGATGTGCCGACCGGCATGGGACGCGGCATCATCATTCCTGCTCTGCCGCAATTCTTTGAGCGCTATCCCGACATCGAACTGGAAATCGGCTGCAGTGACCGCCTGGTCGAGCTGGTTGAAGAGGGGATCGATTGCGCGGTGCGCGGGGGAGAGCTGGCCGATTCGAACCTGATCGCACGCCGCGTGGGCGTCATGCATTTCATCACCGTCGCAGCACCGGGCTATCTCGCGCGCCACGGCCGTCCGCAACATCCGAACGATTTGCTGCAGCATCGCTGCATCAATTATTTTTCATCGAAGACCGGCAAGATTTACGAGTGGGATTTTGCACGTGAAGGCGAGCGCTTCCAGATCCGCGTGCCGGGTCGTGTCGCGGTCAATGATGCCGATGCATATATCGCGGCAAGCCTGTCGGGGATGGGAATAGCGCAGATGTCGCTGTTCGCTGCGCAGCCGATGCTGCTGTCAGGACAGATGGAAATGGTCCTGGAAGACTGGTGCGTCGATCCGGTTCCCGTGCACGTCGTTTATCCGCAGAACCGGCATTTATCTGCCAAGGTCAGGGTATTCGTGGAATGGATTGCAGAGCTGTTTTCCGCCCATGACGCCTTGCGTGGCGACGGTAAACGTTGCCCGGCGATGCTTGGCACGATCAAGGCAAAAGCCTTGCCGGCACCTGCCGGAGCGGTGCCTCTCCCCATATCGCTGGAGATGCAACCGCTCGCGGACAGTTTGTAGCTGGCTTATACCAATCCCGACCCGTAGCGTAACAGATGAAATCGATGGATTTTTTTGACTGGCAAGGCGCATGAGAAGTCAATAGCCTTGCTATTGACGACGATTGCAACGCAGCCAGGCGGAAAAAGACGCGATTTCATGTTGCGTTATGGGCCGGGATTGGTATTAAGCCGCAGCCATTTGTGTGCCGGCGGCGGCACGTTTCTTTGCACCTTCTGCCTTGTTGCGCAGCCGCGACGGCGGCAGGCGGCGCAGGGTGCGCAGCGACTGCAGGTCATGGATCACGATGGCGCGCTGGTCCACCGAGATCAGGCCGATGGCGTTGAACGCCGAGAAGGTACGGCTGACGGTTTCCAGTGTCAGGCCAAGGTAGTTGCCGATTTCCTGGCGTGTCATGCGCAGGTTGAACTGGCTGCCGGAGTAGCCCATTTCGGCAAAGCGCTCGGACAGGAATACCAGGAAGCGGGCGACGCGTGCTTCGGCGCTCAGCGAACCGAGTGTGCCGACCATCGCCTGTTCACGCACCAGTTCACGGCTCATTACGCCGTAGATTGCGGCTTCGAGTTCGGCATGGGTACGGCCCAGTGTCGAGAATGTCTTGAACGGAACCAGGATCACGTCGCAGTTGGTCAGGGCAACAGTTTCGGTCGAATACTGTTTGCGGTGGATGCCATCGATGCCGAACATGTCGCCCTTCATCGGGAAGCCCAGCACTTGCTCGTTGCCGAGTTCGTCAATCATCACGGTCTTCAGGAAGCCCGAATTCACGATGTACAGCATGTCGAAAGGTTGGCCGATCGTGTGGATGCGCTGGCCCGCCTTGAACTGCATATGCTGGAACTGGAAATCATCGTTGCTCAGGCGCACCGAGATGCGCAGCAGGTCACAGACTTCTTTCAGGCTGGACCACAGTTTGGCCTGACGCTGCCAGGAAGCGCCCGACGGAGACGGAGTTGCCAGGGAAACGGTATTGGAACGTAGATCGGTCATATGCGAGGTCAACATTGCTATACCTTTTTGAAATAGTTGGTGGTTGTTCTTCGTCACAAAAACACTTTGCGACGCGGCAATCAGTGGTTGAGATTATGTCCATTCAACTGACTGCTGGAAATCAGCGAGAGGATGATTAGCAATGTCGGCACTCGGACTGCGGTAGTCGGATTATTCCTACACGGCCGTTAACACATTGTTACCGCATGGAATAAAGAGAGGAAAAGGGACGGGAAAGCGCGTCGATGAAAGCGACGGTTTGGAGTTGATTTAAAAGGACATTTTGAGAAAACGCAGCTCTGTGGTTCGCAGTTACGCTTTGTTACTCCCTGTTGTTTTCAGGCATTATCGTTGCCAGACGTATTCGGTTGCTTATGCTGCTTCGCAACCTTGATAATCGCATTTCGAATGCCGGCGAGAACTGTCACCGCATTAAACGGCTTGACGATGAAGCCATGCACACCCCATTCGACCGCACGCTGCAGGAACGACGGCTCCATCTTTCCGGAGACGAGAAAGATGAGCGCTTTCGGCAATCCATTGCGCAGCGTATCAAGCCTGGCGAAGCCTTCATCATCCGGTGTGTCAATATCGATGCAAACCAGTTGCGGCTGCAACTTGATCATGTTCGCCAGTCCTGCCGAACTGGTATTGGAACCTCCCACGACGTTATGTCCTCCATTGACCAGCACGCTGGTAAGCAGGTTGCGGGAAATGGCATTGGCATCGATGACGACTACTTTCAGCATCGCTCGGATTCCTTATCGTAGCTGGGCGGCAATGCACATTATAAGGAGTATCGTATGGCCGTTGCGCCTTGATTGCTGTCGGGCGCAGGGCGATCGCACGTCACGATGGAAAGCATTGATGTGGATTCGACTCTTGCCTTTTTGGCATAGAATGAACTGATCCGCCTATGTTCAAACACCCGAGGATGCCGTCATGTTCAAGAAATTGATTTTGCCCCTGCTATTGCTTGGCGCTGCCACGCCGGTGTTCGCGCAAACCGGATCTTCCGTGGACCCTGCTTCGTGCCCGAGCATCCTCAACCAGACCTTCAATCGCCTTCAGGACGAGGCGCCACAAAACCTCTGCAAATACGCTGGCCAGGTCGTGCTTGTGGTCAACACCGCCAGCTACTGTGGCTTCACCAGCCAATATGAGGGACTGGAAAAGCTTTACGCCAAATACCAGCCCAAGGGACTGACGGTCCTCGGGTTTCCCTCCAATGACTTTGGCGGCCAGGAGCCGGGCGACAGCAAGCAGATCGCAGATTTTTGCTACAACACCTATGGCGTCAAGTTCCCGATGTTTTCCAAGACTTCGGTCACTGGCAAGGAGGCCAACCCCTTGCATGCGCAACTGGCGAAAACCACCGGTACGACGCCGAAGTGGAATTTTTATAAATACCTGATCGACCGCAGCGGAAAGGTGGTCGGCAGCTATTCCAGCCGTGTGACACCGACCGACCGCCAACTCACTGCTGATATCGAAAAGGCGCTCGCGCAAAAAATGTGAGCGTTGGAAGTTCGCCGGCCAACACCGGTGACAGCTGCGCTGGCCGGTATCCGTTAAATCGCAATGGACTGGTCATGCCCCGGAAGTTGATAAAAAACGAATTGCCAGAACTATCATGCGCTGTATGATGAGAACAGGGACGGCAATAAATTTTTATCGCACAACACACAACAAGGGGCAAGCATGTATCAAAGAATACTGGTCGCCTATAACGGCACGCCGGAGAGCCGGCTCGCACTGCAGGAATGCATTCGTCTGTCGCCCGGCCCTGCCGCGCAAATCCATCTGCTTGCTGTCGTGACGCCGGTGCCGATCGTTCTGGCGGGCGAGTTCGTCGCCGCAGTGCCCACCATGGACGAGGAACTGGCCGAGCGCGATGCAATGGCGCAGGTGCTGGAGTCGGGACGGAAGTTGCTGGCCGAGGCAGGATTGAGTGTGACGCCGCATCTGGAGGTCGGCGAACCAATCACCGTAATCAGCGATCTGGTCAACCGCTCCGGCATCGAACTGGTCATCGTCGGGCATTCGCGACACAAACCGTTTGCAATGCGCTGGTGGCGCGGCTCGATGGATGCGGTGCTGGTGGATAAGGTCCGCTGCAGCGTGCTGGTCGCCGGCGAATCGAGGCAAGGCTAAGACTTGCGGCCATCATGCGGCAGGTGGTTGCCCGCCGCAGATGATCACTGATCGCTTAGAGAAAGCGGTCGAGGAGTTTTTTGCTCGCCTTGTCGAGTGCCTCGGTGTTGCGCAGCAGGTATTGCACGCCGTGGCTGTCGGCGATCAGCAAGGTCGATTCGGCGACGCGGCGGATATCCTCTTCGCCTTTCAACACAAAACGCGCGACGCCGCGATCCGTCTCCACTTCCCAGGTGCTCGGCACGGCAAAGGTGGACACGTCGCGGATGCGCTTGATCACAGGCAGGAATTCGCGACTCTTCAACTCTTCTTCCAGCAATTCCCGCACCGGTCCCGGCAGATCCGCCAGCCGATCGATCCATGCCAGTTCATGGCCATCGATATCGACCAGCGCAATGCCCTCATCCGGCGCGCCGATCGGGAAGGCCCGCACTGGTACCACGCCTTCATGCACGCCTTCCGGTGAGGTGAATACCAGCTTGCCGAAGGCATTGCGGCTCAAAGTAAAGTTGCTCATGCAATGTCCTCGCTCAACGCGGCAACCGCATTATTTTCAGCCTGACGCTGCTGCGCCTGGTAGAGCCTGAAGTAGGCGCCGCCGCGCGCCAGCAGTTCTTCATGCTTGCCGACTTCGACGATCTGTCCCTTGTCCAGCACCACCAGGCGATCCGCCTGGCGCAGCGTCGACAGCCGGTGTGCGATCGCAATCGTGGTGCGGCCACGCACCAGGTTGTCCAGCGCCTTCTGGATCTCTTTTTCGGTCGTGGTGTCGACCGACGAAGTCGCCTCATCAAGGATCAGCAATTGCGGATCGATCAGCAGCGCGCGGGCAATGGAAATCCGCTGGCGTTCGCCGCCGGATAAGGTCTGGCCCCGCTCACCGACCATGGAGTCATAGCCATGCGGCAGGCGCAGGATGAACTCATGCGCATTCGCCGCACGTGCCGCCGCCATGATTTCGGCGCGCGTCGCATTTGGCTTGCCGTAGGCGATGTTGTCGGCGATGGTGCCAAAGAACAGGAAAGGTTCCTGCAACACCAGGCCGATATGGCGACGATACTCGGCCACCGGCAGCGAGCGGATATCGACACCGTCGACCATGATCGCGCCTTCCGACACGTCGTAGAAGCGGCAGATCAGATTGACCAGCGTGCTTTTGCCCGAGCCGCTGTGGCCGACCAGACCGATCATTTCGCCCGGCTTGATCGACAGGTCGACGCCACGCAGCACCGCCCGGTTGCCGTAACGGAAACCGATATCCTTGATGTCGATGCGGCCTTCAATGCGCTGCAGGTGAACCGGGTTGGTTGCTTCCGGCACACTTGACACGTGATCAAGGATGTCAAAAATGCGCTTGGCGCCGGCTGCCGCTTTCTGCGTAACCGAGACGATACGGCTCATCGAATCGAGACGGGTATAGAAGCGGCCTATATAAGCGAGGAAGGCGGTCAGCACACCGACTGTGATCAAGCCCTGCGACACTTGCCAGATGCCGACCGCCCAGACGATCAGCAAGCCGATCTCGGTTAGAAAGGTCACAGTCGGCGAGAACAGCGACCACACCTTGTTGACGCGGTCGTTGATGACGAGGTTGTGTTTGTTGGCTTCACGGAAACGCGCGGCTTCGCGTTTTTCCTGGGCAAATGCCTTCACCACACGAATGCCGGGAATGGTATCGGCCAATACATTGGTGACCTCGCCCCAGACCCGGTCGATTTTTTCAAAGCCATGCCGCAGCTTGTCGCGCACCACATGGATCATCCATGCGATGAAGGGCAGCGGCAACAGCGTGACCAGGGCCAGCCAAGGGTTGATCGATACCAGGATGATCGCAGTCATCGTGATCATCAGCACATCGGTGGCGAAATCGAGCAGGTGCAGCGACAGGAATACACAGATGCGGTCGGTTTCCGATCCGATGCGCGCCATCAGGTCACCGGTGCGTCGTCCGCCGAAATACTCCAGCGACAGGCGCATCAGGTGTTCATAGGTCGAGGTACGCAGGTCCGCCCCAATGCGTTCGCTGACCAGCGCCAGAATATAGGTCCGTGCCCAGCCAAGGATCCACGCAAACAGCGCTGCGCCGAACAGGCCGGACAGATAGAGCGTCACTAGGCCCGTATCGATGGACTTGCCGTTCTGATAAGGGATCAGCACATTATCCATCAGTGGCATCGACAGGTAAGGCGGCACCAGTGTTGCGGCTGTGGAAGCCAAGGTCAGCAGGAAGCCCAGCAGCAGCTGGCCCTTATAGGGTTTGGCGAAACGCCAGAGCCGAAACAGTGTCCAAGTTGAAGGTGGCGTATGAATTTCGCGCGTGCAGACAGGACAGTCTTCCTGGTCTGCGGGAATCGGTGCCTTGCAGCTGGCGCACATCGCCTGCTCAGGCTCTAGCAATACAACGCCGCTGACTTGCGCATCGCGTTGCTGCTCGAACTGGCTGATCACTCGCAGCGCATCGGGATTGTGTCCCAACGTATAGCGCCAGCATGCCAGTCGTTGCTGATCGTCGTGCAATTCCAGCGTGCCGACACCGGCATGGTCATGATGCGCTAGTGCCAGGTGTTGACGAAATGGCCATTCCTGCCACGCGCTTTCGCGTGTTGCCCTGGCAAGCAGGCGACGGTTGGTGACCACGACAATGCCGGATGAAAAACGCAATTGCGGGTCAAGGTCGAGTTCAACGCTGGCCACCGCGGTTTCGCCGGGCTGTAGCTGGCTATCCGTATCGTGCTGCCAACTGGCCGGAACGGCGCTGCGGACGGGCAGCACCGGAAGGGATTCTGTGTTCATTCAAGCTCTGAAAGGGCAAACAGGAAGAAGTTTTTGTTTGCAGTATGTAAATTTACCGGTGCAGATTGCATAAAATTGCGCTCGGGAATGGTGCCAATGCGGCATCAATGTCGCACTAATGTGGCGCCAAGTATACCGAGAGGCGATAATGTTGTTTCGCAGGATGTGATCCCAAGCGATAATTTTTTCGTGGTTTCAGTAAACTAACGACTGCGAAAAGCGTTATTCACGCACCGGCCGTAAAAGAGACAGTACAAAAATTATCGAATTCACCATAAAAAACGGCCTTTACCCTTTAGCCTCACGTATTAAATGAACAAAAAAACCATTGAGATCATCAATGTGATGTCTCTGCGCGGACCCAGCATATGGACGTATCGTCCCGTTATCGAGGCGTGGGTCGATATCGGCGATCTCGAAGATTCTCCCTCCAACACCATCCCCGGTTTCTATGAGCGCCTGACCGCATGGCTGCCGGGCCTGATCGAGCACCGCTGCGGTATTGGCGAGCGTGGCGGTTTCCTGCTGCGCCTGCGTGACGGCACTTGGCCGGCGCACATCATGGAACACGTGATGATCGAATTGCAAAACCTGGCCGGCGTCCAGACCGGGTTTGGCAAGGCGCGCGAAACCTCGAAGCGCGGCGTCTACAAGGTCGCCGTGCGCGCCCGCTACGAAGAGGTCAGCCGTGCCGCCCTGGTCGCCGCCCGTGACCTCGTCATGGCAGCCATCGAGGACAAGCCTTACGATGTCAGCGGTACCGTCAAGAACCTGAGCGAACTGGCGGAGTCGGTCGCGCTCGGCCCCAGCACCGCCAGCATCGTCGATACCGCCGGCGAACGCCGTATTCCCGCCTTGCGCCTGAACGACGGTAACCTGGTGCAACTTGGCTACGGGCATCGCTCCCGCCGCATCTGGACTGCTGAAACCGATCAGACCAGCGCCATCGCGGAAAGCATTTCCAGCGACAAGGATCTCACCAAGAGCCTGCTGTCGTCCTGTGGCGTGCCGATTCCTGAAGGTCGTCTGGTCAGCAGCCCGGACGACGCCTGGGACGCTGCCGAAGACATCGGCATTCCGGTCGTCGTCAAACCCTCCGACGGCAATCATGGTCGCGGCGTTTCAACCGACCTCAATACCCGCGACGACGTGATCGCGGCGTTCCATCTGGCCGACAAGGAAGGCAGCGGGGTTATCGTCGAGCGCTTCATTCGCGGCGACGAGCACCGCCTGCTCATCGTCGGTGGCAAGCTGGTCGCCGCCGCCAAAGGCGAAATCGCCACTGTCACCGGTGATGGCGTATCCAACGTGACCGAGCTCATCAATTCCCAACTCAACACCGACCCGCGTCGCGGCGAAAGCGAAGAGTTTCCGCTCAACGTCATTACCTACGAGGAAGAGCCGACCGTGCTGCTGGTGCTGGAGCGCCAGGGTCTCGGACCCGATTCCGTGCCGGAAGCCGGCAAGACCGTACTGATCCAGCGCCATGGCAACGTCGCCTTCGACATCACCGACGAAGTGCACCCGCAGGTCGCTGCTGCCGCATCGCTGGCTGCCCGCATCGTTGGCCTCGATATTGCCGGTGTCGACCTGGTCGCCCAGGATATTTCCCGGCCACTCGAAGAGCAGGGCGGCGCCATCGTCGAAGTCAATGCCGGCCCTGGCCTGCTGATGCACTTGAAACCCGCGAGCGGCAAGCCGCGCCCGGTCGGTCAGGCGATTGTCGACCACCTGTTCCCGGAACAGGTGAACGGTCGCATCCCGCTGGTGGGCGTCACCGGAAGCCGTGGCAAAACCATGGTCACGCGCCTGATCGGGCGCATGCTGCAACTGCACGGTCCGAATGCGGCGGTGGCTTGCAGCGACGGCCTGTTCCTCGGTCAGCGCCGGATGGACAAGAACGATTGCGCCAACTGGCAGGCCGCACATCGGGTACTGATGAACCGTGCGGTCGAAGCTGCGGTGATTGAACACGGCTTCCGCTCGATCCTCACCGAAGGCATTGCCTATGACCGTTGCCAGGTCGGTGTCGTTACCAACATCGATGCCGACGCCAGCTTGCCTGACCTGTATATCGATGACGCCGACCAGGTGTTCAATGTTGCGCGTACCCAGGTCGATATCGTGCTGCCCGATGGCGTCGCGGTCCTCAACGGCGCCGACGAGCGGGTCGCGCGCATGGCCGAGCTATGCGACGGCGACGTGATTTTCTTCAGCGTCTCACCGGACAACGATGTGGTCGCGCAGCATCGTGCGCAAGGCGGCCGTGCCGTCTATCTGCGCGATGGCCAGGTGATTCTCGCCAACGGCGCACATGAAACCTTACTGGTAAAGATGTCCGCGATCGGCATTTCCAATCTGGACAAGCGTGCCTATGTCGTCGAAAACGTGCTGGCAGCGGTAGCCGCCGGATGGGCACTGGGTATCGCATCGGATGTGATTCTCGCTGCAGCGGAAACCTTTGATTACGGTGCTTGAGCAACATGCCATGTGCCGTAACCTTGCCGAACTGTCGGTGAGGGTATGACGCCCCTCGGGGCCAACCATGATCATGCAAAAACAGCCAGGCCGGATGCACGCAAATCAGCGAGCTCCGGCTGGCAACCAAGGAAATACTGATGGAAATTTCGCGTATCCGCGCACTGCGCGGGCCCAACCTGTGGAGTCGGCATACTTCGATCGAAGCGATCGTGTCGTGCGAAGAAATTGAGCGCGACATCGCCAACCTGCCGAAGTTTGAGCCGAAACTGCGCGCACGCTTCCCTGAAATCAAGTTTCTCGAACCGGCCAGTCCACTGCATCCGTGTTCGCTCGCGCATGCGCTTGAAGCCGCCGCACTCGGCCTGCAGGCACAGGCCGGATGTCCGGTTACCTTCAGCCGTGCGGTGCAGACCGTGGAGCCTGGCATCTACCAGGTGATATTTGAATACACCGAAGAAGCCGTCGGCCGCCTCGCGCTCGAACTGGCAGAAGCGCTGTGCCGCAGCGCACTGGACGATACTCCGTTCGATCTCGAAGGCGCACTGGCGCGCTTGCGTGAGCTGGACGAAGACATCCGTCTAGGCCCGAGCACCGGTGCCATTGTGCAGGCTGCGGTTGCACGCGGCATCCCTTATCGCCGCCTGACCGAAGGCAGCATGGTCCAGTTTGGCTGGGGAAGCCACCAGCGCCGTATCCAGGCCGCCGAGACCAGCCGCACCAGCGCGATTGCGGAGTCGATTGCGCAGGACAAGGAATTGACCAAGATGCTGCTCAATGCCGCCGGCGTACCGGTGCCGCATGGTCGCTCGGTAACCGACGCCGAAGACGCGTGGAAAGCCGCCTGCGAAATCGACGGCCCGGTCGTGCTCAAGCCACGTGACGGCAATCAGGGCAAAGGCGTCGCCGTCAATATTCGTACTCGCGAAGAAGTGATCGCCGCGTTCAACGTTGCCTATGGCATCAGCACCGATGTCATCGTCGAGCGTTACATTACCGGCCACGATTACCGGTTGCTGGTAGTCGGCGACCAGCTGGTTGCAGCGGCTCGCCGCGCACCGCCGCAGGTAATCGGCGACGGCAAGCACACCATCGGCCAGCTGATCGACGAAGTGAACAAGGACCCGCGTCGTGGTGACGGTCATGCGACCTCGCTGACCAAGATCCGCCTCGACGATATCGCCCGTGCAACACTGTCCAAGCAGGGGTATACCACTGAAAGCGTACCGCCCAAGGGCGAGCTGGTGGTGTTGCGCAATAACGCCAACCTCAGTACCGGCGGCACTGCTACCGACGTAACCGAGGACGTGCATCCCGAAATGGCGGCGCGTGCGGTCGAAGCGGCGCAAATGGTCGGTCTCGACATTTGCGGCGTCGATGTCGTGTGCGAAAGCGTGCTTAAGCCGCTCGAAGAGCAGGGCGGCGGCATCGTCGAAGTCAATGCGGCGCCCGGACTGCGCATGCATCTGCAACCGTCGTTCGGCAAAGGCCGGCCAGTCGGTGAAGCCATCATTTCCACGATGTTCAAGGAAGGTGACGATGGCCGCATTCCGGTGGTGGCCGTGGCCGGCACCAACGGCAAGACCACAACCGTCAAACTGACCGCGCATATCCTCACCACCAACCGCTATCGCGTCGGCATGACCGGTACCGATGGCGTCTATATCAGCGGCCAGCGCATCGACACCGGCGACTGCAGCGGACCGCGCAGTGCGCGCAACGTGCTGATGCATCCCGACGTCGATGCCGCGGTGTTTGAAACAGCCCGCGGCGGCGTGCTGCGCGAAGGCCTCGGTTTCGACCGCTGCAATGTCGCGGTCGTCACGAATATTGGCGAAGGCGACCACCTCGGTCTCAACTTCATTACGACGGTCGAAGACCTCGCCGTCGTCAAGCGCGTCATCGTGCAAAACGTCGCCCCCACCGGCACTGCGGTGTTGAACGCGGCCGATCCGATGGTGGCCAACATGGCGGCGGTATGTCCGGGATCGATCACTTACTTTGCCAAGGATGTGCATCACCCGGTGATGACCGCGCATCGGGCGCAGGGGCGCCGTGTCCTGTTCGTCGAAAATAATGCGATCGTTGCCGCCGAAGGCAAGCGCGTCCACAAGATTGCACTGAGCGAAATTCCGCTGACCGCCAATGGCACCATCGGCTTTCAGGTCGAGAACGCGATGGCGGCGATCGGTGCAGCATGGGGACTTGGCATCGACTGGAAGGTCATCGAGGCCGGCCTCAAGTCCTTTGTCAGCGATGCGCAGAGTGCGCCGGGACGCTTCAATCTGTTTTCCTACAAAGGCGCGACGCTGATCGCTGACTATGGCCATAACCCGGATGCGATCCAGGCGCTGGTCAATGCCATCGATACCATGCCGGCCAAGAAGCGTTCGGTCGTCATCAGTGGTGCCGGCGACCGGCGTGACATTGATATCCGTCGCCAGACGGAAATCCTCGGTGACGCCTTCGACAGCGTGGTGCTGTACGAAGACCAGTGCCAGCGCGGACGGGAAGATGGCGAGGTGATCAAGCTGCTGCGTGACGGACTGGTCAATGCCAAGCGTGCCAAGGAAGTGCGGGAAATCCGTGGCGAATTCGTTGCCATCGACACCGCACTGGAAAGCCTGTCGGAAGGTGATCTTTGCCTGATCCTGATTGACCAGGTGGACGAAGCGCTTGCCTATATCGGGAAACGTGCTACTGCATAAGTTGTCACGTAATTTGATACGCAGGTTTTGTGAGCTAAATATGGAAATTCAGTGCTGTTGCGATGTCCGCGCAGGATGTCGCAACAGCGCCTGTCTTTAGTTCAGGTTTTTTTCCTCTCAGGGCACCGGTTGCAGCCGGATCAACTGGCCATTGTCATGATCGGTCAGCACATACAGCAAGCCATCCGGCCCTTCACGCACATCACGGATGCGTTGCGTCACATCCTGCAATAGCTTTTCTTCTTTCACCACCTTGTCGCCCTGCAGCACCAGCCTTGCGAGGTACTGGAGCTTGAGCGCACCGACGAAAAGGTTGCCCTGCCATTCCTTGCCGTAGCGGTCGCTGCGCAGGAAAACCATCCCGGATGGGGCGATGGAGGGATTCCAGTAATACACCGGTTGCTCCATGCCTTCCTTCTCGTTCAAACCTTCGCCGATCTTGCCGCCACCGTAATCGAGTCCCCAACTGATGACGGGCCAGCCATAATTCTTGCCGGCTTCGGGACGATTGACTTCATCCCCGCCTTGCGCGGCATGCTCATGGATCCAGAGCCGGCCATCCGGGCCGAGCGCCGCGCCCTGCGAATTGCGATGACCGTAACTCCATATCTCGGGCAATGCCCCTGCCTTGCCGACAAATGGATTATTTTTCGGTACTGAACCGTCCTTGTTGATGCGTACCACCTTGCCATGATGGTTGTCCAGTGTTTGCGCATCGTCCTTGCGCTTGTAGCGGTCGCCCAGAGTCAGGAAAAGCGTACCGTCCTTCGCTTCGACGATACGACAGCCGAAATGCGCATCGCTCCGCGTTTTCGGCTTCTGGCTGAACACCACCTTGACCTGCTCCAGTTTTTTTCCGTCATCGGACAGGCGTGCCGACGCGAGTGCGGTCGAGTTGCCGCCACCTGATTTCGCCGGCTCCGCATAGCAGAAATAGATGATGCGATTTTGCGAAAATCCGCTGTCGGTCTGCACATCGAGCAAGCCACCCTGACCGCCGACATCGACCTCGGGAAGCCCCGCAATGGGCGGACCGGCCTTGCCATTGGACTCGATCAGGCGCATTCGGCCCGGACGTTCGGTAACCAGCATGCGACCTTGGCCGATGAACGCCAATCCCCAGGGATGTTCAAGCTTGTCGGTCAGCACTTCAGGTTTGACACCGGCGGCGTGTGCGCCGGTAAGGCAAGACAACAGGAATGCGCCGGTCAACAACCATGGCCGGGCATTACGTCGGTTCGGCATGATGAAACTCCCCTTGTACAGTCGGCTCGGTCGGTGCAGTCAATACAGCGGACCGATGTGATACGCGGAGCAGGGCGTAAACTGCCAAGGCCATGTACCCGCACATCGGCATTATCTGGATTTTTTGTCCTGGGATTTTTCCGCATTTCTGCGGTCCACTCCCGGCGTGGCGTCGTCCATTTTTGGATCGACTTGTTTCGGCGGTGTTACGATCGCCTCTGGATCCGTCTTGGGCGGCACAACTACCATACCGGAATTCGACGGCGCCTTCATTGATTTATCCGGCAATGTGCTCATGCCCGGATCAGCCGGTGTGCGAATCGAAGGATCAGACCGGCCGCTGCCGGTCTGGGCAAGGGATGCCGCCGATGCCAGGGCGGCGACCACTGCAACAAGCATGGTTTTCATCGATGACATCTCCTTGAGCGTGGATGGTGGGCGGATTGCCCGGTGGTCGTGGTGACGATGTTGGCTCTACCTGCTCCGATTACCACCAGACTAAGCCTGCTTTCCGGATTGTTCCTGCGGCGAATTGAGCGGCGCAGCAGCGGCGGTTTCGTCGGTGACGCCTTCGCGCGGTTCACCCTGCGCAGTCATTTCCTGCTGCAGGGCGAGCATTTCGCGGCCGAGTTCTTCGCGCTTGTCGCCATCGATCATTCTCAGCACTGCGGGAAAAAGCTTTTCCTCTTCTTCCTCGTGATGGTGTTCCGTCTGCTCCTTCAGCACCTTGAATTTGGCCTCAAATTCCTTCTCGGCCGGATCCATTTCCAACAGGTCCGCCAGCAGGCGCTTCAATGAAAGATGCTCTTCCAGCGATTCCAGGAGATCATCCTCGGTGCGCGCCGCATTGACCGCCGGATAGAAAATCTCTTCCTCGGATTTGATATGGACTGTCAGCTTATCCGCCGCCTTGGCAAACAGCGATTGCCTGTTTGTATCGTCGCTTTCCTTGACCTGCTTGAGAAGATCTTCCATTTCCCTGTGCTGGGCGGTCAGCATTCTTACTGCATCGGTTTGTTGTTCGATCATGCTCTGGCGCTCCAAAAATGTTTTTTCAACAAGGTTAGAGACCAAGGGCATCAACTGGTTCAGGCGCTGACCGGAAGGAACGTGACGGTGCGCAAACATCATGGCTCAACGCAAAAATCTTGCCGCGCTTAAAATGTGTGCTCTGCATGGGACAAGGAAACAGCATGATTGAACGCAAACCGCTCGACACCTTCGCGATTATGGTGATGCTGGCGCTCTGCGTGCTATGGGGTATGCAACAGGTAGCAGTCAAAGTAGCGGCGCCGGACATGGGGCCTGTCATGCAGATTGGCGTGCGTTCTGTGATCGCGGCGTTGATGGTTGCCGCCCTGATGCTGGTGCGCCGCGACAAGCTGTCGCTCAGGGACGGCACGCTGCTTCCAGGCATCGGCGCCGGCGTGCTTTTCGCTACGGAATTCCTTTGTGTTGCGCTGGGATTGCAGTACACCACCGCATCGCATATGTCGGTCTTTCTCTATACCGCACCGATCTTCACCGTGCTCGGCCTGCACTGGTCGATCGCGGGCGAGCGCCTGGCACCGATGCAATGGGCCGGTGTGCTGGCGGCATTTGCCGGAATCGCCGTGGCTTTTTCCAATGGCTTCGTTGCGCAGGGACGTGACTGGTGGCATGTACTGATCGGCGACGCGCTCGGCGTGCTGGGCGGGATATTCTGGGCGGCGACCACGGTGCTGATCCGCCGTTCGGCCCTGTCCGAGGCGCCGGCGGCTACTACGCTGTTGTATCAGTTGGGTAGCTGCGGCGTCATCCTCGTTGTGATCGGGCTGGCAGTCGGACAGGGCACCGGCATTACGCTGAGCGGCACGGTGCTCGGCAGCCTGTTTTTTCAGGCAGTGATCGTGGCCTTCCTCAGCTACCTGGTGTGGTTCTGGATGTTGCGAAAATATTTGGCGTCACGCCTGTCGGTCTTCGCCTTCCTCACGCCCTTGTTCGGCGTTGGTTTCGGCATGCTGTTTTTGCATGATCCTATCGACCTGCGCTTTGCTGTTGGCGCGGTGCTGGTGATGCTGGGTGTCGTGATGGTCAACATGCGGTAGTGTCAAGTGCCGGTCGGCCATGTGGCTGCTGCATCGCCGTGGTTGAAAATTCCTATGGCACTTTTGCTGCGATGTAGAACCTAAGTTGACTGGCGCGATGTGCGCCTTGCCTGATAGGAGTTTTGCCATGTTCTTCCGTTTGGGACGACTGTTCCGCACCGTTGGTCGTGAAATCATTGTCCTATGGTACGCCTGCCGCAACCCGGCAACGCCCTTGCATCTGAAGATTGGTGCCCTGTTGTTGGGCTTGTACGTGCTCAGTCCGATAGACATGGTGCCCGACTGGCTTGTCTTTCTTGGCTGGGCCGATGATGTGACCTTGCTTGCACTCGGCATTCCCGCGTTGCTACGCCTGGTCCCGGCCCACGCACTGCAACAGGCACATATCGCCACCGATCGCCTGATGTCGCGCGTGTCGCCATTGCGCTCCGGAGGCCGCCAGCGATAATGGCAATTCGTCACGCGATATTGACGAAATAACTACGCAATAACAACGGCGCGAAGAGCCTGCAAGGCTTTTCACACCGTTGTCTTATCCGCTTCGCCGTAATCCGTTCAGGTACGCTTATCACGCTTATGCGGTCTTATGCCCCAACTAGCGTGTAAGCTTTCATGTTGTCTTCCAGCCAGCGACGCGACAGGTCGCTTTCCTGCTGCGACGGATGAAAATCGCGGCGCAGGTATTCCCGCCACGGACGATAGCTCTGGCGGATCAATCCGCGCTTGCCGAACAGGTAACTTGCCGCGCTCTTCCAGGTGCTCCATGTCCATAACGTTCCGTCATGCCTGAGGTTGTTGATCGTCTGCCGCAATGTATCGCCGAGGAAGATCAGTGTTACGCGACGGAACCAGGTGATTCGCCACTCATGCGTGCCGCCCAGCGCCTGGTACAGCTCGAATGCGGTGCTCTTGTGCTCGGATTCTTCCGCGCTGTGCCAGAGCCACATGGTCTTCAGGCGCGCTTCGCTGCCATCGAGCCAGTCATGGTTCTTCAGCATCCATTCGGCGAAGATTGCGGTGAAATGCTCATTGGCAGCGGTGATCGCCAGCCAGTGACGCGCATCGGCGCCTTCGAGCAGCCTTAGCCGCTTTTGCGCGCGCGGCGCCCAGTTATTGACCAGTCCCTGCTTATCCAGATGGGCATTGAACAGCGCATGGATCCGGCGGTGCGTAGCTTCCTGGCCGACAAAGCCTTGCACTTCCGCCTTGAAGTGTTGCTGCTGTTCGGGTGGCAGCGCCTTGAAGCCGTTGCGAACGGAATCAATGAAAAATTGTTCGCCAACCGGGAAGCTCATCGACAAAGCGTTGAATAATGCCGAGCGAAAGGCATCGCCGCCGCACCAGTGACGATCAAAAGGCGTCTCCAGGTCAATCAATAGCCGACGCACAACAAGATCGGTCATGTGCAATGCTCCATCGAAAAATTATGCGGGTTGGTACCCTTAAGTACCGGTAGCATATGGTGGTGCCGGCTATTGGTACTGTCAAGTACCAGCTTTAGAAAAGAAATTCTAAAAACGAAAAGATGACGCAAATTACGAAAACACCTGACCCAGCTGTTGCCCACCGTCACCGCCTGCTGGAGGGCATGGCGCAAGCTGTTGCGGCCAAGGGCTATGCCGAGACTACCATCGCCGATATCGTGCGCGAAGCGTCCGTTTCACGCCGCACTTTTTACGAATACTTCAACACCAAGGCCGATTGCCTGATTGCCCTGTACACCGCAGCCAGCCATAACGCGATTGACGTATTGCGCAATGCAATCGATCCCGCTCGTCCATGGCAGTCACAAGTGGAAACGGCAATTCATGCCTATCTTGGTTGTCTCGCACAAAATCCGGTACTGATGCGTACGCTATTTATCGAGATTCTCGGACTCGGTGCCGAAGGACTTGCTGCCCGGCGCCGGGTCAACAATGAAATCGCGAGTTTCATGCTCAAGGTCATCAACGCCGAGCAGGATGGCAAGCCACGTGAGACGGCACTAACGCCTGACATGGCCATGACCGTGGTCGGCGGTATCAATGAATTGGTATTGCAGGCCATAGAACAGGATAGTGCTGCCGACGTTGCCAAGCTGGCCGAACCGGCGATCCGCCTGGTCAAGGCGGTCACCCGGGATGTCGCCTAAGGCCGTTTGGGTCATCGAAAGACCTCCGCCAGCCCGGGTTCGGTCGAGGTCAAGTTGCTGGCCGACGATTTGGCACCGGTTATTTCTCACTGACGCAATTGCAGCAGCTGAATGTCGACGTGCTGAAAGTGGACCGCGCACTCATGGTGACGCTGGACCACGGGGCAGTCGCGGCGTTTGCTGCTCACTTCTTAGTCAGTCCGAGCGTCTTTTTCATCGCGGCAGTTAAGGTCTGGCGTGTCGTCAAAAACTCCTTCCAGGGATCCTGCTTCAATGTATTGAGGCGTTCCTGCAGTGTTGCAACAGTCCATGCCGCCGCCTTGTCAATGCGGTCCAGTTCTTCCCAGGCGATCGGCACCGACACCGGTAGACCAGGGCGCGCGCGCGCCGAGTAGGGCGCGACGGTGCTGGCATGACGGCGGTTGCGCTGGAAATCGACAAAAACTTTTTTCACCCGGTTCTTTTCGCCCATAGTTGCGCTGAACAGCTTCGGCAGCGTGTGCGCGAGATGCTTGGCGACAGCTTGTGAGAAGTCTGTGACCTCGTCCCATGTATGACGACGCGCAAGCGGCACCACGATGTGCAGGCCCTTGCCGCCACTGGTTTTCAAAAAGCTTTTCAGGCCTAGCTCATCGAGCATGACCTTCATCAGTTGCGCAGCTTCCTTCACGGTCTTCCATGGCAATGAGGGATCCGGATCGAGATCGAAGACCATATTGTCAGGTCTATCGATCCTGTCCGCGGTAGCACTGCAGACATGCAGTTCTATCGTGCCCATCTGGTTTACGCCGGCGAGCGCATGCGCATCATCGATGGCCATCAGCGGGTCATGTTCGGGATCCAGGGTAGGGTCGAGCAAGCGTATTCCGGGAATGGACAATTTTGTCGCATGCTTTTGAAAGAACTGTTCGCCGCGTATGCCCTCGGGACAGCGCAACAGATACACCGGCCGATTGTTCAGGTAAGGCAATAGCAAGGACGCAACCCGCGCGTAGTGGGTTGCGACATCAAATTTGGTGAGGCCGGTGGTTGGGTCAACGACCCGGTCAGCGTGGGTAATGTGGATACCGGCAACTACATCCTTGCCTCCCTGTTCCGTTTCTTGTGCGGATCCTGGGCTGGATTGACGATGCTTTGCCGTTCTCTCCGGCTTGTCGGCCTTGGCGGCTGCCGCACCATTGGAAACCGGCACCGACTGCTCGCGTCGAATCTCTTTGGCCGGCTTGTCTTCACGCAGCCCATGGAAAACTGCTTGCCGCACAATGCCATCGGAGGTCCATTCGGCAAAGGAGATTTCGGCGACCAGCTGCGGTTTGACCCAATGTGTTTCCGCGCGACGGACGCCGGCCGGCATGCTTTCGAATGGGCGTTTATCGATTTCCAGCCTGCTCAGGTGCTGGTGAAGCGCGAGCAAGGTCTTGCGGTCGAAGCCGGTACCAACGCGGCCGGCATAGCGTAATTTTCCGTCTTCATACACGCCAAGCAACAGGGCGCCCAAGAACTTGCGGCTGCCTTGCGGTTCCGTATAGCCGGCGATGACGAATTCCTGACGACGTTGGCACTTGAGTTTGATCCAGGTGTTGCTGCGCTTGCCGACGTAAGGCGAATCGGCAAGCTTGCCGATGATGCCTTCCATCGACATGCCGCACGCGCTGTCGAGCAGTTGCTGTGGCGGCTCCGACATGGGCGCACTGTAACGGATCGCGCCGTTGTCAGCGTCAGTCAGCAATTGACTGAGCCGTGCGCGACGGTCACTGAGTGCGGCCCCGCGCAAATCGTAGCCGTTCAGGTAAGGAACATCAAACAGAAAATAGAGAATCCTGGACGGACTTTTTTCATCGAAGGCATTTTGCAGCAGCTGGAACGAGGGAACGCCATGTTCATCGAGGACGACAATTTCACCATCCAGCCATGCACTCTTCAGCCTAAGGGCCTTGATGGCTTCCACTTGCCTTGGCAGGCGAGCAGTCCAGTCCTTGCCGTCACGTGTGAACAAGCGGACTTCGCCCTTGTCGACACGTGTCAGCAGGCGGTAACCGTCAAATTTGATTTCAAAGAGCCATTTCCCGGCCGACGGCACTTCATCGACCAGCGTGGCAAGGTGCGGCACCATGGTTTCCGGCAATGGTGCTTTGAGCGAACCCTGTATCTTTCCACCTGCTGAAGTTTTGGGTACGGTACGCGGTGCCTTGGTATTCAAGTGGGCATCGTTGGTCTTCCTTGGTGCCTGGGCTTTTTTCGCCGTGCTGGATTGAGGGACAGGCGCGTCCTGCAGCACGCTGTCGGGCAGCGCTTCGGTGATATCGTAGTCCTTGACGGAGCGTGCGGTCTCGTCCTTTTCCTTGATGAGCAGCCATTGCTCCTTGCCGCCGCTGCCAGCGAGACGGGTGCGCACCAGGGTCCATCCGCCATGCAGTTTTTCTCCGTTGAGCCGGAACTTGATCTTGCCTGCCCGGTAAGCGGCTGCCGGATCTTCCTGCGGTTCCCAGTAGCCAATGTCCCAGACATCGACATGGCCGGCTCCATACTGGTGTTCAGGAATATCACCCTCGAAGTCGATGTAATCGAGAGGATGATCTTCGACATGCACGGCGAGGCGCTTTTCCGCCGGGTCGAGGCTCGGTCCCTTTGGAACCGCCCAGCTTTTCAGCGTGCCGTCGATTTCAAGCCGAAAGTCATAGTGCAGGCGGCGCGCATCGTGTTTTTGCACGACGAAGCGCAAGCGCTCCGATGGTGCAACTACCATTCCTTTCGGTTCCGGCGTGATGCCGAAATTGCGCTTCGCGTGATAGGTCGACAGCTTGTCGGGCATGGCAATCCTCCTTGCTCCTTACTCCGATGGGGGCGCGCAGGCGGCACGTCAATGCACCGACTTCGAGGGTCTGCTGCGGCTTGCCGTTTTGCGTGCGGCGGGCGGCGGTACCTTCTTCGGCAAACCGCTCCGGCGGCTGCGGTTAGCGGTGCCCTGCAGACTCTGCCGCAACAGCTCGGTCAAGTCTGTTTCACTGTCGGCCGTTTCCGATTCCTCGATCTTCACATCGGTCACCTGTTCGGCCATACCTTCATCGTATTTCTTTTTGACCATGGCCATGATGTCGTCGCGGAAGGTATCGTGATACTGGGTGGGGTCCCAGTCTTCGGTCATGCTGGCGATCAGTTGCGTCGCCATGGTCAGTTCCTTGGGCTTGACTTCAACGTCTTTCAAGCCTTCTTCGGGCAAGTCCAGCGCCTCGGTCGAGCGCACCTCTGTGGCCCAGCGCAGCGTATTGAGCACGATGGCTTCCGGAGTCGCAATCAGGGCCGCCAGATGCTGCTTGTTGTGCAACACAACGAGCGCGATGCCGATTTTTTTGGATTTGCGCAGTGCTTCGCGCAGGAGGGCGTAAACCTTCTCGCCACCTTTGGTGGGCGCCAGATAATATGGCGTTTCGAAAAACAGGAAGTTAACGTCTTCAGCGTCGGTGAAACCGACAATATCGATGGTGTGCGTCGACTTGACGTTAGCCGCCTTGATTTCCTCGTCGGACAGGACGACGTACCGACCTTCGTATTTGACCGCCTTGATGATGTCGTCCTTGTCGACTTCCTTGCCGGTGTCCTTGACCACGCGCTTGTAGCCGACCGCTTGCAAGGTATCCCGCTTGAGCCAGTCGAAATCGATTTCATCCTGCTGGATTGCAGGGTAAAGCGACACCGGTGCGTGCAACAGGCCAAAGCTGATTGCGCCCTTCCACATGACACGTGCCATAAACTATCCTTTCAGCGAAGCTGATTAATTGAAATGTTAATTGTTCGACATGGCTTGCTACACTGAGTTCTCACGGCCGTCTTAACATAGAAAATTCGTTTTTTACGAACAAAAGATCATTATTTATTCGCTTTTTATATTTATCTAAAAAACGTACTATGGTGTGGTTGTGAATAGCCGGCGCCTCGCGCAAGGCGGCACACGAATACTTATTCTTCGGAGGAAACATGAAAAAGTTTTTGGTCACCTTGATGGTTGCGGTTAGCGCACTGTCTGTCGTCGTGTCAGATGCACAGGCCAAGCGCATGGGTAGCGGCGGGTCATTCGGCAAGCAGTCGCAGAGCGTCAGCCGCCAATCGGCCGCACCATCGCAAAGTCAGGCGGCCCCTGCTGCGGCTAAACCTGCACCCGCCGCTGCTCCTGCAGCCGCTGCCAAACCGGCTAGCCCGTGGAAAGGCATTCTCGGCGGCGCACTGCTTGGCCTCGGCCTCGGCGCATTGCTTTCGCACTTCGGCCTTGGCGGTGCGATGGCCAGCATGATCAGCACAATACTGATGCTTGCCCTCCTGGCTGGTGCGGTGTTCTTCATCTACCGCATGATCATGCGTAAGCGTGAAGGCGGGACAATGGCGAAAAATGGCTTGACCCCTGCTTACGCGAACGGCTCTGGTGCGGGCTCGGGCGGTTATACCCCCGAAATCGGTTCACGTATCGAACCGACGCAACCGGCGGCACTGCAGTCATCGTTCAGCGCATCGGGTAACGAGAGCGACAATAACGTCAACAATGGCGCAAGTCCTGCACCATGGGGTGTACCGGCGGACTTTGACAGCGCGGGTTTCCTGCGCCATGCAAAGACCTACTTTATCCGTCTGCAAGCTGCCTGGGACAAGGCCGATGTGAACGACCTGCGTGAGTTCACCTCACCTGAGATGTTTGCGGAAATGAAACTGCAGTTGCAGGAACGGGGCGCGTCGGCCAACCATACCGATGTGGTATCGCTGGACGCGGAGCTGCTGGGCATGGAAACAGTCGGTAACGACTACCTTGCCAGCGTGAAGTTCTCGGGCATGATCAGGGAATCGGAAAACGCGGCTGCAGAACCGTTCACCGAGGTATGGAACCTCAGCAAGCCGGTATCCGGCAATGGCGGCTGGATCCTAGCGGGTATTCAGCAGTTGGCGTAAGACAGTAGCAGAAGTAATAATTCCATCGGGCGCAATGCCCGATGGGTGAAGGACGAGAAGCAAAAAGGGGGAGCTGGGTAACCAGCTCCCCCTTTTTGCGCATTCGATGTTGAAATGGCTGCACCTCGAAACGACTTTGGGAAGGAATGTTATCGAAAATGTGTGGCGATCTGAGTGGGATTTTATTGCGCGGTGTCGAGGACCTGACTGTGTTCAGATAAATTCGATCAGATTGCAAAATGCACCTTAAAATTTCCTTCTATGCAAGGACAAATGAGCCGTTCATCTTTTCGCCAGCAAAGCCGTAAATTACTTTCTGTCCTTTCTATCAATGCATGCGCCGACGCGACGCTGCCTCATCGTTTCTCCGCTGCTCGTGGAGCATGCGTTCGAACCATTCCGCCGGCGCCGGCCGGGCAAACAGGAAGCCCTGTCCAAAATCGCAGCCTGCCGCCGTGAGCAGGTCGCGCTGTTCCGGCGTCTCGATGCCTTCCGCGATCACCCTCAATCCGAGCCGATGCGCCATCATGATGATCGATTCGGCGATGGCCCGGTCGCCTTCATTGGTGGTGATGTCACGTACGAAAGACTGGTCGATTTTCAGATAGTCGATATCAAACTTTTTCAGATACGCCATCGATGAATAACCGGTACCAAAATCGTCGAGCGCAACCTGAATGCCGGCATCGCGGTATTCGAGCAGTTTGTCTGCGACCACCTGCGATGCGTTAAGCAGCAGTCCCTCAGTAATTTCGACCGAAATGCTTTGGCCCGACAAGCCAACATGCCGCAGATAGCTCGCCCAGTTGATGTCTTCCGACTGCGAAAGAAACTGCACCGGCGATTTGTTCACCCCGATCTGAAAAGGCGAGCCTAGGATTTCGCTCCATCGTTCCGAACAAGCTGCTGCCTGGGTGAACACCCAGTTGCCGATGTCATGGATCATCCCCGACTCTTCGGCCAACGGAATAAAGCGCGACGGGTCTACCGGGCCGAGGCCCGGATGCTGCCAACGCAGCAAGGCTTCCGCTTTCGCAATGCGCCCTGTCGCCAGTTCCACGACCGGCTGGTAATGCACTTTCAATTGCCCCGCATTCAATGCATGTCGC
Organism: Herbaspirillum sp. GCM10030257; assembly: GCF_042666555.1. Classification (NCBI taxonomy): domain Bacteria; kingdom Pseudomonadati; phylum Pseudomonadota; class Betaproteobacteria; order Burkholderiales; family Oxalobacteraceae; genus Herbaspirillum; species Herbaspirillum sp. GCM10030257. The sequence continues at coordinate 191,393 of NZ_JBHTDH010000005.1, forward strand.
AAATCCCCCGACAGGCGCAGGCGATGATGCGCTTCTTCCTGCATCGAGCGGGTGAAATAGCTGAACTGGTTGCGGCCCGCATGCTTGGCAACATACATCGCCTGGTCCGCATTACGTACCAGTTCTTCCGGTGTGCCCGCATCTGCCGGATACATGGTGATGCCAATGCTGCCCGACAGATAAGCGACTTCCTTTCCAAGACGGAAAGGCTCGGCCAATGCGTCCAGAATCTTTTGCGCAATGTCTTCCACGTGGACCATCGTGTCGAGTTCGCTCAGGATCACTGTGAACTCGTCGCCACCCAATCTCGCCACCGTATCTGAATGACGCACACAGTCGCCGAGACGCCTTGCTGCCTGCGTCAGCAACAGGTCACCAATATCATGGCCGAGCAGATCGTTGACTTCCTTGAAGCGGTCGAGGTCGATGAACAACAGTGCCATTTGCCTGCCGTTGCGATGCGCCTTCTTTACCTCATGCTCAAGACGGTCGCGGAACAGACGACGGTTAGGCAAGCCAGTGAGGGCGTCGAAATTGGCGTGGCGCCAGATCCGCTCTTCGGATTGGCGTTTCTCCGATATGTCGGTCATCGTGCCGGTCATGCGCAAGGGCATGCCCTCCATGTTGCGTGCGACGACCACCGCACGCGCCAGCATCCATTTCCAGCTGCCGTCCTTGCACTGCATGCGGAATTCACGACTAAACGATGAGTCCTTGCCATCCAGGCAGGACTGCAGCGTGTAGATGGTGGGTTCGAGGTCATCCGGATGCACGCGTCGTTCCCACTCATCGAAGCTGGTCGATATTTCCTGTTCGCTGTAACCCAGCATCTCTTTCCAGCGAGTCGAGTACGCCACTTCGTCTTTCACGATGCTCCAGTCCCAGACACCATCGCCCGAGCCTTCCAGCGCAAGGCGCAATCGCTCGTTGGAAGCACGCAATTCTTCGCGTGCGCGCCTGGCCTGCGTTACGTCCTGTCCCTGTACGAAGATGCCCGAGACCGATCCATCGTCCTCGAGGATAGGCTGGAAGACAAAATCGACAAACAACTCTTCCAGCGGCGCACCCTCCGCAGCTTGCACCACGACTCGCGCTTCATGTCCGACGTATTCCGAGCCGCTGGCATAGACGCTATCGAGCAGATCGACATAGCCACGCGCTTCTGTTTCAGTCAGCACCTTGCGGATCGGCTTGCCTGTCACGTCCACTTTTCCAAAAAGCTGATGATAGGCGGTGTTTGCCAGTTCGAACACGTGTTCAGGGCCGCGCAGCACCGCGATGAATGCCGGAGCATGATCGAAGAGCTGACGCAGCATCGTCAGTTCCGCATCGAGGTTGCGATTCGTGCTTGCCAGCAATTGCGAGTGCCGGAAGACGTTGCTGCGCGCATGCATCAACGTATCCGATCCGGTTTCAGCCTCCTCGAGTGCGCGTCGGAGCTTGAGCATCTCGGTGATATCGATCGGATTCTGGATCAGGAATTTGACCTTGCCGTTCTCATCCAGCACTGGCGTATGGACTGCGCTCCAATAACGATCGTCGAACACCTGGCCGTCTGCCGTATTACGTGCCACGCCATAGCGGATTATGGGTATGAAGTCGGGTTTGCCTGTGTCCATGGCCCTTTTGAGGGAAGTGCACACCGTCTCCATGCTGCTGTAATCAGGCAGCGCCGGATTGTTGGGAAATGCCATGGCGATATGCTTGCCGCGAATTTCTTCAAGCGTTCTGCCAACCGATTGCAGATAGGCATCATTGGCATCAATGATGATCAGTTCGGGCGACATTAACAGGTAGAGATTTGGCGACGCGCGGAGTGCGGCTTTGTAATCCGGTTCTAAATCGAGCTGGAGGTTCATCGCACCCGTCCAGTTAGGAAAATTGCCCACAGTAAAGGCTTGCGGTTAAGCATCAGAAACATCGGAAGCATTAGAAACATCAGAAAACTGAGAGCAAAGAGGGAGCGTGAAGTCAAAACGACAACCCTAGTAGATTGCCGAGCCAGCGTCTAGGTTCCGTCGAGCTATTGAACATTCGATGAATCAACCCCAAATACCTCTAACTTTCCGATTTTTTCCATCCATCACATTAATTACATGCGCGTGCGCCCTTCCACTGTGGTTGTTTTGAGCCTGCTGGCATTGCTGCATGCCTACATCGGCTGGCGCATCCTTCCGCAATTGCCGGTGCCGGACAGCCTGCGCGCTGTCGGCGTTGTCTTGCTGGTGCTCTCTTTCGTGCTGGTCCCGACTGGGATGATGGCGCATGGCATCGCCCGCCAACCACTAGCCGATCGCTTGTCTTGGGCTGGCATGATGGCTTTAGGCATGTTTTCGTCGTTGTTCGTGCTGACGTTACTGCGCGATGTGATGTTGTCGGCGATTGGGCTGGCCGGGGTGCATGACCCTGAAGTCGTCATGTGGTCGGCGGTTGCGGTTCCCACGCTGGCCGCATTGGCGACATTGATTGGCTTCTTCAACGCGCGCCGCACCGCACGCGTGGTCGACGTGGAGATACCGATCAACGACTTGCCTGATGCCTTACAGGGTTTCACGATCGCGCAGATTAGTGACATCCATGTAGGGCCGACCATCAAACGCGGTTACCTCGATGCCATTGTCGACCGCGTGAACAGCTTGCAGGCCGATGCCGTTGCTGTCACCGGTGACCTGGTCGACGGCAGCGTTCGCCACCTTGCGCCGCATACGGCGCCGCTGGCACGCCTGCAGGCGCGGCACGGCGCTTATTTTGTCACCGGCAATCACGAGTATTATTCCAACGCCCATGCCTGGATTGACGAAGTGCGCCGCCTTGGGCTACGCGTACTGATGAACGAACATGTGGTGTTGCCGCATGATGGTGCACGCGTACTACTGGCTGGCGTCAACGATTTCACTGCGCATTATTTTGACGAATCGCATCGCAGCGATCCGCGTGCGGCACTGGCGGGAGCGCCCGATAACGTCGGCGTGAAGATCCTGCTGGCGCACCAGCCGCGTACCGCCACCGCAGCGGCAGAAGCGGGCTTCGACCTGCAGCTGTCAGGCCATACGCATGGCGGACAATTTTTTCCATGGAATTTGTTCGTGCCAATGCAGCAGCCGTATGTGGCTGGTCTGAATCGGCTTGAACAGTTGTGGGTTTATACCAGCCGCGGCACCGGATACTGGGGGCCGCCGAAGCGTTTCGGCGCACCGTCGGAGATCACGCGGGTTCGCTTGGTCAAGGCGTGATGATGGATGTATTGCACGTCATTAGTGCGAGGTTTGCACTTGGCGAGCGCTTGTAGTTCGACGATTTTCGTGTGTTCTTTGCGTGAGTGGGCTTGTTGAGTTGATGGTGGGGGCTAACGATGATAGTGCGCTGCTGGAGTTTTTCTTTTCTTCGGTGATGCGGGTCTGTTGACTCTTCGTGGATGCTAGCCGGGACTGGCCCCGGCGGGCCACCTCCTTTCTTTGCTTCGCCAAAGAAAGGAGGCAAAGAAAGGCGACCCCGGTTCGCCGCCCTTCGGGTACCCAAAAGAGCGCGGACCAAAACGGGAAGCGAAACAAACTCGCCTGCGGCTCAGACAGGTTTCGCTTCTTTATCCGTTTTGGCCCGCGCTCTTTTGGCGTCTGCACAGGGGATTTTTAAACCCATCCCCTCCCTAGCCCTCCCCTTGAAAGGGAGGGAACTTCGGCTCGCTCGCTGCGCATCGCATTGCCGAATGCCGAATGCCGAATGCCGAATGCCGAATGCCGAATGCCGCTGTCGGCGCTCTTTGCGAACGGTACTTTCGTCGGACGGTAATTCATCCTCACTACCTCCCACCATCAAGAACGTTCCCTCCCCTTCAAGGCGGCCCGCGTAGGGGGAGGGCTAGGGTGGGGATGGGTTGAAATCCCCTGTGCAGACGCCAAAAGAGCAGTGCCGCAAGCGGATAAAGAAGCGCAGTTGTCTGAGCCGCAGGCGAGTTCTGCGCTTCCCGCTTGGGGCACTGCTCTTTTGGGAACCCGAAGGGCGGCTGAACCGGGGTCGCCTTTCTTGACTTACCTTCTTTGGCGAAGCAAAGAAGGTAAGTGGCCCGCCGGAGCCAGTCCCGGCTAGCATCCACGAAGTACTAACCGACCAGCATCACCGAAGAAAAGAACCCCCGAAATCTTGCAACAAAGCATTAGTCACCCCAAAACCCCTCCCCCCGCAACAAGTAGAAACAACTCTAACAACCTACACCCCCGTCCCACCGAACCTGCCCGCAAGAAGCATGTCGAATTCCGGCAAGCCAACCCCATAGCGGCCACATGCAAAAGCCACCCCACCGCTATGTCCCGGTCCACGGCAGCAGCAACTTGTTTTATGGAAATTCGAAGGAGATTTGACGTGGGCATTCTAGGTACCATCATGGGCAGGCGCGAGCCTGAAGTCGCATACCGCACCGTAGATGGCGGTCATCCGGCGCCATATCCGGACATGACGGACGAACAGCTTTACAACTATGAAGTCACATTCAATGTACCGAAGCGGACGTTTGACAGGCCGCCTGTATCGGCACGGCGAAGAGACGAGGAGGTCACCATATTGCGCGAACCCAGAACAGACATGCGAATTGAACCAAGGACGGAAATGCGTATTGAACCGCACGCCGAACCGAGAATGCCGCAACCCGAGCGCCCATTCGATGCGCCGCGCTATACCGCCCGCCCATTACGTGAGCCCGCGCGGGACCATGAACCCGCCGAACAGATCGAGCCGGTAGCGCCAGTTGCACCGGTTGCGCCACGCGCGGCAGCCGTACCCGAGCCGCAGCCTGCCGCAGCGCCGCCGCTGGACCTCAGTAAACCGGTGCGGCTAACGACCACCAAGCAACCGGTCGAAATCATCACCACCCGTGCACGCCATCCGCTCTACAAGGTGCATGGCTACATTGGCGACGACGATGTGGTGACAGTATTTACCCTGGACGGACGCTTGTCGGAGAATGGTTTGCCTTACCTTGAAAACATCCCTTCACAGCAGCAACTGCATGTGAACATCTATCCCAACACCGATCCACGGAGCAAGGACCGCTACCTGCTGACTCAACATGCCAGCCGCGAAGAGGCAGATGCCGAGGCGCGTCCCGGGCGACTGACCTGCGTTGCGGTTCAGTTCGACATGTGAAACACGCAGCGCGGGCGCCGAAAACACGCATCGGCAAAGGCCCGCGTTGCAACGACCTGTTTCAGCCCCACTTCCCCGCATTGAACAAGGTTTTCAGTTCGCGCGGCTGGGAACGCCAGTACTGCGGCGGCGCATCGACATGCGCACCCAGCCTGGCCGCTGCATGCCACGGCCAGCGTGGGTCGTACAGGATGCCGCGTGCCAGCGCAACCAGATCGGCCTCGCCGGAGGCGACAATCGCTTCTGCCTGTTCCGGCTCGGTGATCAGGCCAACGGCAATTGTCGGCAAGCTGGTTTCATGCTTGATGCGTTCGGCGAATGGCACCTGATAGCCGGGCCCGACAGTGATTTTCTGCTTCGTCGACAGACCGCCGCTCGATACATGAATGAACGCACATCCGCGACGTTCAAGTTCCCTGGAGAAGGCAACCGTCTGTTCCAGATCCCAGCCGCCGTCAACCCAGTCGGTCGCGGATACACGCACGCCGACCGGCCTCTCAGCGGGAAAGGCTGCACGTACGATGTCAAAAATCTCCAGCGGAAAACGCATGCGGTTTTCCAGCGAGCCGCCATAGGCATCTTCACGCCGGTTGGACAGTGGCGACAAAAACTGATGCAGCAGATAGCCATGCGCGGCATGGATTTCAATCGCATCCAGCCCCAGACGTGCCGAGCGCCGCGTCGCATCGGCAAATGCATCGCGAATGCGCTGCAAGCCAGCGGCATCGAGTGCGACCGGCGTCTCATCACCTTCTGCAAACGGCACGGCAGACGGTGCGGAGGTTTTCCAGCCGCCTTCGGCCAGCGGGATCGAATGTCCGCCTTCCCACGGTACATGTACCGATGCCTTGCGCCCCGCATGGCCCAATTGAATCGCTACCGCGGTTGGCGAATGCTTGCGCACCGCCTGCAATACCTTGGCCAGCGCCGCCTCGGTGGCGTCATCCCACAGCCCCAGATCACCGGGTGAAATGCGACCTACCGCCTCGACCGCGGTCGCTTCGATAAACATCAGGCCAGCGCCCGATAGCGAAAGGTGGCCCAGATGAATCATGTGCCAGTCGGTCGCTGCGCCATTCTCGGCGGAGTACTGGCACATCGGTGCGATTACAATGCGGTTCTTGAGTGTGAGTTGCCCGAGCGAATAGGGCGAAAATAAGATGCTCATATTCTTTTTCCTGGAAACAGATGAAAAATCCGGTACGACAGTTGATACTGCGATACATCGCCCTCGGATGAGGGAGCGCGGTGTGGGGTGGCTGCGGTCACTTTCCCGTTGCACGCAGCAACGAAGGTCTCTTCTTGCAACACACGGTGAACATACGGCGAGCACACGGCGACAACCAAAAGCAAGAGACAGCAAAACACAACAAAACACCACACAGTCATGGCCGAAAACAACAAGCTTCATTTAACCATCATTGCCTCCTATCTGCTGGCTGCGGGCGCTTTGTTCATCGTGCTGCACAAGGGCTTGCTGGCCGCGCTGTTCTCCGGCTTGCTGGTGTATTCGCTGGTGCATGTCATGTCGCCCCCGTTGTCGCGCAACATTAGCGATCACCGTGCACGCATGATTGCGGTCATCTTGCTTGGCAGCGGCATCGTGCTGGTCCTGTCGCTGGCCATCTGGGGCGGCGTCAGTTTTTTTCAGAGCGATGCCGGCAACCTGGGCGTGCTGATGAAAAAGCTGGCCGATATCCTCGAAACCTCGCGCGACCAGATGCCGGCATGGCTCAAGCAATACATCCCTGCAAGTGCGGAGGCGATCCGGGAAATGATGACGGCGTGGCTGCGCGACCATGCGTCGGAGGCGCAGTTCATCGGCCAGCAGGCGGGGCGTACGGTCGCCCATTTGTTGGTCGGCATGGCAATCGGCGCGATGGCAGCGCTGTATGACACCACCACCCCACCGAATTACAAACCGCTTGCCTCGGCACTGCATGCCCGCGTCGTGAACCTCCACAGCGCGTTCCGCCAGATCGTCTTTGCACAGGTCAGGATCGCCGGCATCAATGCGATCTTTACCGCTGTCTACCTGGTGATCGTATTGCCGCTGGCTGGCATACACCTGCCTCTTACCAAGAGCATGATTGCGATCACCTTCTTCGCCGGCTTGCTGCCCGTGGTCGGGAACCTGATTTCCAATACGGTAATTGTTATTGTTAGCCTGTCGCATTCATTGTCCATCGCCGTAGCATCATTGGTCTTTCTTGTCGTCATCCACAAGCTCGAATATTTCCTGAATGCCAGGATCATTGGTGCGCATATCAATGCCAAGGCGTGGGAACTGCTTGCGGCCATGCTGACGATGGAAGCCATTTTCGGTTTGCCAGGCGTGGTTGCCGCTCCCGTGTTCTATGCTTATGTAAAGAAGGAACTCGCCGATTACGATCTTGTTTGAGCAATATTCAATGCTGAAACTTTCGACATTTCCTGTTATCACATCAATACGGGCGGTGGTTCTGCGTTGCTGCATTGCCGTCCGCCATTGCTAATCAAAGGAGAACAACCATGTCGAATCTGAACAGAACGTCTGCTGAAGGCGAGGACAAACAGAAAGCGACTTCATCACATGGAAACGACTCGAAGTCAGTGACACCAAAGGATGTGTCTTCAAAGGATGCGGCTTCCCGTGACGTACGGGTGCGTCAGATCCAGTCTGCGGACAAGGACGAGAAAGAGGAAGAGCAGATCGACGATGCAGTGGAAATGACTTTCCCCGCCAGCGATCCGATAGCGATTCCCAAGCCTGAAACCGAAGCCGACAAGCAGCGCTCCGGACGGTAAGCCGCAATCCTGTGCCATGCGCGGGTGAGCTTCCACGCATGGCACCACCATCTCTCTGCACTTCCGCTGTCCGTTACGCTCCGCTCTGCCATGCCCACCCTGCCTCACCAGACGCGATACACGCGCCCCGTGTGCAAGCCATCCACACTCTTGACGTAAGCCTGCGCCACACGCATTGCCGGCACCGGCTCAAATCCATAGAAATACGGACCGTAGGCATCCATCGATTCCTGCAATACGGATGGATTGATCCCGTTGATGCGTAAGCCGCGTGGCAATTCGATCGCGGCTGCGCGCACGAAACCCTCGACTGCGGCGTTGACCATGGTGGCGCTGACGCCGTAGCGGATCGGTTCGTCGCCGACTATCCCGCTGGTCAGCGTGATCGAACCGCCGTCATTCAGATGACGCTGTGCGGTCAGCGCGACATTTACCTGTCCCATCAACTTGTGCTGCAGGCCGATGTGCAACTGCTGCGGTGTGATTTCCGAGAGCGGACCAAAGTGCACATTGCCGGCGGCAACCACTACCGCATCTGCCTTGCCGACACGCGCAAACAGGGCTTCGACACTGGTCGGGTCGGCAATATCCACCTGGTACTGACCATTGGTGTTGCCGACCCGGATCACTTCATGTCGGGTAGCGAGTTGTTCCGAGACTGCTTTGCCGATGGTGCCTGTGGCGCCGATAACGATAACTTTCATGCTGTTCTCCTGTGATGGGTGGTTTTCCGGGTTGCCCTATGCAAGGTTGTCAATGGCGGCAACGGTGAAGCCATTATTGATTTATTCATTAAAGGAATAAATGCGTTAGGATGAACAACATTACTAAGTATGAGTTAGCAATCGATGGACAAATTGCGCAGCATGGAGATCTTTGTCGCCGTGGTGGACAGCGGCAGTTTCACGGCCGCCTCCGAGGCGTTCAATATTTCACCGGTCATGGTCGGCAAGCATGTGCGTGAGCTGGAAGAACGGCTGGGCACCCGTCTCCTGACACGCACCACCCGGCGGCAGAATCTGACCGAGATCGGGCGCCAGTATGTTGAACGCTGCCGCCAGATCCTTGCCGACATTGCCGCTGCGGAATCGGGTGCGGAAGCCATGCGCACCAGTCCACGCGGCTTGCTCACTATCAGCGCGCCGGTATCCTTCGGCAGCCAGCTGATGGCGCCGGCCATTGCTGATTATCTCGGTCTGTATCCGGAAGTGAGCCTGGATCTCAGTCTCAACGACCGTGTGGTGGATCTGGTCGAAGATGGCATCGATGTCGCGGTACGTATCGGCAAACTGGACGATTCCACCCTGGTGGCGCGTCCCTTGCAGCCTTACCGGATGCTGATCTGCGCGTCGCCCGACTATCTGGCACGTGCCGGCACACCCCTCAGGCCGGAAGACCTTGCCGGCCACCAATGTCTGGACTTTATGCACTGGAGCAAGGAAGTACGCTGGAAGCTTGCCGCGACCGGGGACAGGCAGACTGATGTGCCGGCCAGCCGCTTTCGCTCCAACAATGGACAGGCGCTGCGCATGGCTGCCTTGCGCGGTTATGGCATCGTGATGCAGGCCGAAATCCTGTTGGGCGACGATGTCCGTGCCGGACGCCTGGTATCGCTGCTTGACGACTATGCCCCGCCGCCGCGGCCCATGCATCTGGTTTATCTGCGTGATCGCCAGCCCACACCCAAGCTTGCGACGTTCATCGATTTCATGCTGGAGCGTTTCGGAGCGAAGCAAGGGACGAAAAGCCCGGAGAAAAACACGACAAAAAGCGCGGCAAAAAACGAGGCGAAAAAAAAGCCGGCTGGGTAAGCCGGCTTGCCAACGCTACGAATGCGATGATGGGTAGGGTAAAGCCATCCGTAACGCGCATTGCTATGCTCAATGTGACCACATGAGCTATTCGTATTTGCCCCTCGCGAAAAAATTCAGCAGCTTGTCGACTTCGCTGCGCTCGTTTTCGACACGCAGGCTATTGATGAACTTCTGGTAAGCCTGCGTATCCTTTTTCGCCAGTTCCGTAAATTCGGTGACAGACATCGGCTTCTTGCCATTGGAAGGCGCTTGCACGATCAGCGTATCGAGGTCGGCCTTCTTCAGCTGCGTGGCCACGGGATTGCCTGTGACGAGCGCCGCCGGATCCTGCGCCACACCCGCCATGCCGATCGCCTGCAGGATATCCGGGCTGCGCCAACCGATCACAGATAGCGATATCAGCAGCATGATCAACAGCGTCTTCAAGGTCTTCTCCGGGAATTACAGATAAGGTTTTAAGCGATGGCGCGAAGTTATCACATCGAAAAACCCCTCGCCATGCCATGAATATGTGATGTGGGGTTTGCCCTGCAAAGCGGTGCTTGGCGCGCTACACTGCGCAGTCCAAGATTTGCGGGGGCAGAATGATGAAAATTGCGGTCTACGGTTTCGGTGCGATCGGCGGGTTGATCGGTGCGCGTCTTGCAGGCGCCGGATGCGAAGTCAGTGCGGTCGCGCGTGGTGCGACGCTTGATGCATTGCGCCGGCACGGCGCGCGCGTGCAGTCGCAGGAACAAACCCTCACCGTGCCGTTGCGGGCGGAACAAGACCCGGCAGTGCTCGGCGTGCAGGATGTGGTGATCATCGCCGTCAAGGCCACCGCCTTGCCGGACGTTGCGCGCCAGGTTGCGCCGCTGATCGGACCGGAAACCATCGTGATCACCGCGATGAATGGCGTGCCATGGTGGTTCTTCGCTGCCGATGGCCAGCCCTATGCCGGCACCCGCCTGGCGTCGCTCGATCCCGACGGCGCCTTGCTGCGAGCCATCCCGGTCGCCCAGATCATTGGCTGCGTGGTGCACTTGTCGAGTTCCTGTCCCGAACCGGGGCTGGTTCGTCTCGGCTTTGGCAACCGGCTGATTCTCGGCGAACCCGGCGGTGGCGACAGCGAACGCCTGCAACAGCTTGTGGCGTTGTTGGGCAAGGCGGGTTTTCAGGCGGAGGCCAGCAAGGATATCCGCACCGACATCTGGTATAAGCTGTGGGGCAACATGACGATGAACCCAGTCTCCGCCATCACTGGCGCCACGGCCGACAAGGTGCTCGACGATCCACTGGTACGCAGCTTCTGCCTGTCTGCCATGCAGGAAGCCGCAACGATCGGAGAGCGCATTGGCTGTCCGATCACGCAGAGCGGCGCGGACCGCATGGACGTGACGCGGCAGCTGGGCACATTCAAGACGTCGATGCTGCAGGATGCCGAAGCAGGCAAGGCACTGGAAATCGATGCGCTGGTCACGGCGGTGCATGAGATCGGCAAGCTGGTCGACGTGCCCACGCCGGCGATTGATGGCTTGCTGGGGCTGGTGCGGCTGTTTGGCCGAACGCATGGCTTGTATCCAGAATAGCCTTATTTAAGCGCTCTAATGCATTAAAAGCACTGCATGAAAGCGCCGTTGCTGCGGCAGGTCTGGCCACCCGGGGCGACGTAGGTCCCACCGCTGCCCTGATAGCGCTCGCCACCGCTCCAGCATCCTCCGGAATCGCAGCTGGTCACCGGCGCAGGAGGGGGCGGGCCGACAGCTTGTGGCACGGCAAGGATCGGCGGGGCTGGGGACGGCGCGGGCACCGGTGGTTCCGGCATTCGCACGATGGTTGCAGGCACGACGCGACGTGCGGAGCGTGGGTCGGCGGGGCGCGTTGGCGTCGATGACGAGCCTGTCGCGGCAGGTGCTTTCGCTGCGTCAGGTGCTGCGGATGCTGCCGGCGTCGTTGTCGGTTCCCTTGGCACGGGCTTGTTCTGTATGCTGAGGAGCTTGGGATCGACTGAACTGCAAGCGGTCAGCATAAGCGCAGTAGCCAGGAAACAAAGTGGTGTTCTCAAGTCGGCTCCGGCGGAAATGAAATCAAGGCTTCGATTCATTATCGTTGGACCAGACCGATCTGCAAGCTGATGGCCGGACGGCCGTTACATGAGTGCTTTCGCAGAACCTTACAATCTCACGCCGCCTGCCGCCGCAAAAACTCCGGCACCTTTGCCGCGCTCAGTGCCGTGACACGCGACAACAATTCCGTATCCACGCGGGCCAGCCCATATTGGCTTTGCAAATGCTCGCCGATATGCAGCAGCACATTGGCGCTGACTTCCGCGTCGGCCTCCGCACGGTGCGCAGTACCCTTGAAACGAATTCCAAGCGATGAGGACAGCGTACCAAGCTTGTAACTAGGCAAACCCGGAAACACCCGCCGCGACAGTTTCAAGGAACATACCAGGCGGCGATGACGCGGCATTAACCCGAGATCACGGCTTTCCGCAATCAGGAATTTTTCATCGAAACTTGCATTGTGCGCGGACAGCGCGTCATCACCGATAAACGCCAGTAACTCCGGCACCACTCGAGAGACGCAAGGCGCGCTGTCGACCATCTTCTGGGTAATCCCGGTCAGGCTGGTAATGAAGGCTGGCACGTGAACGTGGCAGTTGACCAGCGACACATAGCGGTCAACGATGCGACCTCCCTGGATCTTCAAGGCAGCGACTTCGGTAATGCGCGCTCCGGCCGCCGGCGACAATCCGGTGGTTTCAAAGTCGAGCATCACGATGGGTTCCTGGTACATGGCTGTTGCAGCGCCAATAGGATGGGATCGGCGTTATGGATGGCAAAAGGAAGCCCTGATTTTACGGTATGCGACAACAAGAAGCGATGTCGGAAAGGTCATATCTCGCACGCGCTGACACGGCGCATGCAACGCGATGCCGCATCACCTATCGTTTGCATCGCCGCATCGGCCCATTGCCATAGTCGCCCGGCTTACCTTCAGTGATCGGGAAACAGGCGGAAGCAACAGGGAACCCTTGTTGCCCGGACATTGTCTTTCTGTCAACGCAGTCGAGCTTGCGCGTGTCGCGTCCCACGCCGATCTTGCCATTCACGTAAAATTCCGTCGGCTCATTTCTGGACTTGTCATGCCAAGCAATCCTCTCAGTCATTACCGTCTTTTCCAATTCGGCGCATGCCTGGCCTTGCTCGTTTTGTTCGCAATGACGGCCCGCGCACAAGCACCGACCCGCAGTGACGACATCGCCAAACGGGTTGCGCCCTGCATGACTTGCCATGGCAAGGAAGGCCGCGCCACCAATGATGGCTACTATCCGCGCATTGCCGGCAAACCGGCGGGCTACCTGTATAACCAGCTGATCAATTTTCGTGATGGTCGCCGCCAGCAATATCCCTTGATGGTGTATATGGTCCAGAACCTGTCCGATGACTACCTGAAGGAAATGGCCACCTTCTTCGCCGACCAGCATCTTCCATATCCGCCACCGCCGACCATCGATGCGACGCCGGCTATCCTGGATCGCGGGCGCCAGCTTGTAATGAACGGCGACCCGGCACGCAAGGTGCCTGCCTGTATTGCCTGTCATGGCGAGGCGCTGACCGGCGTTGCCCCGGCCATGCCCGGCCTGCTTGGTCTGCCGCGCGACTATATCAATTCCCAGTTCGGTGCCTGGCGTGAAGGTACGCGCCGCGCGCTTGCCCCTGACTGCATGGCCGAAATCACCCGCCAGCTCCGTCCCGACGAGATCAGTGCGGTGTCCGCCTGGCTATCGACGCGCGCAGTCCCCGCAGATGCGGCGCCTGCCCGTTCCTTGCCGGCAAAGCTGCCGGTTGCCTGCGGCAGCGTCCCGCAATAAGGGGAAATCATGAAACGTATTCTGCTGGTATTGCTGGCCCTCGTACTGTGCGGCCTTGGAATCACCGCCTATCTCGGTACGCGCGAAGACGATGTCAGCGCCGCCCCAGCCGCCGTCCAGGCTGATCCCGCCGAACTCGTTAGAAGGGGCGCTTATCTTGCACGAGCGGGCGACTGCATGGCCTGCCACACCACGCGCGGCGGTGCCGCTTACGCGGGCGGTCGCGCGATCCAGACCCCGTTCGGCGCTATCCATGCATCCAACATCACGTCCGACAAGGAAACCGGCATTGGGGACTGGAACGCCGACGATTTCTGGCGTGCCATCCATAACGGTAAGTCGAAGGACGGCACGCTACTCTATCCTGCATTTCCTTATCCAAACTACACTCGTGTCACGCGCGCCGACTCCGATGCCCTCTATGCGTATTTCAAGACGGTGCCGCCGGTGCGTCAGGCCAACAAGGAACCGGAATTGCGCTTCCCGTTCAACTACCGCTTCCTGCTGGCCGGCTGGCGGGCCCTGTATTTTCGCCCCGGCGTATATGAAGCGGAACCGACGCAGAATGCCGAGTGGAATCGCGGCGCCTATCTGGTGCAGGGACTGGGGCATTGCAGTGCCTGTCATGCACCGCGCAATTTCCTTGGTGCCACGACAGGTGGCGAAAACCTGAGCGGCGCGATGATCCCCATGCTCAACTGGTATGCGTCATCGCTGACGGGTGAACGCGGGGAAGGCTTGGGCAAGTGGGAGGTGCAGCATATCGTCGATCTGCTGAAAGCCGGCGTTTCGACGCAAGGCGCCGCGTCCGGCCCGATGGCTGAAGTGGTGCGCGAAAGCCTGCAGTATCTGGACGAAAAGGATGTGCGGGCGATGGCGATCTACCTGAAATCGCTGCCGCAGAATGAAAGAGCCGAAGAGCCCCAGGGGCCAAGGCGCAATTCCGAGACCGAACAGATGCTGAGCGTCGGTGCCTCGCTCTATGAAAAGCATTGTGTCGAATGCCACAAGGCATCCGGGGAGGGGCAGCCGCCCGGCTATCCGGCGCTTGCCGGCAACCGCTCGCTGCTGCTTGCTTCGCCGGTCAATCCGATCCGGGCGGTGCTGCACGGCGGCTATCCGCCCAGCACAGCCGGCAATCCGCGGCCTTATGGCATGCCGCCTTTCGGTGCGATCCTGAACGACGATGAGGTCGCCGCGGTGGTCTCCTTTGTGCGTAACAACTGGGGCAATCGCGGTTCGATGGTAACGGGCGATCAAGTCAATAAATATCGATCGATCGCGCTGGAGTAGCCGGAGCCGGTGCGGGGGCGGTTACACTATGGGGTTTTCATCCACCCCTTGCCGCCCATCCTGCATCTGCCATGACTACCTTTAATGTAGAAAACGTCAACGTTACCCGTTTCGATTCCATGCCCACGCCGGAAGACTTGCATGCCAGTCTTCCCCTGACGGAAGCGGCGGGCACCGCTGTTACCAAGGGCCGTGAAACGCTGCGCAACATTCTCGATCGCAAGGATCCACGCATGTTCGTGGTGGTCGGACCGTGTTCCATCCATGATCCGGTTGCTGGCCTGGATTACGCACGTCGCCTGAAAAAATTACAGGCCGAAGTCAGCGACACCTTGCTGCTGGTCATGCGCGTCTACTTTGAAAAGCCCCGCACCACCACCGGCTGGAAGGGTTACATCAACGATCCGGACATGGATGATTCCTTCCAGATCGAGCGCGGCATGGCCGCTGCGCGCAAGTTTCTGCTCGACGTCTGCGAACTTGGCCTGCCCACCGCGACTGAAGCACTTGATCCGATTTCGCCGCAATTCCTGGGCGACCTGATCGCCTGGACCGCGATCGGCGCACGCACCACCGAATCCCAGACGCACCGCGAAATGTCCTCCGGCCTGTCGACCCCGGTCGGTTTCAAGAACGGCACCGACGGCGACATCGGCATTGCGATCAACGCGATCCTGTCAGCCTCGCATCCGCACTCCTTTCTCGGCATCAACGGCCAGGGCAAGGTGGCCATCGTGCGCACCAGCGGCAATCGCTATGGACATGTAGTCTTGCGTGGCGGCGACGGTCGTCCTAACTACGACACCGTGTCGGTAGCGATGGCCGAGCAAGCGCTGGCCAAGGCGAAGCTACCTGCCAATATCGTGGTCGACTGCTCGCATGCCAACAGCTTCAAGAACCCGGAGCTGCAACCGCTGGTCATGGCCGACGTGGTTAATCAAGTGCGTCTCGGCAGCAATTCGCTGGTCGGCGTGATGATCGAATCGAACATCGTCGCTGGTAAGCAATCCATTCCGGAAGATCTTTCCCAACTGCAGTACGGCTGCTCGGTAACCGATGGCTGCGTAGGCTGGGAGACCACTGAAAAGATGATCCGTGACGCCGATGCGATGCTGAAGGGCGTGCTCTCGGCACGGCTCAAATAAACTGCTTCACTTTATATAGATACTCTTTATCTTCAGCCTGCCGCAAGTTCGCAGGCTCCTCTCAAGCGCTGCCTGCATGAAGGCAGCGCTCCCCATGTAAGCAAGCCGCTTTGCCTGCCGTGCTCTATGCTGACGGGAAACAAGAATGCCATCGGCTTCCTGCCCCGCCTGGATGAATCTTTATTCGAAGTGGGACAAGGCGTGTGGTGCGTATTTTGCATGTGCGGCTGTTCATTGAAAGTCTGGAGAGCGCATCATGGCAACTGTCGGCGATTTCATCCTGCAGCGGCTGCAGCAATGGAAGGTACAACGCCTGTACGGCTATCCCGGTGATGGCATCAACGGGATCATGGGTGCCTTGGGCAGGCAGGACGCCATTTCCTTCGTGCAGACAAGGCATGAGGAAATGGCCGCTTTCATGGCCTGTGCGCATGCAAAATTTACCGGCGAGGTCGGCGTTTGCCTTGCCACTTCAGGCCCAGGCGCCATTCATTTATTGAACGGCCTGTACGACGCCAAGCTCGATCATCAGCCAGTAGTTGCGATCGTAGGCCAGCAAAAACGTGCATCGCTCGGCGGCGACTACCAGCAGGAAATCGACCTGATGTCGCTGTTCAAGGATGTCGCGCACGAGTACATCCAGATGGCGACCACGCCCGAGCAAGTGCGTCACCTGATCGACCGCGCGGTCCGGATCGCGCTTGACCAGCGTACCGTGACCTGCGTCATCGTGCCCAACGATGTGCAGGAACTCGATGCGGTGGAAGTGCCGCCGCGCGAACACGGCACCGTGCATTCCGGTATCGGCAGCGTAGGACGCAACCTGTTGCCAACCACCGACAGCTTGCAACAGGCTGCGGCATTGCTCAACAGTGGCAAAAGAGTCGCGATACTCGCCGGTGCAGGTGCATTGCAGGCAACCGATGAATTGATAGAAGTTGCTGAAATCCTTGGTGCAGGCATCGCCAAAGCGCTGCTCGGCAAGGCGGCCGTGCCTGATGAACTTCCCTTCGTCACCGGCTCGATCGGCCTTATCGGCACGCGCCCCAGCATGGATATGATGAACGAATGCGACACCTTGCTGATGGTTGGCTCGAGCTTCCCCTATGCGGAATTCCTGCCCAGAGAGGGGCAGGCGCGCGGGATCCAGATCGACATCGACGGACGCATGACCAGTCTGCGTTATCCCATGGAATGCAACCTGATCGGCGATGCTCGCGCGACCCTGCGCGCCTTGTTGCCGCTACTCGATCGCAAGAGCGACCGCAGCTGGCGCACGCAGATCGAAACCAATGTGCAGCGCTGGTGGAAGGTGATGGAACGACGTGCGCTGGACGACGCCAATCCGATCAATCCGCAACGGCCCTTTTACGAGTTGTCGCGTCGGCTGCCAGACGATTGCATTGTGACCTGCGACTCCGGATCCACTGCCGCATGGTATGCACTGCATCTGCAGATGCGGCGCGGCATGATGGCATCGCTGTCAGGCACGCTGGCGACCATGGGGTCAGCCGTGCCTTACGCAATTGCCGCCAAGTTCGCTCACCCGCAACGCCAGGTGATTGCGCTGGTCGGCGACGGTGCGATGCAGATGAACGGCATCAACGGATTGATCACAGTCGCCAAGAACTGGCGCGACTGGGGTAACCCCAAACTCGTGGTGATGGTGCTCAACAACCGGGACCTCAACTTTGTGACCTGGGAGCAGCGCGGACAGAAAGGCGATCCGAAATATCCGGCATCGCAGGATTTGCCGGATTTTGCTTACGCCGATTTCGCGCGCATGCTGGGCTTGCATGGCATGCGGGTCGAACGCCCCGATCAGATCGGTGCGGCCTGGGACAAGGCGCTCGCCTCGGACCGACCCTGTGTGCTCGAATTCGTCGCCGACGCCAACGTGCCGCCATTGCCGCCGCAAGTCACGCGTGCGCAGGCCAAGTCGTACTACGAGGCCATCGAAAAAGGCGACCCCGACGCGCAAGCCGTGAAGGCCGCATTGGCACAACAGCAGTCCGAGGCGTAATGCAGATAATGAATGTAAAGGACTAACACCTACTCAACCACTCCTGTGAGGAACGATGAAAAATACCGCTCTTCCACGTCACATTGGCTTCATCCCGGACGGCAACCGCCGCTGGGCCGTCAATCAGGGCCTGCACAAGCAGGACGGTTACGCATTCGGCATCGAACCCGGACTTGCGCTGTATGAACAGTGCAAGGAATACGGAATTGAAGAGGTGTCGGTTTACGGATTCACGCAAGACAACGTCAAGCGTCCGTCGGAACAGAAGGAAGCGTTCCGCCAGGCCTGCGTGCGTTTTGCACTCGAAATCCATGAGCGCGGTGCGGCCTTGCTGGTTGTCGGCGACGACGGTTCCCAGCAATTTCCATCCGAACTGCGCCGCTTCCGTCAGCGCCAGGGCTCCGGGATCAAGGTCAACTTCCTGGTGAACTATGGCTGGCAATGGGACTTGTCGGGTATCAGGGAAGGCGACATCTATTCGAAAGACGTGTCACGGCTCGACATGATTGTGCGGTGGGGCGGTGGAAGGCGGCTGAGCGGTTTTCTGCCGGTGCAGTCTGTCTATGCCGACTTTTATGTCGTCGATGACTATTGGCCGGACTTCAAGCTTGCGCACCTTGACGAGGCGCTGGCGTGGTTTGCCAAACAGGACCGCACGCTGGGTGGTTAAGTCAGTGGCCATGCCGATCTCGGCGTCCCGTCGCGCCACCTCAGGCATCGTCCTCTTCCGTTGTCACGTCCGATTCGATGGGATCGATCAGATGGGCATTGTTGTTGCTGACCCGGTTCACGTCGGTGCTGACCTTGTACCATTCGAAGGCTTCCGGCGGTAGTGCCACCGCACGTGCCAGGTGCTCGGCCTGATCGGGCGGCAGACTGTTGTCCATCCAGAGCGCGGCATCTTCGGCTGAAAACACGACTGGTCGGCGGTCGTGGACATCCACCAGCCCACCTTCGGCGGCGGCCGTCACGATGACAAAACCGGTATTCTCGCCCGGCTCTTTTTCCGGCCGATAACCGGTGATCGCTGCCAGAAACATCGGACGGTCGTCCCTGCGCCGGATATACCAGGGCTGTTTGTGGCCTTTCTCGCCGGTCCATTCATACCAGCCATCGGCCGGCACAATCGCGCGTCCCGCTTTCCAGAGCGAACGGAAGTAGGGACCGGTTGCCGCTTTCTCGATACGTGCGTTAATGGCGATTGGGATTTTCTTTTCGGCCGCCCACGATGGGCGGTAGCCCCAGGTAACCTGGTCAATATGTTCTCCGTCATCGCCGAAGCGGTGCATGAGCCAGGGAGCGGTACCAGGCGCCACATTCCAGCTCGGCCCGCGCCCATCTCCATGGCGGCCGAAGTCATCGACATTCCAGCCCATTTCATGTGCATACGCGACTTGCGACCGGTGTTGTGTGATGCGTCCGCACATGATGAAGAGTCCAGATGTTAGTTTTATCCGCTGACCAGCCCGTACAACATGGCGGCATTCAGCGACACGATAATCGTAACGACCAGCCACGCCAGCCGCTTCAGCCAGACTGGATTGGCAAAGATACCCATCTTGGCTTTGTCGCTGGTAAAGCGCACCAGCGGCACCACGGCAAACGGCAGCTGCAGGCTCAGGATTACTTGGCTCAGAATCAGTAGCTTCGCGGTACCGCTTTCGCCGTAGTAAACGGTCGCGATCAGCGCCGGTACGATGGCCACTGAACGCGTAACCAGACGTCGCAGCCATGGCCGCATTTTCAATTGCACATAGCCCTCCATCACTACCTGTCCCGCCAGCGTGGCGGTCAACGTCGAGCTCTGTCCCGACGCCAGCAAGGCCAGGCCGAACAGGAAACTGGCCACCGTTGTGCCGAGCAGCGGTGTGAGCAAGTGATAGGCATCCTGAATTTCAGCGACTTCATGGTGGCCGCTGGTATGGAATACCGCAGCCGAGGTGACCAGAATCGAAGCATTCACCAGCAGTGCAAAAAACAGGGCGATGACGACATCGATCGATGCGTACTTCATGGCATTACGCCGGCCTTCGTCGTTCAGTTCAAAGCGCCGCGTCTGTACCGTGGATGAATGGAGATACAGGTTATGCGGCATGACGGTCGCACCGATGATGCCGATGGCGAGATACAGCATCTTCGGATCGGTCACGGTTTGCGAGCTGGGTATGAGTCCAGCGGCGACTTGGCCCCACTGAGGGCTCGACAAAATCAGGTTGGCGCCGATGCAGACAAAGATCACTGCCAGCAACGATATGATCAGGGCTTCGAAATAACGAAAGCCGCGCTGCTGCAGCCACAGTACGACCAGCACATCGAGCACCGTGAGTGACACGCCCCAGGTGAGGGGAATACCAAACAGCAGGTTGAGCGCAATGGCGGTGCCGATGACTTCCGCCAGATCAGTCGCGCAGATCGCGATTTCGCAGACGATCCACTGAAAGAATGCCGAGCGGCGCGAGTAATGCTGTCGGCAAGCCTGTGCGAGGTCCATGCCGGTCGCGATGCCAAGCCGGGCCGACAAAATCTGGAGCAGGATCGCCATCAGGTTCGACAGCATGATGATCCATAGCAGTGAATAACCGAATGAAGAGCCGCCGGCGAGATCCGTTGCCCAGTTACCGGGGTCCATGTAACCGACGGCAACCAGATAGCCGGGACCCATGAAACCAAGCAGGCGTCGAACCCAGTGACCCTTGTGGGTCACCGTAATACTACGCAGCATGCTCGATCCGTTTGAGCCGTCGGCAGCAGTTGTCGATGCACCCCATGGAGCCGGTGTTTCTGCGATGGTGGGCGGCGGCATGAAGAGTCATCCTTTATGTTGAAAATGTCAGCGCTGAAGTACCTGTGCGTACAGCAAAACGCGCCGGCGAAAGCGATAAAGAGCTTTTGCCGGACGCATGGTGCGGGCACATTAATGCTGCATGCCCGCGCGGCATAACGTGATGATTGACATTACGGTTTAATGGTCTTGCCTTTCGCCGATTTCGACAGGCCGTCCGGTGCCGCACCGAGTTCGGCGCCAGTGGGCGGATCGATGGTCGGCTTGGACATCGTGCGTGCAGCCATGGCATCGAGAGCGGTCATCTCATCGGGCTTCAATTGCACGGTCGGCATGCCATCGCCGCCATCCACTGCTGCCTGTTCATTGCGGTCCGAGACGAACATCCATTGATCGCCCTGGTTCCAGGAACCGCGTGCATCACCTTCGCCCTGCGACATGTTGAAATACACACCGGTGAAACGAGGATCGCCTTGCAGTTTACCGGGCGGGAAATTCGGCTCGATGGCATAGAGCGCTTTTTCGAAGGACTTCTGATGCGCAATCTCCCGTGTCATCAGGAAACCGAGGGCTTCCTTCACACCAGGATCCTCCGTACAGTTGATCAGGCGCTCGTACACAATTTTCGCACGTGCTTCTGCGGCAATATTGGAACGCAGGTCGGCGGTTGGCTCGCCGATGGTATCGATATACGCAGCGGTCCATGGTACGCCGGCAGAGTTGATCAATGGCGAGCCGCCACCATACAGTACCTGGGTGACGTGGCTGTCGTTGCCGCCGCCGCTGATCTGGCGATACATTTCCGCTTCGGTGTCGATGCCTTCGGCCAGCTTGCCTTTGTTACCTTTGTTCAGCATCGCAACCAGGCTGCCAATGACTTCAAGGTGGCTGAGTTCTTCTGTCGCGATGTCCATCAGCATGTCTTTGCGCCCTGGATCATCTTCGGCCAGTGCTTGCGTGAAATAGCGGCACGCTGCAGCAAGTTCGCCCTGCGGTCCGCCGAATTGTTCAAGCAGAAGATTGGCCAGACCGGGATTGCTTTCGCTGACCCTTACTGTGTACTGGAGACGTTTGTTATGAGCAAACATGGTTATCCTTTCGAACGTTGCCTGGCACTGGCATAAGGCTGGCCAGGATTGCTTTGTGGAGTGGACGTCGAACGGATGCAAGACACATACCACGGCGCGATAACGCCGTGCGCGTGGTGATGAATGCGATATCTGCGTGTACGGGTGGGGTCGGGCGCATGCTGCGACCGGAAAGTTTTACCGGCCTATTTTATAAAATGCACACATAGGCATGCTGACATTTGCCATGTCAGACCGGACTAACAAAAAATGCTGCCAATGCACTCATATGCTTAGGCTATGAAGCTGATTGAAAATTCCTTGTGAATGAAGATGGCAAGATGCGTTCTGAACTCATTAAGCAGATCCAACAAGTCATCAAACCAGCAGACTGCTAAAGCTTAAGTACGAGTAACAGGGAAGTGTCAGCGCATCATGATGCGTCGCAGCGTGAAGCTGAACGCATCCACGAGTGCTACGAGCAAGAGCATCGCGACAATAACTGTAGCGGCCTGATGCATCTGGAAAAGCGAGAGGTGATACTTGAGCATCTGCCCGAGGCCACCAGCACCGACGACCCCGAGGATTGCCGCAGCACGGATATTATTTTCCCAGCGATAAAGTGTGTACGACATCATTTGTGGCAAAGCTTGCGGAAGCGTCGCATAAAAGAACGCGGCCATCGCATGCGTTCCGTTGATACGCAGTGCCGACTCCGGTTGGGGAAGCGCATTTTCCAGCGCATCGGCAAACAGTCTTCCAAGCACGCCACTGGTATGCAAGGCCAGCGCAAGCGTACCCGCAAACGGGCCAAGGCCGGCCGCAATCAACAGGATGGATGCCCATACCAGTTCCGGAATTGAACGCGATGCATTGAGCAGCATGCGTGTCACGCCTCGCGTTACACTACCGAAGCGTCCGCTCGCCGGAATCGCGAGCGCTGCACCGGCAAGCGCGGCAAGCAAAGTGCCCAGTGCCGACATCGCGAGGGTTTCGGCAGTAGCGCCAAGGACCTTGCGCAAAAAGTTCGGCGCCGTTTCTGGCGGCGCAAAACCTTTCAGAAAATCCACGCTGGTACGCAGTGCATCGCTGGTAAAGAGTGCCTTCCACTGCAGCGGCAGCGTCACGAAACTGGCGATCACCAGCAACAGCAGGCCGAACAGCAGCAACAGGGTTGAGCCGCGAATATGCGGGGGTGCCGGTGGCAAGCCGGTCTCGGACAACTTCATGCCAGCCTCCGCCGCAACATCTTGCTGACACCGTCCGCAGCGGCCACCAGCAGTACGAAAATGATCAACATGGTGGCCACTTCGCCGCCTGCCAGCATCTTCATGGATTCATCCATGCGCTGGCCGAGCCCGCCGGCACCGACAAAGCCCATCACTACGGAACCGCGGATCGCGCATTCCCAACGATACACGGTGTACGACACCAGTTCCGATGCCGAGTCCGGCAGTGCACCATAAAACAATGCAGCAAGGCGACTGCTGCCGTTGTATAGCAGTGCATCGGTAGCGTGCGGGTCGGTCGACTCGAGGATTTCTGCGTAGACCTTGCCGAGCATGCCACAGTAGGTCAATGCGATGGCCAGCACACCTGCGGTCGGACCGAGGCCAACGATACGCACTAGCAGCAGGGCCCAGACCAGTTCGGGCACGCTGCGCAACAGGATAAGCAGCCAGCGTAGCAACTGGCGCAGCGCACGTCCGGCCATGCTGATGCGCCCGGTGCCAAGGCGCGATATCGACAGCAATTCGGTGATCACCAGCGTCAGGGGTATCGCGCCAAGCAGCGCCAGCGCCATGCCGGCGGTCGCCATGGCAACCGTTTGCCAGGTCGCTTGCGCCACCAGTAACAGGAACTCGCTGGAATGCGCAGGCGGAATAAAAGAGAGCAGGAAGCGTCCGGTGGCTTGCAGGCTTTGCGCATCCAGCAGGATCCAGGGTTTGAATTCACTCCAGACCAGCAGCGGCCACAGCACCGCCAGTGCAATGACGAACGTAGTAACGCGGCCGCGCCATGCCGGATCGCGATAGGGCGTGAGACCGGCGTGAGCAGAATGAGCAGAATGAGCAGGGTGGGCCGGAGGTGCGGACATGCGCTTGGAAATACTTAGAAACAGCCGGGAGCGAAGCGACGCCCTGTCGTGCCCTCGCCGGCAGCGATACTATCGGCCATACCGGGATCGGTGCGATCGGCTTCGGGTGTCGACGTTCCCTGCTGGTAGAGGTCGGCAATCATGTGATCGCTCACCTTTTTGCTGGGTGCATCGAAAATAATACGGCCGTGGCGCAAGCCGACAATACGCGGAAAGAGCGCGCGTGCAAGTTCTACCTGGTGCAGGCTGCATACCATGCTGGCGTTACGTCGTGCTGCTTCTTGCTGCAGCACGTCAATCGTCTGCCGGGCCAGCGTCGGATCGAGCGCCGACAGTGGCTCGTCGATCAGGAATGCTTCTGCACCCGAGACGATCAGCCGGGCCAGGCTGCAGCGCTGGCGCTCGCCACCGGACAGACGGTCGACGCGCGCATAGAGTTTGTCCTGCAGGTTGAAGCGGCCAAGCGCTTCAAAGGCTGCCCGCGGGTCCGCCGGCTTGAGCAATGAAAGCAGTGCCTGCCCCAATGTCCATTGCGGCAGCCGCCCGGCGAGCACCGCGGTGACCACGCGCTGCCGGGGCGGCAACGGCGGTGTCTGCGGCGCCAGAAAAAGCCGGGTACGCAATGCATGCCGCTGCGCCGATGACAGCTTCCACGGCTCGACGCCGAATGCGGTAAAGCTTCCGCCATCATGCGCGCGTGCCAGTGCCAGCGTATGCAGCAGCGTGGTCTTGCCCGCACCTGACGGACCGATGAGCGCAAGCTGTTCGCCGCGCGCAATGTTCAGCGTCACATCGGACAACGCATGTTGCGGCAATGTAGGCGCATAGCGCACCGACACGCCGCTCAGTGAAAAGCTCATTACTTCAGCAGTCCTGCCTGTTGGGCAGCCTTTTCAATGGAGGTATAGTTCTCGGCCTTGGTGGGAATAAAGCGGCTCGCACGTTGCAGGTCCAGGATTTCCTTGGCTTTTGGATCATTCTTGTCGAGCGCGAGGAAAGCATCGGTCAGCTTCTTGCGCAGCGCAGGATCCATGTCCGAACGCACGCTCCAGTTGTAATCAAAGTATCCGGGCGTTGTGTAGAACACGCGCAGCGCATTGCGATCAACCTTGCCCTGTGCGATCAGCTTTTCCCAGACCGAGATGTTCAGCGCACCGGCATCCACCTTGCCACCGGATACGGCGGCGACTGTCGCATCATGCGCACCGGAGAAAGCGATGCGCTTCATGTCAGTGTCTGGATTGACGTTCGCATTCAGCAGATAAAAACGCGGCATTAGGTGACCGGAGGTCGACGATTCCGAGCCGAAAGCAAAAGTCTTTCCCTTCAGGTCTTCCAGCTTGTTGATCGACTTGTCGGTTGTAATGAATACCGATTTGAATTGTTCGTCTTCTTCGCGCTGTACCAACGGGATCACCTTGCCGCCGCTGCGTGCCTTCGCCTGCACGAAGGTAAAACCGCCGAACCATACCATGTCCAGCTTGTTGTTGATCAGGCCTTCGACCGAGGCGGCGTAATCCGTGACCGGCACGAACTCGACTTTCATGCCGAGCTTTTGTTCGAGATAGCTACCTAGCGGCTTGAACTTCCGTTGAAGTTCCGTTGGCGCCTCGTCAGGGATGGCCGACACCCGGAACACCTGTTGTGCCTGTGCCAGGCCGGCAATCAGGAATGTAGAAACGGTAAGCGCAACGCGAACAAAATTTTTCATGCGGAAGGGGAACCCAAGAGTTGAAGGAAGGCCGTTCTGGCCGGGAAGGAGGCGGCGACGCTGCGTCCGGTCGCCATGATAGCAAAACTGGACAAACTTCCCTTCCTTCGTCCGCCTGAGGATGTCCGGCAGGAACTTTTTCCTTGTTCGGCTCTCTTAACCGGTCTTTTGGCACGGATGCAGTACCCCGCTTCCATATCACTCACGGCGCACTCGCGCTGCAACATTCCTTTAATAACATTGCATGTCTGCTCATATCCACGTTCTCGTCGTTGACGATTTTTCCACCATGCGCCGTATCGTGTCCAACCTGTTACGGGAAATCGGATTCGCCAGGATTACCGAAGCAGAAGATGGAGAAAAGGCCTTGCATTGCCTGCGCTCCGGCATTCCCATCAATTTTGTGGTCACGGACTGGAATATGCCGGTCATGGATGGCTTGACCATGCTGCAAAAGATTCGCGCGACAGAAAACTTCAAAGACCTGCCGGTCCTGATGGTGACGGCCGAAGCGAAAAAGGAAAACATCATCGCAGCCGCCCAGGCCGGCGCCGACGGCTATATCGTCAAGCCCTTCAACGCCGCAACCCTGAAGGAAAAGGTCGACAAGATCCTGGCGAAAAAAGGGCTCGCTGTCTGATACGCATGACGCGCTTATCTGCGACTGAAACGACTGAAACATTACGCAGGTATGAGGAAAATGGGTATACCCGCTATGCCCTTCATGTGATGCCGGGATACCTACTTGCGAACCGGTAATCTGAAACAGTGACAAGCCTAGGTGCCTTGCTGCAGCAGTTTTAGCGTCGCACGTGCCGCTTCTTCCGAAGATGCCGGGTTTTGCCCGGTAATCAGGTTGCCGTCGACTTGGACATACGAGCTCCAGTCCGGTCCCTTCGAAAACTGACCGCCACCTTTTTTCAGCGAATCCTCGACCAGGAAAGGCACGACCTTGGTCAGCTGTACCGCTTCTTCCTCGGTATTGGTAAAACCGGTCACGCGCTTGCCTTCGACCAGCGGACGTCCGTTATGCAGCTTGGCATGACGGAGTACGCCGGGTGCATGGCACACCAGTGCGACCGGCTTGCCCGCCGCATACGCGCTCTGAATCATCGTCAATGAATCCTGGTCTTCCGACAAGTCCCATAACGGGCCGTGTCCGCCCGGATAAAACACCGCATCGAATTCCTCATGCGAAACGCTGGACAGCAACACGGTATTGGCCAGTGCCTGCTGTGCTTCCTTATCCTGCTTGAACCGTTGGGTCGCCGCGGTTTGGGCATCGGCATCATCACTCTTCGGGTCCAGCGGCGGCTGGCCACCCTTCGGCGAAGCCAATGTGATCCTTGCGCCTGCATCCTTGAAGACATAATAGGGCGCCGCGAATTCTTCCAGCCAGAAACCGGTTTTCTTGCCGGTATTTCCCAGCTGGTCATGTGATGTCAACACCATCAGAATATTCATAAGCTCTTCCCTCTATCGCTTGACAATGAATCAACGTAGAGTAAGCCTGCGTGTTGAAAGTTCGACCTTATGAACCGGAAAAGATCTTGCGGAAATGCATGGGCAATTGCTTACCGTGTAATGCTTTATTACCTGCAAGGTTATCGCGCATCCCTCATAATCGACTGAAAATAAAACCAATTATCGAGCCATCGGACCGTATCAAGAGGAGATAAGCATGACCAGCAATGCCGAAACGATTACCCACCGTATCTGTCCGCTCTGCGAGGCGTGCTGCGGACTGGAGCTGAGAGTAAGCGACAACAAGGTGGTTAGCATACGCGGCCATGACGAAGACGTGTTCAGTCACGGCTATATCTGTCCCAAGGGTGCGTCCCTGAAAGATTTGCATGAAGATCCGGACCGCTTGCGCACGCCGCTGATCAAGCGCGACGGCAAATTTGTCGAAGCGAGCTGGGATGAAGCATTCGCTGAAATCGAACGTCGCTTGCCGCCGGTGGTACAGGCGCACGGTGCCGATGCGCTTGCCATGGTGATCGGCAATCCTTCCGCGCACAAGATTGGCCTACTGCTGTACTTCGCGCGCCTGGCTAAGGCGATTGGCAGCCGCAATATGTTTTCCGCCTCCACGCTGGACCAGATGCCCAAGCAACTCTCGTGCGGATTGATGTTTGGTAATTGGTTGTCCTTCCCGGTACCGGATATCGAACGCAGTGATTTCCTGCTGATGCTGGGTGCCAACCCCATGGTGTCGAACGGCAGCTTGTGGACAGTGCCGGATTATCGTGGCAAGGCCAAGGCCATGCGCGCACGTGGCGGCCGTATCGTCGTCATCGATCCACGTCGCACCGAAACGGCCATGGCCGCCGACGAGCATCACTTCATCCGCCCTGGTGCGGATGTCTTCCTGCTGCTCGGCATGGTGCATACCCTGTTCGACGAACAACTGGTGCGGCTGGGGGTGCTTGCCGAACATGTCGCCGGTGTCGACCTGGTGAAGAGCGCGGTGAGCGACTTTACGCCTGAACGCATGGCCGATCGTTGCGGTATTGATGCTGCAACCATTCGCACGCTTGCAAGACGACTTGCGAGCGCCGAACGCGCCGCGGTCTATGGCCGCATGGGAACCTGTACCCAGGAGTACGGCACGCTGTGCAGCTGGCTGATCGATGTGCTCAATGTGCTGACCGGTCACCTTGACCAGGAAGGCGGTGCGATGTTTTCGAAGGCTGCCGCATTTTCCGCCAATACCACCGGCAAGCCCGGCATTGGCCGGGGCATCATCACCGGCCGGCGCAGAAGCCGTGTATCGGGTGCGCCGGAAGTCATGGGGGAGTTTCCGATTGTCTGTCTGGCGGAAGAGATCCAGACACCGGGCGATGGACAAGTGAAGGCCTTGATTTCGATTGCCGGCAATCCGGTGTTGTCGGCACCGAATGGACCGCGTCTTTCCGAAGCGCTCGACGGGCTGGAATTCATGGTTAGCGTCGACATCTACCTGAACGAAACCACGCGCCATGCCGATGTCATCCTGCCCGGCCTGTCGCCGCTGGAAGAATCGCATTACGACGTCGCATTCCCGCAGTTCAGCTATCGTAATCATGCGCGGTACAGCGAGCCGGTACTGCAGCGCAATCCGGCACAGCCGCCGGAATGGCAGGTGCTGCTACGCCTTGCCGCGATCGTGCAAGGCAAGGGCGCGCAGGCCGACGTATTGAAGCTGGATGATGCGTTGTTTGCCGAAGATGTGCGGCGCATGGCGGGGGAGCATGCCGATGCGGTACTGGCTGCCTTATCACATCTGAATGGCCCTGAGCGCCAGATCGACCTCGCCTTGCGCACCGGTCCCTACGGCGACCAGTTCGGCCGTAATCCGGGCGGCATCAACCTCGCCAAGGTCAAGGCGGCGCCTGGCGGCATCGACCTCGGCCCCTTGCAATCACGCATACCGGAAGTGCTGCGCACACCGTCGGGCAAGATTGAACTCGCGCCTGAGATGCTGCTCGCAGACCTGAGCCGGGTACGCGGCGATCTGGCTCAACCCGCTCCCGCGCTGGTCGTGATTGGCAGGCGCCATGTCCGTTCGGGCAATAGCTGGATGCATAATCTGCCTATCCTTGCCAAAGGCCCGTTCCGCTGTACCGCCCTGGTCCATTCCGTCGATGCGCAGCGACTTGGCCTGCAATCAGGAAGCACGGCGCGTATCAGCAGCGGCGGACGCTCCATCGAAGCACAGGTAGAAATCAGCGATGACATGATGCCCGGCGTGGTCAGTCTCCCGCACGGCTGGGGTCATGACATGCCTGGCACACGCATGCGCGTGGCGGCAGAACGCCCTGGCGCCAACCTGAATGCTATTCTCGATGAAGGCAAACGGGATCCCTTGTCGGGCAATGCGGTGTTGAGTGGGGTGGCGATAGAAATGACTGCCGTGATCAATGCATGACTTCATAAACTGCACGATGAGGGCGTAAAAAAGGCAGACCGAACGGTCTGCCTTTAGATGACTTCGAAGTCCTTACTTCTTCGCTGCGTCGGCCTTGTCTTCAGCTGCATCTTTCTTGGCTTCAGCCACTTTTTTCTTGGCCTTCTTGTCGGCTTTGGCTTTTGTCTTGTCAGCATCGGCGTTAGCCTTCGCGACTTTTTCTTCCGCCTTTGCGTCTGCCTTTGTCGATTTCTCCGCAGCCTTTGCGTCCGCCTTGGCGGCTTTTGCTTCTTCCTTCGTGGCCGGTGCAGTCGTCGTTGTTGTGCCTGCCGGTGTGGTAGCAGTTTGCGCAAATGCTGCGGTCGTGAACAGGCCTGCAATCAGGGTAGCAATCAGTTTGTTCATGGTCGTCCTCTGTAGTTGATATAGAAAATCGCTGCATCTCTACAAACGACCTGTCTTGGCCTCGAGTTGACTATGACGTTGTAAGCAATTGTTATAGCGACATCGTTGCCAAAAGTGACATATAAAGAGTTGCTTACAAGTGGTTGCGCAAAATCAAGCTTCGGCTGCATTTCTTACCGCAAAGAGTTTCGTGAAGGCAAAATTACTCATCGTTTTCAAGGAGCTAAGCATGCGCAAGAAATCACCACTGGTTGCACAAGAGGGTTACACGCCAAATCATTTGCTGGACACCCTGATGACAATGCTCGGCGCGAAAAGCGATGCGGCACTGGCTCGTATTCTCGCCGTGCCGCCTTCAACCATCAGCAAGGTGCGCCACAAGCAAGTCGCCATCAATTCCGATCTGCTGCTGGCAGCGCATGAGCTCACGGAAATGAGCATCCGCGAATTACGTGACCTGATGGGAGACACCAAGTCCAAATATTGGCTCGGTGGTATGGATAGTGTCGTTAAGACACGTACCATCTCTGCCATGCCGCGCTATCATCGCGAAGCGTCGCAGATTGTCAGCCATGCCTGAACGTCGCACGCGGGAAACCGCGTCGCAAAAAATTAAGCGGTACATGTTGCAGGCATGTACCGCACGATGAAAAGGCGATTCGTCACATCGCCTGAATCTCAACCTGCATTCAATTAGTTTTTATTTCCGTTTCCCTGCTCCTGGTTTTCCTGCTCATTGTTGTGTGCATCTGTTTGCTCGCCACGATGGTTCGCCCTGCGATCCGCAGAGTCACGCGGGACCGCGCGTCGCTCAGCCATGCGGCGTTCGCGGAACTTGTTAAGGTCGTAACTTGCTTGTTCAAACGGTGTTTCTGGTCGCGTCATTCTGTATCTCCGCCATAGGAATCGGCATTCGCCTGTACCAAGTCTAAGAGCTTGGCTCTGCGCAACTTTGATACGGAGCAAACGCACACTAGTCCTGTACAAATCAGGACAAAGAAAACGGCCATCACACATGGGTTTAAAACAAGCGCTTTAGACAAGCACTTAAAGACAACGCGCATAGGCAATCTGGCATATCGGGCAATGCATCCAGCAAGCTATCAGCGTAGAATACTGTGCATATATACAGTATGCGAAACTGATGGAACTGATCGACAAGCTGGAAATTCTCGCCGATGCGGCGAAGTACGATGCATCCTGTGCCAGCAGCGGTGCACCTAAACGCTCTTCCGCAGGTAAGGATGGCATCGGCGCCACGACTGGCATGGGAATTTGCCACAGCTACACCCCGGATGGGCGCTGTGTCTCGCTATTGAAAATCCTGTTGACCAACTACTGCTTATACGACTGCCAGTATTGCGTCAATCGACGTAGCAGCGATGTGCCGCGTGCGCGGTTTGCAGTCAACGAAGTTGTCAGGTTGACTACCGACTTTTACCTGCGCAATTACATTGATGGCTTGTTCCTGAGTTCGGGCATCATCCGTTCCGCCGACTACACAATGGAGCAGTTGATTCTGGTGGCAAAGCTGTTGCGGGAAGAGCATCAGTTTCGTGGCTATATCCATCTCAAGACAATTCCCGATGCGGCTCCCGAACTGATTGCTGAAGCCGGTCGCTATGCCGACCGTCTCAGCGTCAATATCGAGCTTCCGACTGCCGCCGGGATCGAGCGCCTTGCGCCGGAAAAGAGTGTGCATACCATCAAGCTCGCGATGGGATCGATTCGCCGCAAACTCGACGAAAAGGAAGCCGAGCCCAAAGCGCCGCGCTATGCACCGGCCGGACAAAGTACGCAAATGATCGTCGGCGCCGACCAGGCCGACGATAGCACCATCCTCAACACGGCCGAAACCCTGTACGGCGCTTACAAACTCAAGCGTGTCTATTACTCGGCGTTCAGCCCGATTCCCCATAGCCCGAGCGGACTGCCGAGCAAGCCGCCTCCGATGATGCGCGAGCACCGGCTCTACCAGGCGGACTTCCTGCTGCGTGGCTATGGCTACAACGTGAAAGAATTATTGCCGGCCGCAGGCAATCTTGCGCTCGACATCGATCCCAAACTGGCCTGGGCATTGGCTCATCGTGAACACTTTCCACTCGACCTCAATACTGCGGATCCGAGTTTGATCGTACGTGTTCCCGGCATTGGTTTGCGCAATGCGCGACGACTAGTGGAACTTCGCCGGGCACGGCGAATCCGTTATGCAGATCTGGCACGCCTTCGCTGCAGCATGGACAAGCTCAAACCATTCATCGTGACCGCTGACTACCGGCCGCAGCACGACACTGCATCATCGGAAGCCTTGCGTCGCGCACTGGCTGATCGACCGCAACAACTCGGCCTGTGGCCGGCATTGCAGGAAGCCGCATGACGGTACAGGTGCGTGTCGCCGGATTTGATGACTGGCGCGATGTGGCGAGGCAATTGATTGCTGCTCATGTCGCACCACATGATATTCAGTGGACCGCACAGCAAGTCAGCACCGACCTGTTTGCCAATGAGTCATGGCAAGCACTTGCCGTACAACCGGCCGCGAATGGAGCAAGGTCGTTGCAGGTGCCGCGGCGTCTGCTCGACATGCTGGCTACGGCCAGTTGTTATCAGGCAGACGATCGCTGGAGTTTTCTTTACAAGGTTTTATGGCGCTGGAACCTTGGTGAGCAAGCAGTGATGTCCGCTGCGGATGAGGACGGCATGCGATTACATGCGATGGTGAAAACGGTTGAGCGTGAAGAGCACAAGATGCATGCCTTTGTGCGGTTTCGCGAAAGACCTGCGGAGCAGGGTGATCCCCGGTTTGTCGCATGGTTCGAACCGGAGCACGACATCCTGACGCGCGTGGCGCAACACTTTTCGCATCGCATGGGTAAGAGCAGCTGGATGATCGGTACGCCGAAAGGTTCGGCCGTGTGGGACGGCGCCGGGCTGCACTTCGGCCCTCCGGTGGCGCGTGTCGATGACATCGCGGATAGCGGCGAAGCTCTGTGGCTCGCGTACTACCGCAGTATTTTCAATCCTGCCCGCTTGAATACCGGGGCGATGGAGATGCATATGCCTGTACGTTACTGGAAGAACCTGCCGGAAGGCAAACTGATTCCCGAACTGGTCAGCCGTGCCGGGACTGGCGGCCAGCGTGTCGGGCAGGCCAAAGAAGTTGGCGTGCGCAAAGGGAAGACCATCGACATCGCTCCTGCGGATGCACAACCGCAGCGTGATGCGCCCACCGATCTTGACCAGTGTCGGCGCTGCGACTTATGGAGCATGGCAACGCAGGGTGTGCCTGGCGTCGGACCCGCTCATGCGACGATCATGCTGGTTGGTGAGCAGCCGGGCGACCAGGAAGATCTTGCCGGGCTGCCCTTTGTCGGCCCCGCCGGAAAACTGCTGGACGATGTGATGCAGCAGGCCGGCGTGGACCGCGATACCGTCTACCTGACCAACGCCGTCAAGCATTTCAAATGGGAGCCACGCGGCAAGCGACGCCTGCACAAGACGCCGGGGCAACGTGAGATTTCAGCCTGTCATTACTGGCTGGAACACGAGATTGCGGCAATCAGGCCCAAAGTATTGGTAGCGCTGGGCAGCACCGCGCTCAAGTCGATCATGCAAAGCAGCAAGGTTACCTTGAACAGCATGCTTGGCAATCCGGTGCAGCATGACGGTCAGTGGGTGGTCGCAACCTACCACCCGGCCTACGTCTTGCGGGTGCCGGATGAGCAATTGAAAGCGGCGGCCTTCGCCGACATGGTGAAAGCCTTGCAAGCCGCGGAGCGGCTCATCGCCGGGGACGCGCGACATCACTGAATATGGAAGCATGACAGCTCGCAAATTTCCGCGCCTCGCCTTTGTCGACCTTGAAACAACTGGCGGCACCGCCACTGAAGACCGCATCACGGAAGTAGGCATCATCGAAGTCGACGATGACGGGGTGCGCGAATGGAGCAGCCTGGTGAATCCCGGCATCACGATTCCGCCATTCATCCAGTCATTGACGGGCATCTCGGACGCGATGGTCGCAGACGCGCCGCCGTTCGAAATGATTGCCGATGAAGTCGCCGCACGCCTTGCCGACCGTGTATTCATTGCCCATAACGCACGCTTCGACTACGGCTTCCTGCGCAATGAATTCCGCCGCATCGGACGCGATTTCCGACCACAAGTCCTGTGCACGGTGCGGTTGTCACGCAAGTTGTTCCCTGGCTTCGCACGACACAATCTCGATACACTGGCCGAACGCCACAAGCTGCATGTGACCGAACGTCACCGTGCGCTTGGCGATGCGCAGCTGATCTGGCAGTTCTGGCAGCGTATCCATGAAGAGCATACGATCGAAACGATTGATGAAGTTGTCGGCAAACTCATCAGCCAGCCCACCATCCCGGCGCGGCTCGATGCGCTGCAGATCGATCAGATGCCGGGGTCGCAAGGTGTCTACCTGTTCTATGGTGCAAACGATCTGCCTTTGTATATCGGCAAGGCCAATAACCTGCGTCGCCGCGTGTTGTCGCATTTTAGTGGCGACCATATGTCGTCGAAAGAGCAACGGCTCAGCCAGCAGATCGAACGCGTTGCATGGATAGAAACTTCCGGGGAACTAGGCGCGTTGCTGCAGGAAGCCGCCTTGGTCAAAGCATTGCGGCCCGCCTATAACCAGAAGCTGCGCGACAACGAAGAAGTCTGTTCCTGGCGCCTGACGATGCGCAAAGGCCGGCTAGTACCGGTGCTGACCACCACCGATGACTTGTTCTTCGGTATTGATGCCAACATGTATGGCTTGTATAGCAGCACCCGCAAGGCCAATGACGCGATACGTGCGATCGCCGACGCCAATGGTCTTTGTCAACTCTTGCTCGGGCTGGAAAAAAGCAGAGGCGGCAAGGCCTGTTTTGCCAGCCAAGTCGGCAAGTGCCACGGCGCCTGTGCCGGCAGGGAAAGTATCGACGCACACAACGCCCGGGTGCTGGCGGCACTGGAAAGGTCGCGCCTGCAGCCATGGCCGTTCAAGGGGCCGGTTGCCATTCGCGAAAACGAGACCTTCCATGTGGTCGATTGCTGGTCGTATCTGGGCGCCGCGCGCACCGGTGAAGAGACGGAAATGCTGCTGCAGAAAGGACGCCATCCATTCGATCGAGATGTGTACCAGATCGTGCGCAAATGGCTGAAAAAATCCGATGTGCAAGTTGTCGATTTATAACAACGATCAACTATCGGTTACTGAATACATTGCCTCTCTGCCATTGTTCCGTGATAATGCCGGATCGTTTCTGACCGTCCGGCCATGCCACAATCTTCTACGAACTCGATCGAAGATCGCCTTTATGTGCTGCAGAAGCGCTGGGAGAGGTATGTCGCCGACGGACGTTTCGAGCAGTTCATCGAGTTCGCCGTCGCCGTCAATAGTTTGGCCGAGTATTTCAACCGTCTGCGTTTGCCTGGCCTGGTGCGCTTGTGCGAAGGCCTTGAAAATGCCGCGCTGGCCCGATTGGGTGACGACTCCACCCATCCGATTTCACAGCAGGACGTTCTGGCGCTACAGAGGCAGATCGATGCGCTTGCAGGCGCGGTCGCCAGTTCCCGTTCTTCAGGTACCGGTCGGCGAACCCAGGAAGCCGCGGCGTCGGCTGCCGACATCGACTGGATCAAGCCGCGCTCCGTATGGCTGGTGGCCGGGATGGAAAAGCGCGAAATGGCAGACGCGCTGACCCGCCAGCTGCAGTTTTTTGGTTTCAAGGTCGGCGAGCATGCCTGGGACGACCCGGACCATGCCGATGAAAAACCGCTCGCTGTGCTTTTCATTCCCGCACAAGAAAACGCCACACCGGAGGAAATCGCCCGCATCACCACTGTCCGCGCAGCCTGCCCTGCCAGTCAGCTGATCTACCTCGGCGTCGAATCGGCCATTGAGCCTATCGTCGCACTCATGCGCGCCGGCATCGACGTCACCATCCCGGCCGAAGACCAGCCGGCCATGGTCCTCAATTGCATCCTTGACCTGGTCCAGACCAAGGAGCAGGAGCAGTACCGGGTGCTTGTGGTGGAAGATTCCCGCGTCGCGGTTGCGCTGATCCAGCGAACACTGGCCCAGCATGGCATCGATACCCATGCGATCAACGATCCGGGCAAACTGCTCAATGCGCTGGAGTCCTACAAGCCTGACCTGGTACTGATGGATATGTACATGCCGCGTTTCAACGGCGTCGAAGCTACACGTGTACTGCGCCAGATGGCCGCCTACAGTTCACTGCCGATCGTCTATCTTTCCGGCGAATCCGAAGTCGGCATGCAGGTCGAAGCGCTGCGTCTCGGCGGTGACCAGTTCCTGATGAAACCTTTCAATCCGGTGCTGCTTGCTGCCGTCGTCAAGACCCGGATCGAGCGCTTCCGCGAAGTGCGGCGCTCGACGCGGCTGGACGGCCTGACCGGGCTGTTTAACCATACGGCGGCCAAGTCGCGTCTGAAAGTGCTGGTTGATGAACTATCAGGGCCGTATCCTGCGGACCCGAGTGGCTCCGGCGAACTTACCGTGGCCATGATCGATATCGATCATTTCAAGTCGATTAACGACACCTACGGCCATCCAGTCGGCGATCAGGTGATCCGTGGTCTCGCCTGGTTGCTGAAGGGCAGGCTACGCTCGATCGACCTCATCGGCCGCTATGGCGGAGAAGAATTCCTCGTGGCCTTGCCTGGCGTCAGCGCCGAAAAAGCCATCGCTGTCATTGACCGTATCCGGCGCGATTTCTCTGGCTTGCCGCATGCACATCCTGAAGGTGCCTTGTATGCCACCTTCAGCGCCGGCGTCGCATCCTATTCTGTGACACAGACCGCGATAACGTTGACGGAGGCTGCCGATAATGCGCTATTGCAAGCCAAGCGCCTTGGACGCAACCGTGTCGAATACAGTGTTGGACTGCACGTCATCCAAGCATAAAGCGACCTCGATTCGTCTTGAATATTCCTGTTTTTGCGAACCAAACGTCTTAAGAACTTCGCTTTTTTAAAAATTGAAGCTTGTCTACGATGAGGGCTCCTATAGCACTGGAGACTTTAATGAAACCGACCATCGTTGCCAAAGGCGTCAAGCTGACGCAGGTATTACGCGATTACGTGACACGTCGGCTGCAATTTTCGTTGAACCATGCGCGCCAGTCGATCGGTGGCGTCATCGTCCGCATCTCCGACCAGAATGGACCCAAGGGCGGTATCGACAAGCAGTGCCGCATCCAGATCAATGTACCGGGTATGCCTAGTATCGTCGTCAGCAGCACAGCCGCGCGGATTGCGGAAGCGGTTGACCTTGCGGTACATCGCGCCGCCATGGCGCTGGGGCGCACGCGTTCGAGAGCAAAGAGCATAGCGCATGCACGCTACCCTGCCCTCGAATTAAATGCATAACTTGCAGCCGGCGCACCGCTCAAGCTTTTTTTCATTTACATCACTATAAGAAATCATGAAACGAGTCATTCTGTTTATCGGTACCAACCTTGCCATCATGCTGGTACTCGGCATTAGTGCCAGCCTGCTCGGTGTGAATAAATACCTTACCGCCAACGGCCTTAACCTTGGTACCTTGCTGATGTTTTCCGGCTTGATGGGCTTCGGCGGCGCATTCATTTCACTTTTCTTGTCGAAGCCCATTGCAAAATGGTCGACCGGCGCCCGCGTCATCGAGCAACCATCCAACTCGACCGAACTATGGCTAGTCAACACGATTTCCAGCCAGGCGCAGCGGGCCGGCATCGCGATGCCGGAGGTGGCGGTCTATGAGGGCGAACCCAATGCATTTGCCACCGGCGCGACCAAAAACAGTTCGCTGGTTGCGGTATCGACTGGCCTGCTGGAGTCCATGACGCGCGAAGAAGTCGAGGCAGTGCTCGCACATGAAGTCGCGCACATCGCGAATGGCGACATGGTGACGCTGACGCTGATCCAGGGCGTGGTCAACACCTTCGTCACTTTCCTTGCACGCGTGGTTGGTTATGCGGTGGATCAGGTGCTGCGCCGAAACGACGAGCAGAGCAATGGCCCTGGCATTGGCTACACCGTCACCGTCATCATTTGCGACATCGTGTTCGGTATCCTGGCCAGCATTATCGTCATGTATTTTTCGCGTCAGCGCGAATTCCGTGCCGATCGCGGTGCCGCGCAGCTGCTTGGCACGTCGCGCCCAATGATTGCTGCGCTCCAGCGTCTGGGTGGTTTGTCGGCGGGGGACTTGCCTAAAAACATGGCGGCATCGGGTATTGCGGGCGGTGCCGGTCTCATGGCGTTGTTTTCCAGCCATCCTCCCATCGAAGACCGGATCGCTGCTTTGCACAGTGCCTGACCTTTGATTGTTTTTCTTACGTGTCTTAATTGTTTGGCGGAGGAAGCTGGTGGTCAGCCACTGTCTTCCTCCATGGCGTTTCAACATCGACTATGCTGTGAGATCGCGCAGATTACCGGTAACGTGCCATGTCGCGTCCCTGCATGTTGTTGACGCTCGCTGAATCTGAATGTAAAGACCAAAGACAAGCGATTCCCTGCTTGTTTTGATGGACCTGAAATGAAAAAGCCGCGCATATGCATTGCGCGGCTTTTTAGTATTTGGTTGCGGGGACAGGATTTGAACCTGTGACCTTCGGGTTATGAGCCCGACGAGCTGCCAGACTGCTCCACCCCGCGTCTGAGGGATCGAATTGTACAGGCGATGACGTATCGATGCAATCGAAAGCTGGCCAATTACATGAAATAATAAGGGCTTCCTATTTCTTCTTAGTTCAACGAAACAATGAGTAATAAACCATCCCGCACACTGACCTTCAAATGCAAGAAATGTACAAAGCCGGTTACGGTCTTTCTGCAAAAAGTTTCTGCCTGCTCGCATATTCAGCCGTACCAGGGCATTTGCGCCTGCGGTGAAGTACTGCGTCATGCCACCGGCCAGAAAGACGCTGTCCAAGCCTTCCTCGAATCACCCGATGGCAACTGGACCCATCACCACCATCACTAAGCCTGTCGCATCAAATCGCGTCCACACCATGGTCTTCGGTGGGACCTGAAATCAGGCCGCATCTTTGGCAGTATTGCGCAGTTGTAGCGCTGTTAAGCAGGGCGTTGTCGGGCGGTGACCCGACAAGTGGCGCCACCCGAAGGTCCATGCTCAAATGGCAAATACCAGGCAAGTCGTTGTCGCATGCGCGTACAACTTGCCATGGACATCGGTAATACGGCCTTCGGCCACGGCGACCTGGTTGCCCACGCTGATTACTCGGCCTTCCGCACGGATCGGGCCTGTCTTGTCGGTCAGCGCCTTGATGTAATTCACCTTTAGTTCCAGCGTACTGTAACCCTTGCCCGCAGGGAGCATTGTCTGAACGGCACAGCCGACACAGGAATCGAGTAGTGTCGCTGCATAGCCACCATGCACCATGCCGATCGGGTTGTAATGCTCAGGTGCCGGTGTGCCCTGAAAAATCATGAGTCCATGGTCGACCTTGACTGGAACAAAATTGAGCAGTGCGCCAATCGGCGCCACCGGCAATTCGCCGTGCAAGATAGCGTTCAAAAATTCCAGGCCCGAGCGTTCACACAGTTGTTCACGAGTAGCGACTCCCGGCGCCATTAGGCCGGGTCGCACGGCAGCTTCGTCTTCTTGCCACTGTTGCAGCGTTGCTTGTGAATCCATCGATAATCCTCCTTGATTAAATTAATGCCTTAAAGAATGCTTTTGAACAATTACATGCATATACACTATAATCCAAAACTGACAATCTGGCGTGCAGACGGATAGATGGATAGATGACTACGCACCGCGATATCCGCTGCTTTCGCTGCCACACCAACCTTTGGGCCTACGCAGGAGCTGCGACATGGAAAACCAGAATACCTTGAGCCCGCGCGCCGCGTGGACGCTTACACTTGCCGCTGCGGCGATCATGATGATCACCGTCGGTGCGCGACTGACTACCGGTCTATTCGTTTCGCCAATCAACACATCGACGCAGCTTGGCATCGTTACCATCAGTTTCGCGATGGCCGTTGGGCAGTTCGTGTGGGGCGCATCCCAGCCTATCTTTGGCGCTATTGCCGATAAGTACGGGCCGGTAAAAGTCATCATCGCCGGCGGGCTGATGCTGGCGGCGGGCACTGCCATAACGCCTTTCGTCAAGACCGAGTGGGGACTGTTGTTTGCGCTCGGTGTGCTCAGTGCGGCCGGAGCCGGCGCTGGAAGTTTTTCCATCCTGATCGGCGCCACCTCACAGCGTCTTCCCGCAGAGCGCCGCGCTTTCGCTTCCGGTTTCATTAATGCCGGCGGCTCGTTCGGACAATTTGTTTTCGCCCCCTTGCTGCAGGCGATCATCAGCAGCGCAGGCTGGGTGACTGCGATGCTCACGATGGCTGTTACGACGCTGGCAACCATTCCACTGGCATGGCCATTGCGGAAACGCCCAACTGCCATGACGCAAACACCGGCCCCGACTTCGACTGCCGCAACGACGGTTGCCGCTACACCGGCACCCATGGGCCTTGGCGAGCAAGTCCGCATCGCACTGCGTGATCCAAGTTATCTGTTTTTGCATGCGGGATTTTTCACTTGTGGTTTTCACATTGCTTTCCTGGTGACGCATTTGCCTGGTGAAGTGGCTTTGTGCAATCTCCCTGCAGGCGTATCCGCAACAGCGCTGGCATTGATCGGCCTGTTCAATATTGCCGGAAGCTTGACCGCGGGCGCGCTGTCATCACGCTATCGCATGAAGTCGCTGCTTGCGCTGATGTATGCGAGCCGCGCTGCAATGATCGTGATTTATCTCATGGCGCCGAAGACGGCGATGACCTTCTACGTTTTCGCGGCTGCGCTTGGCTTCACCTGGTTGGCCACCGTGCCTCCGACCGCCGGGCTGGTCGGCAAACTGTTTGGTACACGCTACCTGTCGACTTTATTTGGACTGACCTTGCTGTCGCATCAGATCGGGGGCTTTTTTGGTGCATGGCTCGGCGGTCTCGCGTTTGTCCGCTTCGGCAACTATAACTGGATGTGGTACATCGATATCGTGCTGGCACTCGCCGCCGCGCTGATCAACCTGCCGATTCGCGAAGCGCATATTCCCGCAAGGACCGCGACCGCAGTCTGACATTGCAGACAGTAACAATAGCGACGACACAAGCAAGAAGCGAGGAATGCATTAAAGCATTGCCTCGCTTTTTTTACGCCGACCATCTACGCAGACGTTGTGTCTTCAGGAATCTTCCATCGTCACATTACCGAGTTTGAGCGGTTTGCCGCACTCAGAACAGGTCTGACCCGGTCTAGAAAGTTCTCCACATTCGCTATGGCGCAAGCGCACCGGCTTTGCATCCGGACATTGCAAGTACTCTTCGCCAAATCGCATGAGTTCAAGCACGACTGGAAAGAGTCCCATTCCGACCTTGGTCAACTGGTAATTGAAGCGCGGCGGACGCTCCTGATATGGCACCTTTTCAACCAGTCCGCCTTCGATCAGACGGTTGAGGCGAGTGGTCAGAATGTTGGTCGCCGCCCCGGTTTGCTTTTGTAGATCATCGAAGCGCAAGGGCCCGCGAAACAGCGCCCGTAGGGCTAAGAGTATCCATTCGTCACCCAGCAGCATGGCTGACCGCACAATCGGGCAGGACAGGGGGGCGGCACATTTAGTCGTCTTTTCCATAATTTTCATTTTAGACGCTTGCAAAATAAAAGTCACTAGGCTATGATGAATCCGTTACTTGCAAAACGCAAGCCACTGGGGGGCGAGCAGCGCAAGTGCATTTCTTTGGCAGCTAAATGCCGTCAACCCTTTATCGAACCTGTGGAGAATTTCAAATGAACATCAAAATGACTAGCGTTGCCCTTGCCCTTATCGCCACTTCCGCTGCCGCCTTCGCCGCAGAAGAGTTTGTCGAGCACACCAATTTCACATCAACTCGTACACGTGCGGAAGTACAGGCCGAGCTGAACAATACATCTGCGCAAAACCAGGTATCCGCGCAACAAGAGTTCGTCGAACATCAGCCGCTCGTTTCGGGCAAGTCGCGCGCCGAAGTACGTGCTGAGCTTGAAGCTGCCTATGCCCAAGGCACCTTGGGACACACACCGGAATTTGTAGAACACACCTATGTCGCCTCGACCAGGTCGCGCGAAGATGTGCGTAACGAAGCGATCCAGGCCGCAAAAGCAAGCCGTCCTGTGACAAGCCGGTACGGCAGCTGATCCGCAACGCGACGTTTTCTCTCTCCTCGTTGTCGTCTGTCTCGTCCATATTGCCCATATGGATTTCGGCCCGCCACTGGCGGGCTTTTTTTCAACCTTGTTGATCCAGCCTGTTGCGTCACTGCGTCAGCATCGATCAGAGCCCCTGCGCGTTTGCGCCGAATCAAACAGCCCTGAACCGGGATTGTTATCTTGACCAGATGCCACATG
Organism: Herbaspirillum sp. GCM10030257; assembly: GCF_042666555.1. Taxonomy (NCBI): domain Bacteria; kingdom Pseudomonadati; phylum Pseudomonadota; class Betaproteobacteria; order Burkholderiales; family Oxalobacteraceae; genus Herbaspirillum; species Herbaspirillum sp. GCM10030257. Next base: position 233,826 of record NZ_JBHTDH010000005.1, read on the forward strand.
CCACGTATGCCCAACAGCTAACGCGGGGCGCGTACGCATAACAAAAACACGACAGGGAGCCCAACTCATTCGCGTGCCACCGACCAAGAGGCCAATGCCAATGGTCAGCCAAAGACACGCAAACATGAATATGGAGCTTTTCATGTCGCATTTTTTGCAAAGGCAAGTGCAATGCGTTCCCTTTCTTACGATCGCGATCATTTTTGCAGCGCTGCTGACGGCATGTGGCGGAAGCGAGCAAACATCTTCTTCAGCCACAAGCAGTAGTTTCGCCCCCGCCACCGTCGTCGGTAACACCGCTGTATTTACCGGTAACCGCCGGAACTACACCATCGTCAAGGCCGCAACCGGCTACACCGTTATTGACAATACCGGTGCAGATGGAACGTCGAACCTTGGCGCCGGGGTCAATCTGTTCAAATTCGCCGACATCACGGTCGATCCGGAAATCGGCGCCAAATCACTGACACTCCCGCCAGCGCAACTCAAGATACTGACTGAGTTATATATCGCCTTTTTCAACCGAATTCCTGAAGCAGAGGGTTTAAGTTATTGGATTGATCAGGTAAAGGCAGGACAAGACATCGGCCAGATCGCTGATACCTTCTTCAACGCGGCAATCCAGTACACGGCCTTGACCGGCTATTCGCCCCGCATGAGCAATGCCGACTTCGTTCGCGTAATTTACAAAAATGTACTTGGTCGAAGCGGCGCGACCGCACCACCCGAGGAAGACGTGCAATTCTGGGTGGGCGAACTGACCAGTGGACGAGCTACCAAAGGCACACTGGTACGCAGCATGCTCGACTCAGCGCACACCTTTGTCGGTGATCCAACCTGGGGTTTCGTTCCTTCGCTGCTCGATAATAAATTTACTGTCGGTCATTATTTTGCAGTCCAGCAAGGTATCAGCTTCAACACTCCGGAGGAATCCATCCAGAAAACCATGGATATTGCTGCTGCAGTGACTCCGACCGACACCGTGGCTGCCATCAACCTGATTCCTGTCGCCCCCGGTACGCAACCGGTCGACCCGAACACGCCGACCACGCCACCTGGCTCTGACCCCAGCCGCGCTCTCAATGCGCGCTTTAATGCTCCACGTGCGTTGGTCGCCGGCGCGGGCGGTTACCTGTACATCGCCGATTCCGGCAGTAATACCGTGCGCAAGTTCAACACCGTCACCGGCACGGTCACGACCCTGGCCGGCACACCGGGTCAATTCGGTACGCCGGGTGCCGCGCCAGTGGACGGAGTCGGTGCGGCCGCGCGTTTCAATGTAATGACTGGCATCACTGTCGATGCAGTGAGCAACCTGTTCGTCACTGATACCTTCCTCAATACCGGACGCATCCGCAAGATCACGACCAATGGCACCGTCAGCACGCCACTGGAAAACATCTACGCTTTCGGTATCGCTACCGATGCCATCGGCAATGTGTACTTCACCAATAATTTTTCTTCCTTGGTGGAGCGACTGACACCTGGCGGCGTGCGCAGCACAATTGCCAACATTCGTGAACCGCGAGGCCTGGCGCTCGATGGTGCAGGCAACCTGTATGTATCGGATACCGGCAGCGATTTCGGTCCACTCGGTCAATCGGCGTTCAGCTGCACCATTGATCGTATCGCTCCGACGGGTACAGTCAGCATCCTCGCCGGCAAAGTGGCGACCGCAGCAGTGGAGAATACCTGCGGCTATGCGGACGGCCAGGGCAATGCGGCAAAGATCGGCAGCAATGCCTATGGTGTCGCGGTCGATGCTGCGGGCAATGTGTATGTAGCCGATACCAGCAACCATGTGATTCGTAAAGTCACGCCGGAGGGTGTCGTGACTACGATCGCCGGTATGGCGGCCGCGGCCGGTAGTGCCGACGGTAATGGCGCAGCGGCACGCTTCAATGCGCCGCGTGGCATCACCGTCGATCCTAGCGGGAATCTTTATGTCGCCGATACCGCTAACCACACGATCCGGAAAATCACGCCCGCGGGTGCGGTAAGCACAATTGCCGGCAAGGCTAGTGAAGCAGGGACGGCAGATATCCCCTGACATCCTGAAGGTGCATGCATGCCGCTACGGTCAGCAACCATCGTAGCGACATACATCGGCGCTCAGGAGCTGATACACGCTGATACGCACAGACGGACCTCATCAGGGTTGATTGGCCGCCTGCATGATGGCGGAATTGTGCTGTGTGCCTCGCTCGGCAAAACGTATGGTCGCGCGCCCCGCATTTTTTGCCTCATACATTGCAAGGTCCGCGTTCTTGATCAACGATTTGCCGTCGGCGCCATCTTCGGGATAGACGGCCGCGCCGATGCTTGCTGAAATTTCAAAGGTATGACCTGAAATCTCATAAGGCAGTACCAGCAGGTCGAGGATTTTTTTCGCAACCAGCGCGGTGCCATTGCGGCCCTCGATATCCGACAATAACACCACAAATTCGTCTCCCCCAAGACGGGACGCGGTATCGGATTCCCGCATGCAGTTCTGCAAGCGTTTTGCCACCTCCTTCAGCAGCAGGTCACCATAGGCATGGCCGAAATTGTCATTGACCGGCTTGAATTTGTCGAGATCGATGAAGAGTAGCGCAACATGGCTGTGCCCACGCTTTGCCTTGCTCAGCGCCTGTCCTAGCCGTTCCTCAAGCAGCTTGCGATTCGGCAGACCGGTCAATGCATCATACAAGGCAAGTTGCATCGCCTGCTCCGCAGCATGCAGCGCACGTGCGCGATCATCCAGGAATAGCCATACCAGCAAAGCAATCATCAGGCTGATGCTGATGCCGGACTGCATGATCAACTGCGGGCGGTCGGAGCGCAAGCTCATCTCGAATTGTGGTGAGGCCGCCGTCACAACCGTCCACGTGCGGTTTGCAGCCTGGATGAAACTAACGCGCTTTAGCAAGCGCTCGTTCGACGCGGCGTCCAGTGCATCATTGGAATCAAACATCTTCGACTCGGCATTGATTGTTTCGTCGTCGTAAATTTCGATATCCAGTTCATCTGCATATTCTCCACTTACGCCATGCATGAAATCATCCACGCGGAATGGTGCATACACCCAACCAATAATATTGGCGCGACGTTGTTCCAGTGACGTATGCGGTGCGCCATTGCGAAACAGCGGTAAATACATCAGGAAGCCGTTCTGAATAGCACTTCCACCTTCCTGCACCAGCTTGACCTTAGCCGACAAAGCAGCCGAACCCGCATCCCGCGCAAAATCCATTGCCGCACGTCGGGCCGGTTCCGAATACATGTCATAGCCGAATGCACGCAGATTGCGGCCAAAGAAAGGTTCGAGGTAGATAATCGAAGTATAGATATCCCGAGTACCTTCGGGGGTGATCGTGTATTCCGGAAAGCCTTCAGCGCGAACCGCTGCAATATGACGGTCTTTCTCTGCGGCCGGAACAATCAGGCTCAATCCTATGCCCTGTACACCTGGAAACATTTCTGGTAACGACAAGGAGGAAATAAAGGACTGGAATTCTTTCCGCGTTACATCATCGGCCGAATTGAATAGTCCGACCGTGGCGCGCAGCATTTGCTGATAGATGGCCAGCCTCTGTTCGATACGGATATTGGCTTCACGCACTTTGAACTCGAACGTCGTTTGCAGCGCCTGATCTGCGGAGCGCGCCGCGACATCCCACAGGCGGTAGGTAATGAAAAGAGAAAGCACGAGCACTGCCGCCGTCAGCATTTCGCGTGCTTTGAAGAGCTGTCGGATTTGTTGTGGTCGGCGTTCGAGATAATTCATGCCTGTTCCTGGCGGAATCAAGTTGCCGCGCACCGGTGTGCCATCGGCAAATTCCTGCATCCGTTATGATCGCTGCTTAAAGTGAGCGGAGTATTGAGAACATGCAATCACCCGACCCTTGCATACTCGCCGTTTGAAAGAAAGATGGACGTTCACCCCGGTTAACGGAAAAGACGGCACGGAACAAACACGCAAGTTCAAAAGCGGACCTTATTTACGCAAGACCTTCTGCATTCGTTTGATGAAAAATCCACTGATTGAATTTCGCTCTTTCCGTTATTTTTTCTTGAGTCGCGTCGCCACAACCATGTCCAACCAGATGTTAATGGTGATCGTTGCATGGCAGATGTACGACATCACGCACAGCGCTTACGATCTCGGTATGGTCGGCCTTGCACAATTCCTTCCTGCGCTGGCCTTGTCGATGATTGTCGGCCAGGTTGCAGACCGGTACGATCGTCGTCGCATACTTGGCTGGTGCCTGGTCGCGCAACTCTGTGTGGCGACGGGGCTGATCGTCGGCACACTGGGCAACTGGCTGGGGCGTGACGCCATTCTGATTGCCTCGGTTGCCCTCGGGACAGCCAAGGCATTTCAGATGCCAACGCAGCAGGCACTTGGGCCATTGCTGGTTCCGCCCCACGTCCTGCCGCGTGCACTTGCGGTTAACTCGGCAGGCACTCAGTTCGCCATCATTCTCGGTCCGGCGATTGGCGGTTTTATTTATGTCGGTGGTGCGGCATTGGTGTATATGGTGTGCGGCGTATTGTGTCTGATGGCAATTGCGATGACGCTCCGGATACGCATTGAATAGCCTCCGGTACTGCGCGAGCCGGTGACATTGGGAAGTTTGTTTGCTGGTATTGGTTTCATCTGGAGCCGTAAGGAAATCCTTGGCGCGATATCGCTCGACCTGTTCGCCGTTTTGCTCGGCGGAGCCACTGCCTTGCTGCCGATCTTTGCACGAGACATCCTGCATGTGGGGCCATGGGGGCTTGGTTTGCTGCGATCGGCCCCGGCGGTCGGTGCTTTGCTGGTGTCGCTCTATCTCGCCCGTCATCCGATACAACGCCGCGTCGGCAAGATCATGTTCGGATCGGTGGCCTTGTATGGTATCGCGACACTGGTGTTTGCCTTGTCGAGTTCGTTTGCCGTATCGCTCGCCGCATTGGCGCTGACCGGGGCTTTCGACATGGTCAGCGTGGTGGTGCGGCAGTCGCTTGTGCAGCTCGATACGCCGAATGACATGCGGGGTCGGGTCAGTGCGGTCAATTCAATTTTCATCGGCGCATCGAACCAGCTGGGAGAATTCGAATCCGGGGTCACCGCTGCATGGTTGGGTACCGTACCATCGGTCGTGGTGGGCGGTGTCGGCACGATTCTGATCGTTGCGTTGTGGGTGAAACTGTTTCCTTCCCTGACAAACCGGGAACGGCTGACCACCGCGTAAATGCCTATACAAGACCTGATGAAGAGAAAGCCGGAACCAACATGGTATCCAGTCGTCTCAATAACATTGATTATTCCTCATCATGGAGGTTTTATGCGTAAGATGATTTTTCTAGCGATCGCGGGTTTCCTGTGGCGAAAGGTACAGGCCCGCATGTTCACCGGCGCTGCAGCCGGCCGAACAGTACGTCGTGGCAGGTTCTGACGCAGTATCAGACTGGCTGAAAACCGGAGACAGGGCGGCGCGGACCGCCCTGTTCTTTGCGTGATTCAGCATGCAGCCAGCGCACGCGACTTACGCAGCGCGAAGTATTCCAGTTCGGCAAATACCGCCACCACGACTGCCTGCGCCACGATGAATGCCTGTCCCAGGGTATTTGGCGAAATCCATTCCGAAAATGCGATATAGAAACTGTCGAGTGTCCATAAGGCATTGCAGATAATGACTGCCCATACGGCGCCGCGTGGTGGTTGCTGGCGCGTTGCCAGATAAGCGATCAGTACGGCGAGAGGTAGCAGGATAATGCCAGCCGACTGCATCAGCGCAGCCGGAATTTGCAACAGGCTTTCCAGCGTGTCGGCGCCCAGCGCCATCAGCAATCCGGTAACGGCACCGGCGGCGGCATCGGCGAGCAGCACACGGCGCAGGAAAGAGGGTGATTGAAGGTTCAACATGGCAGGCTCCATTTCATGTAGTTGGGTCATCCGCTGGCGGCTGCAAGTTTGCCGCGTCGGTGAACACATGATCGGTCAGCCCCGCATACGGGTCGATTACGCGCAAGGTAATCGGGAGCCGGTGACACCGGTGAAAGTGCGCTAAAACAGCTGCTCGAATTCTTCCGCCGGCAACGGCCGCGAAAACAGATAACCTTGCGCATAATCGCAATTGCTCGCTGCCAGCAATTGCCTTTGCAGTTCGGTTTCAACGCCTTCGGCAACTACCTTGATGCCGAGTTTGTGCGCCATCACGATGATCGCATCGCATAAGGCCATGTCGTCAGATCCTGGCGCCAGGTTTTGCACGAAGGACTTGTCGATCTTGATATAGTCGATGTCGAACTTCTTCAGGTAGGACAGCGATGAGTAGCCAGTTCCGAAATCGTCGAGTGCAACCTGGACCCCATTGTCGCGAAAGCGCAGTAACTGGTCGGTCACGCCGGCAGACGAATCCATCAGCACACCCTCGGTGATTTCCACCACGACGCATTGGCCGGGCAATTCGAGCGACTCAAGACAGGATAGCCAGCTCTCATGGTTGATTCCTTCGTTTTGCAGCTGTACCGGCGACACATTGACGCTGATCTGAAAGGACGGGTCATGACGCGTGTGCCATGCGCCAACCTGGCGTGCTGCCTGCCTGAAAATCCATTCGCCGAGTTCTGTGATCATGCCGGTTTCTTCGGCAATCGGAATGAACTCCAGCGGGTTGATCAGGCCGCGCACCGGATGCTGCCAGCGGATCAATGCTTCGGCCTTATGGATACGTCCGGTGCTGAGGTCGACAATCGGCTGGTAATAGACGCGGAATTGTTTCTCGTGCAGGGCGATGCGCAAGTCACTCACCAGGCGCTTGCGGTTCTGGGCTGCTTCCTGCATCGAGGCCGTGAAATAACTGTAGCGGTTACGTCCCTGCGCCTTGGCCGCGTACATTGCCTGATCAGCATTCTTGAGCAGCGTGTCGGTTTCCGTACCATCCTCGGGATGAAACGTGATGCCGATGCTGGCGGAAATATAAACCTGTTCAGTGCCAAGCTGAAACGGCTCGGCCAACGTGTGCAAGATATCGTTGACCGCACGCTCGACGCTGCGCGTGTCGTGCAGGTCGCCGAGGATCACGGTGAATTCATCGCCGCCCAGCCGTGCGACGGTATCGGTCTCGCGCACGCAGGCACGCACCCGTCGCGCGGCGTCCTGCAGCAGCCGGTCACCCATCGCATGCCCGAGCGTGTCGTTGACTTCCTTGAAGAAGTCGAGGTCGAGGAACAGCAGCGCCACTTGCTGGTCGGCGCGATTCGCCTGCTTGATGGCCTGGTGAAGACGATCATGAAACATGCTGCGGTTGGGCAGCCCGGTCAGGGTGTCGAAGTTGGCCTGCCGCCAGATCAGCTCATCGGTTTCGCGCTTTTTCGTGATATCGGAAAACAGTCCCACGCGGCACTGTACCGAACCGTCGCCGTTATAAATCGTATTTACCGACAGCCAGCGCAGAAAATCTTCGCCGTTCTTGCGTCGTGCCCACAATTCGCCCTGCCAGCGTCCTTCATCGCGCACGGACTTTGTCATTTGTCGGTAGCATTCCGGCGTTTCACGGTCGGAGTTGAGCATGCTGATATTCTTGCCGACGGCTTCGGTTTCTGTGTACCCGGTGATATCGGTGAAGGCAGGATTGATCGTCATGATCTCGCCGTTGCGATCGACGACTGACATCGCTTCGCTGCTTTTTTGATAGACCAGCGAAGCCAGCCTTTGCATATCCTGGGCATGCTGGCGTTCAGTAATGTCGAACACAATCGAAAACAGCAGAATCCTGCCCCGGAAATCGACAGCCGAAGAATGGATTTCGACGATGCGGATATTTCCGTCGGCGAGACGATGGCGAAAAATGAAATAGTTGCGTCGCTCTTCGAGGGCCTGGCGCATCTCGTCCTGGATCTCGTGTTCCTGCTGCGTATTGATGAGACTGATTTTCATCCCGCGCATGGTCTCTTGGGGATATCCATAAAACGCGGTCGCCGCCTGGTTGGCTTCGGCAATCGTTCCCGTTTCGGGGTCGATCAGCAGCATGATCGAGCTGTGCTTGCGAAACAACCGATGGAACAGTTCTTCTTCCGTACTGAATGTACGAAGTTTTCTCAGATAGGCGTCGAGCATGTCTTTCCAGCCATCGATGGTTCTACAGGAACTGTAATCGATATTATTTACATGGCGAGGACTCAGATTATCACCGGAAAACCCGCATTACGGTGGCAGGAGTGGAAAGTGTGGCGTTTAGTGAATAAGCCGCAAGTGAGGACAGTGTTGCATGTCGGTCCTGACTGAGGGGGATAAGCAGACAAGTAGATGACAAGTGGATAACAAGCAGCGGCGGCTCGTCGGCGACAGGCGTTTTCATTAGGCGGCCACCTGTCGCCGACGAACATCCAACCAATCAATTGCGCCGCTGCTGCCGATCGGCATGGAGGGGCACTAGGAAGGTGTCATGCCTGGCTCCGTGCGGCCATCCGACACTGCACGCATGCGAGAGGTAGTCCATGCAATTACCACGATGGCGAACAGCATCACGCCGCTGGCGGCGAACAACTGTTCCAGCGGGACGAAACGCATTAACCATCCGGTGACGGCCGACGACATCGGCGCAAGGCCCATGAAAATGAACATGAACAGTGCCATCGTGCGTCCCAGCATTGCCGGCGCGGCATGGCGCTGCAGCCAGGTATAAATCGTCACCTGCAGGAAGCCGCCAAGCACGCCGATCACCAACAGCAGCAGCATGCCCTGCCAGGTTGCGCTGATGAGGCCGAGAGGAATGAACAGCAAGCCGATCACGCCATCCAGCAACAGGATGGTTTTGCCCAGGTTACCGAAGCGCAGTTGCGGTCGGATGCTGGTGACAACCACGCCCAGAAGAGTCCCTGCGCCATGCGCACCGGCGAGTGCACCGAATGCCGCTGCGCCACTGCCGACATGGTCGGCGAGGACGGGTACGGCAACCTGGACCGGACCGGAGATGAGCAAGGCCACCGCAGCCCAATAACTGAAGCAGATGCGCAGGCTGTCGTCATTCCAGCAGTAGCGCAAGCCTTCAGCGACGGATTTCCACACCGACGTGGCGGCCGGTGCCGTTCCCGCAGGTTTCGCATGCGGCCGTACTTGCGACAGTGTCCATGCCGACACCGCAAAGGTAAGCGCGTCAAGGGCAAATGCCATGCCGATGCCGCGGGCATCCTTGATGGTCGCAGCTGTGCTGTCGCCGAACAAGGCGATCAGCAGACCGGCCAGCAATGGCCCGGCAAACATTGACAACTGACGCACACCCATCTGTATGCCATTGGCCGCCGGTAGCCACTCACGGGGAATCACATGTGGCAGCAGGGAGGTGCCGGCGGGAATGCTGAACGCGGTCGCCAGGCCAATTCCCAATGCCAATGCATAGACTGCCCACAGCGTCAGGTGCCCGCTGAGCACCAGGGCGGCCAGCACAGCCAGCAACACGGTATTCACATGCTTGGTCAGCATCAGCACGCGCTTGGGTGAATACCGGTCGACCAGTGCGCCGCCCACCAGAATGAACAGCGCGCGCGGTATGCTCATGATTGCCAGTACGGTGCCCAGTACCAGCGTATCGCCGGTCATTTGCAGGACTAGCCAGGGCAGGGCGATCAGGCTGAACTGATCGCCGAGCATCGAGATCAGCGCACCGCTGAACACCCAGCGGAAGTTACGGTCGCCAAACAGGGCGCCCCGTTTCGGGACGGGATTACCGGCCATATTGCTCTCCTTTTTATTTGCTTTGCTTAGCCAGCGTAGCGATGCCTTGCTGGACGAGATGCATTACTGCTTCATTCATGCCACTGCCGGCCATCAGGTCCGGTTCGAGGATGGAAAGTTCGCGGACCCGCTCGCGGAGCGCCGGATCCGTACCCCATATTGCGTGAAAGGTGTCGATCCATCGCTTGCAAAAGTTCATCAGTTCAGGACTCGAGGGCGATGCGCCACGCTCATGAAGCTCACGCGCCTCGGCAAACAGCAATGGCCAGTTCCGGTAATGCGCCAGATATGGTTCGCGTATGCGTTCCACCTGGTCTTTGCCGAGATGCTTCTCGTAGAGGCGGAGCCGGAACTCCGCAGTGGCATGCACCATGTACTCCAGCATGTCGACATCGACGCCGGTCAGGACTTGCACGGCCATCTCATTGCGATGCATGGCATCGAGTTTCAGGATCAGACGCGGATCGTCGCCCATGTGCCGCAGCGACGAGGTCAGCCATGGCTTTGCCAAGGCGACCGCTTCGTCGCTGTCGGGCGGGACGCCCCGTTGCATCAACGCGCGTGCGGAGGTGACGAGGGCAGTCAATTCCTTCATGTCCGCTTCGGCAGTCCGCAACGCGGCAAACTCCTTCTGCGTGAAATAACGGCCGTAGAGGGTCATCATTTCGAGTGTCGCAAGCCAGTCGTTCAGGTCCGGCTCTTCCTTTTCGGCGAGGCGTTTGCGGAGTTCCTTCAAGCGTTCGCACAAGGCCACCGTGCGTTCGACTTCGCGGTCCAGCGATGCGATCTGCTGCTGGATAACACTGTCGAAATCCCGCACATCTCCTTCCAGCAGTGAGGCGACTTCCGCCAGCGGCAGTTCAAGTCGACGCAATGCCTGAATGCGATGCAGGCGCTCGATGTCGTTGCGGTTGTAAAGCCGGTAGCCGGCATCCGATCGTACCGATGGACGCAACAAGCCGATCGCGTCGTAGTGATGCAGAGTCCGAACCGTCAGGCCGGTTCGCTTGGCCAGTTCTCCAATCTTCAACAGCATGGGATGCCTTTCTTCATGATCTCGCCACGATAAAGTCTGACGCTACGTGAGGGTCAAGCGGTTTTCAACGTATAAACAACCCTGATCAAAGGAAAAGTTGCCAAAAAGATTGCGTAACACCTGGATACAACACTCTCGCCACGCACTTGCCGCTGATTGACAGTCGTCAAATTTAAAGTGTTTCCACTCGGGGATGATGTTTGAAAACAGACAAGAATTTCAGGGAGTTACAAGTGATAGTTGAGGTGAAACGTGGCAACATTTACATCAGGTAGCCGGTATTCGGCAGGTCTTCTTTGCGTCATGCTCGCCGCTTGCGGTGGGGGAGGCGGCGATAACGGCAGCGTAGCCACACAGGCAGGAATCAGCACCGTTCCAACAGGCAGCACGGCGGTAGCCCCTTCCCCCAGCACCGCTGCATCACCCTCGGCCGGGCAAACATCTCCGGTTGGCAATACCAGTTCGGGAAGCATCGGCACGCCCGCTGGCGATTCGGCGTCAGGCGGAACCGTGGCCGCCGCCAGCGCGACCGATGCTCGCTTCAACCGCCCGCTCGGGTTGGCGCGGGACGCGGCAGGCAATATGTATGTCGCTGATTCCGGCAATAACACCATTCGAAAAATTTCCGCGTCCGGCAACGTGGTAACACTGGCCGGCACGGCGGGGACCAGCGGCAGCAACGACGGCATCGGCGCGGCGGCACGCTTCAGTTTCCTGAAAGGGATTGCGGTGGACGCGGCCGGTAACGTGTATGCGGTCGATGGCAACGCAGTGCGCAAGGTGACACCGACAGGTGTCGTCAGAACGCTGGCCGGCGTGCCAGGCCTTGCAGGCGATGCCGACGGACCGGGCGCAACAGCGCGCTTCTCGCAGCCATGGGGCATCGTCGCCGACAGTGCCGGCAATGTGTATGTCGCCGATACAGATAACTACCTGATCCGCAGAATCACATCGGATGGCATGGTGAGCACCTATGCCGGATCGCGTGGCAATCGTGGCACCGGCAACGGCAGCGTCGCCAGTGCGAGCTTCCTTGGACCCAAGGGCATCACGCGCGATGCGGGTGGCAACTTGTACGTCAGCGATTGGTATGGTCCACCCGCGCCGATGCTGCGTGAAAGCAGCACGTTCATTCGCAAGATCACGGCCGACGGCACCGTCAGTACACTCGCCGGTACCTATGGCGGCGAGACCGGACCGGCACAGTTCCGCGACACTTTTGCGATCACGGTTGATGGTGGCGGGAATGTGTTTGTGGCGGCCTTCAATAGCGTGCAGCGTATCAGTGCTGCAGGCGCGGTCACGAACGTAGCAGGACCGCTTGCTTCGGTTCAGTCGCTGGAAGGGATGACGATCGATGCAAGCGCAAACCTGTTCGTTGCGGATACGTCCAGTCATGCAATCAGCCGCGTGACCACTACGGGTGAAGTGACGGTGGTGGCCGGCAAGGTTGATGAGGCCGGAGCGGTGGATGTGCCTTGAAGAGTCACAGCGCGATTAGGTTTGTCAGCATTGCCAGGTTTTCTCTTCGGCGAGCAAGTGGCTTTGAAACGCCGAAGAGAAAACTGCCAGCGTCGTCAGCCGAATGATCTGCCGAGTACGCGGTGAGTTATGGAAGTAAGTTATGGAAGGACAGCGATTACCACTTCTTGCGAATCTTGAAATCGTGGTTCACCACAATCCGCGTAGTGGCAATCAACGGGCTCAAGCCCAGAATCAGCTGCGTCAACGCATCGCCCGGCAACGCCCAGATCTGCCCGTCCGGTTGTGCGACATGCGTCGCCGCACTGATCAGTGGCGCTACCCATTCGGCTTCAGGCGTTACGTCGAGCACGACATCGCCATCCTGTGTCGTGTGCAGATAAATTTCGCCGCCATGCCCGAGTCCGAAGCAGATCCCATGGCCTTGCGTATTCTTTTTTTCAATGGCGCGCTGGAGTTCCCAGTTGTAGTTATCAATCCAGGCTTCGACGTCGTAGGTCGTGGTGAGCACGATCCACGGACGGGCGGCAGGTTCTTGTGCCTTGTTGTCTTCTACGCTATCCATCGTTGTGTCCAGTAAGCGAATGTGTGCGGGTATGCGCGACATGTGATCGGTGTCGATTCGGCCGCTGCACTAATTAATGCATTAATTAGTGCCGGCTCGGCAACCGCGGCAAGCCCTGTATTGGGATGTCGACCAGTTTGTCGAACCACTCCCGGACCGTATTGTAGTCGCTACAGGTGCTTCATGTTTTCATCCCCGTACGCCAAGGGCTGGAACGACGTTCCAGGAGCGCTGTTGTATTTTGGACTGTGCCGCTGGTTTACCTTCAGTGAGGGCCGCGGCCGCCGTTCTTTTATCGCATGCCGCCATAGTAGCTGTAAGCACAAGCACAAGTATCACAATGCGCTCGGAGGTCGAACGAGGGGGCATTCTTTATTCTTCCAGGGATGAAGACACCTGTCCTAGACCGGGTTTGATTTCCCTAGTTCAATGCTTTTTTGCGACTTTTCGTCACCCGTATCAGAACTGCAATCCAGGCTGACAATATTCGATGTCACCTTGTTATGCGATCTTGTCAGCAGTTCTTCGAATGCTTCCGGAGGCAGTGGCTCGGAAAAAAAATAACCCTGTGCGAAATCGCAGCCCGCCTCCATCAACCAGTCGCGCTGCTCCGCGGTCTCCACGCCTTCCGCGATCACTTGCAGGCCCAGCTTGTGTGCCATCACAATGATCGTTTCAGCAATGGTGCGGCTGGTGCTGTTGCGCGTCGTGTCGCGAATAAAGGATTGGTCGACCTTGAGATAGTCGACGTCGAACTTCTTCAGATACGCCATCGACGAATAGCCGGTCCCAAAATCATCAATGGCAACCTGTACGCCGGCATCGCGCAGGCTGAACAGTTTTTCCGCCGTGGCGTCGGTGGCATTGAGCAGCAAGCCCTCGGTAATTTCTACCGACATGCTATGCCATCCCAGCCCCAGATCCTTCAGGTAGGCGCCCCAGTTGAGCGATCTGGCATTTGCAAGAAATTGTACCGGGGACTTGTTGACGCTGATCTGAAATACCTCGCCGCGCAGTGCGCTCCAGCGCTTCGACCAGGCGGCCGCCTGCATGAATACCCAATTGCCGATTTCATTAATCAGTCCGGTTTCTTCCGCAAGGAATACAAACTCGTGTGGACATACCAGGCCGCGGGTCGGATGCATCCAGCGCAGTAAGGCCTCGCCCTTCACTACCTGCCCGTTCTTCAGATCCACTACCGGCTGAAAATACAGCTTGAGTTGACGTTGCGGCAAAGCGGCACGCAGCTCACCAATCAGCTTGAGCCGCCGCCATGCCTGATCCTGCATCGACTTGGTAAAAAAGCTGAATTGATTGCGCCCCGCATTTTTCGCCACATACATCGCCTGGTCGGCATTGCGCACCAGTCCTTCAGGTTCCTTTGCGTCGCCTGGATGCAGGGTAATGCCGATACTGCCGGAGACATGAATCTCTTCATGATTCAGCAAGTAAGGCTTGTCGATCGCATCGAGGATTTTCTCGGCGATGTTTTCGACATGCGAACGGCTATCGAGATCGGTGAGGATCACCGTGAATTCATCGCCGCCGAGCCGCGCCACCGTGTCCGCTTCGCGTACGCAGGAGCGGATCCGAGCGGCGGTTTGTTTCAGGAGTTCATCCCCGGCATCGTGACCGAGCAGATCGTTGACTTCCTTGAAACGATCGAGATCGATGAACAAGAGTGCAAGCAGTCGTCCGCTCCGCCGTGAACTTATCACTTCGTATTGCAGGCGCTCACGAAACAGGCTGCGATTCGGCAAGCCGGTCAGCGCATCATAGTTAGCCCGCAGCAGGGTTTCCTGCTCCGATGAGATATCGACAGTGGTTCCCACCATGCGGCGCGCCCAGCCTTTGTCGCTGCGGTCCACCACGGCGCCGCGTGCCAGCACCCATTTCCAGGTGCCATCGCGGCAGCGGACCCGATATTCGCAGGATAGAAACGGTATGCGCCCCTGCATACAGGCAAGCACATGTTCGCGCACTCGTTCAATGTCTTCGGGGTGAGTAATCGCGACCCAATGCACCAGCGACTTACCAATATCCGTTTCTCCATAGCCGAGCATGGCACGTCCGCGGCGTGATAGCTCGAAGGTATCGCTCTGGATATCCCATTCCCATACACCATCGCCTGAGGCTTCCAGCGCCAGCCGCAGGCTGGCTTCGCTGACATGTGAAGGATCGGCGGAGGTTGGTGCAAGTGTCTGCTGCGGCGGCAAGGTGCCGCTCTGATAAGGAAAGAGTTCCAGTATGCTGCGCCCCAGCACATCGTCGCGCTGCAGGCCGTAGTGCTGAAGAAAGATATCGTTGACGTCAATTACCCTGAGTTCATGCGACAGTAACAACAGTCCTTCCGCTGCCGCATTCAACGCGGTCCGCAAGTCGATGGATTGCGTCATGTCGCACCTCTCCAGTAATGTCTGTCGGATAAACATGGACCAACGCCTTGAAAACGACGCGGCGCGGCATGCTTGCCTTCAGAATAATTAGGAAAGGTTGTTGTACTGATAGTTCCGTTGGCATCGCAGTGTTTGACGACAGTAACGGTCCGCTCAAATGTAGGATGGACCGATCTTGATTTCGCCGGGACTCTATAGCAAGACTGTACGGTGGTCACATCAATGATGCTGAGCGAACCGGGCAGGCAATCCCGCAACGCAATCAGCTCAATCGCAGGCAACCCGATTGCGCCCGGAGGCCTTTGCAGCGTACAGCGCCGTGTCCGCACGCCGCATCAGCTCCTGGAATGAATCAGTGTCGCGCAATATCGCGAGGCCAATACTAACGGTGTAGGGTGGTGTCTCGGGCTGCCCCTCGATTTGAATGGAACGCGCGCTACCTTCCATGGTAATGCGAATGCGTTCCGCGACCATGACTGCCGCAGAACGGCTTGTTTCGGGCAGCAAGACTGCAAACTCTTCCCCGCCAACGCGCGCGAAATAATCGACGCTGCGGATCGCCGTTTCGGCGCGGAGTACCGCATCGATCAGCACGCGGTCGCCGGTAGCATGTCCCCATGTGTCGTTGATCGATTTGAAGTTGTCGATGTCAAGCAACAGCAAAGCCATGGATCGGCTGGTCCGACGTGTGAAAGATAACTCGCGCTCCGCGAGTTCGAACAGTGCGCGCCGCGACCATGCCCCGGTAAGAAAATCACGGTTGGCGGCATGCTCGGCTTTGGCCAGCATGGTGTCATGGACCATCATCACCGCTCCGATGGTCAGAACAGGCAGCACGAAGGTTCCTGCCGACAGGAAAAACAGATTCCATGGAGAAGGCTGCAATAACGATGTGATTTCGCCTTGATGCACAAAATATAATCCCGCGCGAACCGCATGACCGAGAGCAATCAACCCTGCCATCCCCGCGGTAAAAAAATATGGGTAGCGGGAACGCCATGCGTGACGAGAGTGGAAAATCGTCAGCGCGATACTGCCACACACCGCTCCCTGGAACACTGCAACTGTCAGCGTGCGTAACGCAAAGGAATCGAATACATAGTGGAACAAGGCAATCGCGATGACCATGCCGGCAACGGATGCGGCCAATAGACGGATATGCAGCTTGCGACTAAAGAAACGGCGGAAGCCCGCAAGGATCGCTGCGCTTGCCGCTGCATAAACGCCATTGGCCACTTCATAGGCGATTGGCTCGGAGAGTTCGCGGCCGAACGCATATAGGAGCAAACCGGCAAAACCCAGGGCGTTAGCAAGCGCCCATTCACGAATGCCCGGCGTGCCGCTGCGTAACAGGGACATCAGCACAAGCAGCATGACGACGCAAAACAGGGCACCGATAATGAGTATGTTGAATGCGCTCGGCATGATCGGGATCCGGACAGAAATCTATAAGGCAACAAGGCAAAGGGCAAACGTTAAATAGCGGACGGTATATCAACGTTAAAAACCCTGTGCGCGGCGGAAAATTTTTGAAGAGACTCCTTGTTCTAAGAGATGTGCGGACAGAGGATTGTTCCGCGCTGAAAGACCAAGAGTTCCATGATTTTTATGTGCATGATCAAAGTTGGTTAGTCAGAGTTAGCCGACGTTGTCGGCAAGCAGAAACTTTCAAGAAGCGGTGCTATCGAATTGATAACCTGATAGAGCTTTGCGACCTGTTGTAGCCGCTTCGATTTCCTTCGCGGCTGATCCGAGCTCTGCGCGCCCCCACATACCAAGAATCCGAAGTTTCCTGGCGCGCATTCCATTCGACCCTCTTTGCATGGAGCACCGACCATGAAGCGTCTTCCTTTTTCTGTACGATTCTGTGGTGTCTTGTTGTCCTCCTGTCTGGCTGCCGGCGCTTATGCCGAGCCACCCAAGGGAGATACCGATAAGCAAGCCTCGCCAAAAAAAGCCAGCACCCAGGCAAGTAAGCCCTCTGCTGCCAGACTTGACCCCAATGCAAAGACCAAGCTGGACCATTCTGGCGAGCCGCGTAAAGGCAAGGCTTCGTTTTACGCCGATTACTTTGCCGGGCGCAAGATGGCGGATGGCACGCCAATGAATCCCAATTCGAATGTGGCCGCAAGCCGGACCTTGCCTCTTGGTACCAAGGCCGAGGTAACAAACCTGGACAATGGCAAGACAGAAGTCGTCGAGATCCGTGACCGCGGTCCTTATATCGACGGTCGCATTGTCGACGTCTCCCCAAAGGTGGCAAAAAAACTCGATATGGATGAAAAAGGCATTGCGCCAGTGGTTGTCACACCGATTGAAGTGCCGCAACCGGACGGTTCAGTCAAGTTCGGTGCTGCCTCGTCCGGGGATGAAAAAATCGCCAATCGCTGACATTAAGCATCATTGAACACCCGTCACAGCAGCACTTCACTGCACTGCGCAGGTCCAACAAGCATCTCCGTCCATCTATCGGGATTGCAGCACGTTCGATGGAGCGACGGCATCTGACACTGCTTGTGATACTGGACCAAGGCAAGGAAATCTCGCATGACCGACATGGTGGTCGCCCGGAAGGAGGGCCTGTACTGCGTGCCGGGCCGCTTTTATATTGATCCATGGCGACCGGTCGACCGTGCCGTCATTACCCACGGTCACGCCGATCATGCAAGTGTGGGGCATGGCCATTACCTCGCTGCCAGCGATGGCGCCGGTATCCTTCGCTCACGGCTTGGTGAAATTCATCTTGATACATTGCGCTATGGCGAATCGGTTGTGCATAACGGCGTGCGGATCTCATTGCATCCGGCCGGCCATGTGCTTGGTTCAGCGCAGATCCGCATGGAATACGAAGGTGAGGTCTGGGTTGCCTCGGGTGACTACAAGGTCGAAGCGGATGCGACCTGTGCGGCTTTCGAACCGGTGCAATGCCATACCTTCATCACCGAATCCACATTCGGCCTGCCGATTTACCGGTGGCAGCCACAACGCATTGTGTTCGACGACATCAATGACTGGTGGCGCAGCAATGCAGCGGAAGAGCGTGCCAGCGTGCTGTTCTGCTACTCCTTTGGTAAGGCCCAGCGCATTCTCGCCGGTATCGATCCTGCGATCGGGGCCATCATTTGCCACGGTGCGGTGATGCCGCTTAACCGCGTCTATCGCGAAGCCGGTGTGCCCCTGCCGGAAACCCGCATGGTGACCGAGATTAGCGACAAGTCCGAACTGCGTCGTGCGCTGGTGCTGGCACCCCCGTCCGCCGCGGGCTCGACGTGGATGCGCCGCTTCGGCGAATACAGCGATGCCTTTGCCAGCGGCTGGATGCAGTTGCGCGGCGCACGTCGCCGGCGCGCGGTGGATCGCGGCTTCGTGTTATCCGATCATGCGGACTGGCCCGGATTGATGAGCGCCATCAAAGCAACCGAGGCGCAACGGGTGATCGTCACCCATGGACAGGTTGCGGTCATGGTGCGCTGGCTAAGCCAGAACGGTCTGGAAGCGGGCGCGTTCCAGACCGAGTATGGTGACGAAGACGACGGCGGCACCAACACCGTCGCCGCTATTGACGGCAGTACCGATGCAGCCAACGGGGAAGCGCATGCGTGAGTTCGCACGGCTCTACGCGGAACTCGACAGCACGACGGCGACAAATCGCAAGCTCGCTGCACTGAAAAATTATTTTCAACATACCGCCCCTGACAATGCAGCATGGGCCGTGTACTTTCTCGCCGGTGGCAAGCCAAGGCAGGCCGTGCCAACCAAATTGCTCAGGCAGTTTTCCATCGAATATGCGGGCATCGATGATTGGCTGTTCGACGAGTGTTATCACGCTGTCGGCGACCTGGCGGAAACAATTGCGCACTTGTTGCCGCCGCCCTCGCAGGAATCCGATGTGGGCCTCGCGGAGTGGATGCTGGAGCGCATTGCACCCCTGCGCGGTGCCTCACCGGAACATATTCGCCATGCGATGTTTTCATACTGGGATCAGCTCGATACCGGCGAGCGCTTCCTGCTCATGAAGCTGATTGGCGGCAGTTTTCGCGTCGGTGTGTCACGTCTGCTGGTGACGCGTGCGCTGGCCGAGGTGGCGGGTGTCGACAGCAAGCTGATCGCGCAACGGCTGATGGGCTGGACCGACGGCACCGTGCGTCCGACCGCCGAACAATATCTGCAACTGATCGCGGGCGAGTCGGACTTTGAACATCAGCTGCGCGGTGGCCAGCCTTATCCCTTCTTTCTTGCCCATGCATTGCAAACCGATCCGCAGAGCCTGGGGCCGGTCACGCAATGGCTGGCAGAGTGGAAATATGATGGCATCCGTGCCCAGTTGGTACGCCGTGAGGGGCAGACATGGCTATGGTCGCGCGGTGAAGATTTGATTACCGAACGATTTCCCGAAATTAGCAGCATCCCCTTGCCGGAAGGCACGGTGATCGATGGCGAGATACTGATCTGGAAAGACAATGCGCCAGCACCGTTCGCAGCACTGCAGCAGCGCATTGGTCGCAAGACACTGTCGGCCAAAATGCGTGTCGAGTTGCCTGCGGCATTAGTCGCATATGACCTGCTGGAATCCGCCGGCAAGGATCTGCGCGCGCTGACGCAATCCGAACGCCGCGCGCAGTTGGAAGAACTCGTAGCGGGTATCGACAATGCAGCGCTCAGACTCTCGTCGCTGGTGCATGCGGCAAGCTGGGACGAACTGGCAACCCTGCGTGAAAGCTCGCGTTCACGTGCCGTTGAGGGCCTGATGCTCAAGGCATCCGATGCGCGTTATGGCGTAGGACGCACCAAGGACAGCGGCGTCTGGTGGAAATGGAAAATTGACCCCTATGCGGTTGATGCGGTGCTGATCTATGCGCAGGCCGGTCATGGCAAGCGGGCGTCGTTGTACACCGATTACACCTTTGCGGTGTGGGACACCGACGCGGATGGCGGGCGACGCCTGGTGCCGTTTGCAAAAGCGTATTCCGGTCTTACCGATGCCGAAATAGCGAAAGTCGATGCGGCGATCCGCCGCAGCACGATAGAAAAATTCGGACCGGTGCGTAGTGTGCAACCGAGCATGGTGTTTGAAATCGGCTTCGAAGGCATCGCCCGCTCACCACGTCACAAGGCAGGCATCGCCGTGCGCTTTCCGCGCATTCTGCGCATACGCGATGACAAGAAAATCGAAGAGGCCGATACCCTCGACACCTTACGGGGCATGCTGGCATGAAGACCGTGTTACACGATAAGGATGAGCCGAAGAATGCGAAGCCGCCGAAAGCCGGATTGCGGAACGCCGACCTGCAGCGCGCCGAATTGACGCCGGAGCAGCGGCTTGACGCCTGGTTCGGACAGCACGCATGGACCGTGTTTCCCTTTCAGCATGCGGTTTGGCATGCCGCCGGTGACGGCAAGTCAGGCCTTCTGCATGCGACAACCGGTTCGGGAAAAACCTATGCGGTATGGTTTGCCGCCCTGCTGCGGGCACTTCAAAATCCATCGCGATCCAAGGCCGCTTTGCGCGTGCTATGGATTACGCCGATGCGCGCTCTAGCCGCCGACACGGCGCGCGCATTGCAAGAGCCGCTGGCCGATCTGCTGCCCGCATGGCGTGTTGGTATCCGGACTGGCGATACCTCGGCATCGGAACGCGCAAAGCAAACACGTTCCCTGCCACAGGCGTTGATCACCACGCCCGAAAGCCTGTCCCTGATGCTGACACGCGCCGACGCGCAGACGCAATGCCAGTCACTGGACATGGTCATCGTCGATGAATGGCATGAACTCCTCGGCAGCAAGCGCGGTGTGCAAACCCAGCTTGCACTTGCGCGATTGCGCCGCTGGCGTCCCCAACTGCTGGTATGGGGGTTGTCGGCCACGCTCGGCAATCTCCGGCAAGCGCAGGATGCCTTGCTCGGCATTGGCCAAGGTGAATTAGTCGAGGGACATGTCCGCAAAGAGCTCCTGGTCGATACCCTGATTCCAGATCATTCATCGGTCTTTCCCTGGGCCGGCCATCTCGGTCTGCAAATGCTGCAGCCGGTGACACGCGAAATCGACGCGCATACGACCACACTGATCTTCACCAATACCCGATCGCAGGCCGAACTCTGGTACCAGCATCTGCTTGAGGCGCGGCCGGACTGGGCGGGTGTCATCGCGCTGCATCACGGTTCGCTCGACAAGTCAGTGCGCGACTGGGTCGAACTCGGTTTAAAAAGCGGACAACTGAAAGCGGTGGTCTGCACCTCGAGCCTCGACCTCGGCGTCGACTTCCTTCCGGTGGAACGGGTGCTGCAAGTCGGCAGTCCCAAAGGCATTGCGCGGCTCATGCAGCGCGCCGGCCGCAGCGGCCATGCGCCTGGTCGCGTATCGCGAGTGACGCTGGTGCCGACACACAGCCTGGAGTTGCTGGAAGCGGCTGCAGCAAAGCGCGCAGTGGCCACGCGCCAGATAGAAGCGCGTGCGGTACCCGACAAGCCGCTCGACGTGCTGGTGCAGCATCTGGTCACAATCGCGCTCGGCAGCGGTTTTCAATCGAAGGAATTGTTCGACGAGGTACGCACCGCTTATGCCTACCGCAATCTGACACAAGACGAATGGCAATGGGCACTGGAATTCGTTGCCTGCGGCGGGCGCAGCCTCGCGGTCTATCCTGAATACCGGCGCGTGCTGCCTGATGAGCACGGCGTCTATCGTGTACCTGATCCGGCGTTGGGCCGGCGGCATCGAATGGGTATCGGCACAATCGTGTCCGATGCGTCCATACAGGTGAAATTTGTATCCGGCCCCAAGATCGGCACCGTTGAAGAAGGTTTCATCTCGCGCTTGCGGCGCGGCGACCATTTCCTGTTCGGCGGGCGCCTGCTGGAGTTCGTGCGCGTACATGAAATGACCGCCTATGTGCGGCGCGGCAGCGGCAACAAGCCTGCAGTGCCGCGCTGGCAGGGCGGCAAGATGCCCTTGTCGTCCGAACTGGCGCATGCGGTGCTGGCTCGCCTGCAGGAAGCTTCACACAATGTGTTCGACGGACCGGAAATGCAGGCGATCGAACCACTACTCAAACTGCAGTTGCGCTGGTCGGGCCTGCCGACCCTGGACCGGCTGGTTGCCGAGCAGACCAGCAGCCGCGAAGGACAGCATCTCTTTCTCTATCCGTTTGCAGGCAGATCGGTGCATATCGGGCTGGCATCACTGCTTGCCTGGAGAGTGGCAAAGCGGGAAGCTGCCACGTTTTCGATCGCGGTCAACGATTACGGCCTGGAGCTGCTGTCGCTACGTCCGATCGACTGGCAAGAAGCCATGCAGCCAGGTTTGCTCACTACCGATGATTTGCTGGAAGATGTGCTTTGCAGCCTGAATGCGACGGAACTCGCACAGCGGCGCTTTCGTGAAATCGCACGGATCGCCGGACTGATCTTCCAGGGCTATCCCGGACAACCAAAGAGCGCGCGGCAATTGCAGGCGTCGTCGAGTTTGTTTTTTGAGGTCTTTCGTAAGCACGACGCGCAAAACTTGTTGCTGACCCAGGCGCAACGGGAAGTGCTGGAACAGGAACTGGAATTGTCACGGCTGCGCGCGGCGTTGCTGGAAATGCAGCAACGGGAACTGGCGTTCTACACGACACGGCGTCCGACGCCTTTTGCCTTTCCGCTGATGGTCGAGCGCTTGCGGGAAAAGCTGAGCAATGAAAAGCTTTCTGATCGTGTCGCCCGCATGCTGCGTGAACTGGAAAAGGCAGCGATGCCGTGAGCCTGCAAGATGAAAAACAGCATAGTCACGCTCACCATTGCGGGTGAAACCTTGCACCTGCTGCCGCAACGTGCCTTGTTTTGGCCGGCTCAACATCTGTTGATGATCGCGGATATTCATTTTGGCAAGGCAGCTGCATTCCGTGCGAAAGGCGTGCCAGTACCACATGGGACAACGGCACAAAATCTTGAAGCGATCGACACCTTGCTACAGGCGCACCCTGTACAACATATCGTCTTCCTCGGCGATTTCCTGCACGCGAAGGCGGCACAGCGTTCAGGTGGCCTGTCACGCCTGATCACGTGGCGCGATCAATACCCGGGGCTGCGCATGACCCTGGTGCGCGGTAACCATGATCACCATGCCGGCGATCCGCCGGCGCAACTGAATATGGAACTGGTCGACGAACCTTACTGCTTAGGTCCGTTCGCACTCTGCCACCATCCGGAGCCGCGAGCTGGCAGCTATGTATTGGCAGGGCATGTGCATCCGGTCTTCCGGCTTGCCGCGGCCGGTGACAGTGTCAGGCTGCCTTGTTTTCTGTTCGGTCCGGAGACGGCGATACTGCCTTCGTTTGGCGCGTTCACCGGTGGCTATCAGGTCATGCCAGGGCAGGGTGATCGCGTGTTTGTCACAACTGACGATGCCGTGTTTGAAGTGCCGTGGCGGGCATGACGGAACACTAAGCAGTTATGCAATTACGCGGCTTGTGTATTGTCGGCGTCGACAAACCATGCACGGCCGATCACGTACTCCAGCAGCGTCGCACATGCCAGAATCAGTGAACCGCTAACCACAACCTGTTTCGGCGTGAGCGAGCCGGCCAGCATCCAGAACAGGCCGAGCGACGTCATGCGCAACACCCAGAGCGTGACTTCTCGCGCAAGGATGCGATCCGACAGGCTGCCTTCAATATCCAGCGTGCGCTGGTTCAGGACTTGTTCGCTGGCGATCAGGAAGGGCGAGCCAGCCGCTTTCAGTACCGAATAGACAATGTACAGTGCCGGAATCCAGACGCTGGCACCGAGCATCAGAAACGCGGAACCCACCACCAGGCAGGAACCGCCCAGCCAGGCGGCGCGGTTGTCGACGCCGCGTTTGCGGCGTGTCAGGTAAAGGGCAATGCAACCTGCCATGCCTGCCAGCGTCGCAACCCAGCCAAAGCGGCTTGCCGACCCAAGTGCCTCGGATGCGCCTGCCGATGTCATTGCCTGACTGATGCCAAACAAGCCCGACTCAAGGAAGAACAGAGGAAGGCAGGCAATGAATTGCGGCTGACGCACAATCGCCACCGGATCGCGCAATGGTGCAAATGGCTCATGGGGAAGTTGTCGTCCCAGCAGCAGTGCGCCCATCACGCACAGTACGCCGTACAGGCGGTACACATAGTCGCTGCGCTCGGTCAGCATAGCGAGCATGCCGGTTACCGCAAGCGTGGTCAGCACGCTCAGCACCACCGATACCGTGCCGGCCCGTGCGGCATAGCGGTCACGTTCATTGTTGGCGAACAGGGACATTTCCAGCCAGTGCCGTGCGCCCCAGGTTGACCCTAAATAAATACCGAATGCCATGGCTAACGCGAGCGGCGATGTTGGCGCACACAGCAATAAGATTCCGGGTACCAGAAAACCCAGTCGCATCAGGCGCACACTACTCAGCCGCAGGCGTGGACCGAGGACATACGCCAGCAGGGTCGATGCCATGGCTGTCGTCAGCATGGTGGCGGTAAAGCGGAACATCGCATGGACATTCTGTTCGGCCATGGTGAAATAACCAATAAAGCCGCCAAGGGTGGCGACTGCGCCTTGCAGGGCGATCAAGGGAAGCAGGGCGCGTTCGCGCAGTGGCATAGTCATAAGCACAAGCAATAAAGAGCAAACAGGAGGTGCATGTGCACCTGAATTGCCGTGTAAGACTATCCAGCAGGAAAGAGGTTCAAACAGGAAATATGTTATCGGGAAAGAAAGCAGGATGGCAAAACAGCCTTGTCTGCTGTGGGAGAGCTGTTTTATGTTTGTTTCACTACTGTGAAGGCAGCAATAAGTCTTCACGCGGGTAACCCCACCGTGGAACGTATGCCGGGCATTCGGCATCTGTGAACGCCGCAAAATCGAGCGTCGTGAAATTTCCGCGCGGTGTACTGGCGAAGCGCAAATCGCTAGACCCTCCGGCATCGGCCAGCGGTGCACGGGCAAAGCGCATCCATGCATTGAAATGACAATTCTCGTTCTGCAAGCGACGCAATATCTGCAGGCTGCCTTGGTGTTCTGTGAACAAGGCAATCGCCGGCGTGACGGATTTCTGTTGTGCGATATTGGCAAAGTTTTCAGGACAAGCGGAGGGCGGGGTCATCTGCGATGCAATGCTGAGCACGCCACGCTTGAGTCCATAGGTTCCTGCCGCTTCATTGCTTTCCACGGAAACGAACGACCAGCACAAGGGATTGGCGGGAAAGGCGGACATCGATGCGTCGAGCACACGCGTACCGGCATCGCGTTGCGTCAGATAGCTCGCAACGAGCGCCTTAGCATGGTGTGATGCTGCCGACTGCACTCCGACAAAACCAAGCGCAATTGCGAAAGACAATATCAGCGCACGCCGTCCATGCGGGCCGCATCGCGACTGGCCGACTCCAGTGACCAATGCGACTGCCAGCAGCGCGGTCAGCGAGCCCCACGACAGAAAGCCGCGCAAGGTAAAGAATACCGGCACTCCGGCGAGCAGTATGATAAGCACTGCCTTGAACGCGCGCCCGGGCGCCAGCATGACCATCGGCATCCCCAATGCAATCCAGAACACCGGCTCCAGGATAAATACCATGTCGCCATACAGCCAGCGTGAATCGAAGGGATGAAAAGGATGAATGCCATACGAGTTGAGGTAATCCATCGACAGGTGCAGCGCAAAGCCGATGATCAGGCTCAGCACGAAGCCGCTGCGAGCGGTGCCGCTATCGCGCAGCAGGCGGCGCGCCGCCGGCCACAGCAGCCACAGCACCAGTGCCAGCAATAGCGCTTGCGGAAGTGCATAGAGTACCGTATGCGTATGTCCGCGATGATGCAGTAGATAACCCAAGGGGGAAGGCAACAGCGGCGTCAGTACCAGGTCAAGATCGGGGAAATTACTGGCCAGCCAGCAGGTAACCAGCAGCAGGCGATGACGCATACGCTGCTGGTTGGTATCGGCTTCGTCGGGGAGGCTGCGATGCAGAAGTTCGCCGGCAGCGAGGCCGGCGACGGAATGACTGAGATTGTCCATGGCCAGATGTTACCGGCTTCGGACTGGCGTTGCAGCTATGGTAATAATCTGTCGTACTTGGAGCCTTGGGTCGCATTAATCCTGAACCGTTGTTGTCGTACAGGCGCCTCAGGCACGAGGGAAAAGTCAACTGGCAACGTCGCTACATGTTTTCGCTGATGCGTCCATTGGCAGCCGCTACCGCCTTAAACCATTCGGCTGTAGCTGCATCGGCCGGGAAAAAGGATTCGATGCGCAATTCATGGACGGTGACATCGTGCGGCGTACCCAGCGTGGCGATGGTAGTGAACAGGTTGAGCGAGACATTCCCCTTTTTCAGCGTCACCGGCAGGAAGGGTAGTGCGCGTGCATCGAGATTGGGTGTGCGCGTGGCCATGGCAATCCCGTCGAACGCCGTGAGTTCTTCCAGCAGCCGGGTCGCTTCGCTGCCTGGGCCATCGCTCATCGCTTCGCGCTGAATCCAATGCAGCATGTCGCCACACACTTCTTTCCAGTTCGGGATGTACGGGCGCAAGCCTGCGGGGTCAAGCATCAGGCGCGCAACATTGATTTGCCCGTCTCGTGGAATCGGCTGCTGTTCAGGCATGCCGAGCAGCCATCTGATCATGGTGGCAGCCGGACCATTCGGCATGACCAGGTTCCATAGCCGGTCAACCACCAGCGCGGGATAGGGCGCCTGCTGCTGCAGCATGAAATCAAGAGCCTGCTTGACAGAATGGAGTTCCGGGTCGGACAGGTTGCGTTCCTGGTAGGCTGGTGCGAAGCCGGCAGCGAGCAACATCACATTGCGCTGGCGCAGCGGAACGTCGAGCACGATGCCGAGCTTGAGGACCATTTCCTTGCTGGGCTGCGAGCGGCCGCTTTCGAGGAAACTGATATGTCGTTGCGAAATGCCGCTTTCCGTGGACAGCCGCAACTGGGTGAAGCCGCGCTTTTCGCGCCAGTACCGCAACGCCGAGGCAAAGTCGCTGAAATAGCGCTGCTCGTGGGTTGCCGGAGCATGGCCGGTACGTTGTGGCACAACTCTCTGCGGTGCGTATGCTGAAGTCATTCTTGCCCCTGTAAAAAACAAGCTTGCAGATGGGAACGGCACGCAGCAGTGTAGCGCGTCTGCAGCGACTCGTACTATTGGTATGAAAACCGTAGTATCACGCTACAAGTCAGGCGGATCGATTACCTCAGGGGTAATCAATGGAATATTGTCGAGCTCGAAATAAAAAAACCGGCAGAAGGCGATTGCCTTTCTGCCGGTCAAGCTGCAGTGTCCGCTGCAGGGAGGTTCTGTCAGTAACTCAGCGCTTCACTGGTTCAGTGACGTTTGTCTGTGGCTGCGTCCGGAGCATAGCTGGTTGCCTCCAATTCGTCTTTGGTGGAGCGCCTGTGCAGGCGGATGTTAAGCATTTCAACCACAACCGAGAACGCCATTGCACTGTAGATATAACCCTTTGGAACATGGTGACCGAAGCCTTCTGCGATCAGTACAACTGCGACCACGACCAGGAAGGACAGAGCCAGCATCTTGATCGTCGGGTGTGCGGACACAAAACGTCCGATCGGACCGGCGAAGAACATCATCATGCCGACCGATGCAATCACCGCGGCGACCATCACGGCGATCTCGTCCACCATGCCGACTGCGGTAATAATGGAGTCCAGTGAAAACACCAGGTCGATCACCATGATCTGCAGCACGATGCCATAGAAGGTGCTCTTTACCGGTGTGCTGACGCCATGCTCCGCGCCTTCAAAGGATTCATGAATTTCTCCCACGCTCTTGTAAAGCAGAAAGAGTCCACCCAGCAGCAATACCAGGTCACGTCCCGAAAAGCCTTGCCCCAGTATCGTGAATAAAGGCTTTGTCATGCCAACGATCCATGACAGCGTCAGCAGCAAACCGATACGCATGAACATCGCCAGGAACAGGCCGAGGCGGCGTGTAAATTCCTGCTTTTCCTTGGGTAGTTTGTCGACCAGAATGGAAATGAAAATGATGTTATCGATACCCAGCACCAATTCGAGCGCGGTCAGGGTGAAGAAGGCTATCCATACCTGTGGATCGGAAAGTAACTCAATCATGCTAGTGTCCTTGCAGTTTTATATAGGTTGTCATTGTTTTGTGCAAAAAAAGAGGGCGCCTCGTACAACGGCGCCCTTATTCGATCCACGGGCAGAAGGTGTCGTTCCTTTTATTCGCTGGTGCTGAAGCCCAGCAAGTGCAGCAGGCTGGTGAACAAATTGAAGATCGACACGAACAGGCTGAGTGTTGCCATCACGTAGTTCGTTTCGCCGCCACGAACGATGTTGTTGGTCTCGTACAGAATCATGCCGGACATCAGCAGCACGAACACGGCCGATACGGTCAGCGACAAGGCTGGGATCTGCAGGAAAATCGCAGCGATGCCGGCCAGGAAGGCTACCAGAATTCCGATCGTCAGAAAACCGCCCATAAACGACAGGTCACGCTTGGTCACCAGTGCATATGCCGACAGACCGACAAAGGTCGCAGCGGTACCAGCCATGGCCAGCATCACCGTTTGCGTGCCATTAGGCATGTTCAGGTAATGGTTTAGTATCGGGCCCAGCGTGTACCCCATAAACCCGGTCAGTGCAAAGACCAGGGCGACGCCGAGTCCGCGATCACGGTATTTGTTGACCAGGAAAAGCAGGCCGAAATAACCGACTATGGTCAGCAGCAGCCCAGGATGTGGCAGTTGCAAGGCTGCTGAGGCACCCGCCGTCATGGCGCTGAAACCCAGCGTCAGCGCCAGTAACATGTAGGTGTTACGCAAGACTTTATGCGCACTCGCATCGATGACGGTAGTGCTGGATCGCGCGCCGAATGGTGAACTGCGTAGCGAGTTGTAACGGTCATTCATAATCTTGTCCTTTCGGGATGCTTGAACAGTGAACAGTGAAAAGTGAGAGTTGGATTCAATGACGGAAGCCGGCCGGTATGGCCACTTCGAAACAGCCACTTAACAGCATCTTGTCACGTGTATTGATGCATCGGACGCTCCTTTCAGATATAGGCCGAATCTTAAAATGCTTGCGTTTAGTGGAAAAGCGAAGATAATCGGAACATTACTTCGTAAAAACAAGATATGAAAACGACCGGACTCAATTTTCGACATTTGTACTACTTCTGGGTGGTCGCTAAGGAAGGCAGTGTGACAAGAGCGGCGGAGCGGCTGGATGTTGCAGTCCAGACAATCAGTGCACAACTCGCCTTGCTTGAACAGTCACTGGGCAAGGCTCTGCTGGCGCCACAGGGACGCCGGTTGGTGTTGACTGAAGCGGGGCGTGTCGCGGTCGGCTACGCCGACCAGATTTTTCTGCTGGGCGAGCAGATGCAGGAAGTGTTGACCGAGACGGATATTGGCAAAACCATGCGCCTGACGGTTGGACTGTCCGATTCATTGCCCAAGCTTATTGCTTCGCGCTTGCTGGAAGCGGCGCTGAAATTGCCGCAAAAGGTCAAGCTGGTATGCCATGAAGACGACTTTGAATCACTGCTTGGTGATTTGTCGGTCCATAAGCTGGACGTGATCCTGACTGACCGGCCCGTACCTTCCGGCACGACTCTGCGCGTGTTCAGCCATTTACTTGGCGAAAGCGAACTCATGCTGTTCGGTTTGCCCGAGATGGCCAAACTTTACCGCGAAAATTTCCCTAGAAGTCTGCACGGCGCACCGCTGTTGCTGCCTACGCGCAACCATGCAATCCGGGGACGCTTCGACCACTGGTTTGAAAGCCATGAGGTGCGTCCTGACGTGGTTGCCGAGTTTGATGACAATGCTTTGCTCAATACTTTTGCGCGTCATGGACATGGCTTGTTTCCTGCACCTTCCGCGCTGGCGGAAGATGTGCGTGAAGAACTTGGCGCAATACCGGTAGGTGAACTGACGCAGTTGCGTGAACAGTTTTACGCCATTTCCAATGAACGCAAGATCAAGCATCCGGCAGTGGAAGCCATCCTGACGGCAGTACACGGTGGTTTGTTTGTCCTGGCGGCACCGCCTCTTTGAGCCGCTTCAAATCTTTTACGTCACGCTCCGGATCAATCACGGCTGGCCATTGTCCCGTCTATATCCAGTTCAAATCCATCGCGGAGCGCGCGTGCCCATTCCATACAAGTCCTCGCTTTCATTTGCCTCAGCCTTCCATTTTTTGCTGACAAGCATGTTTGTCCTGCTGTTTGCCGGCACCGCCCTTGCACAGAATCAGCAGACGCTGGAACTACCGGCCGGCAGCGCAAATGCACAGGCGGATTCTGGCAGCGTCCAGTTCGTTGGGACCGCAACCGTCATCATTCGCTATGCGGGAATGACGATCCTGACCGATCCAAACTTCCTGCACAAAGGCGACCATGTGCATCTCGGCTACGGGCTCAAATCGGAGCGCCTGACCGAGCCTGCCATTCCTTTCGAGAAGCTCCCACCGATTGACTTTGTATTGCTGTCGCACATGCATGGAGATCACTTCGATCAGCTGGTGCAGGAAAAACTGGATAGAAAGATTCCTGTCGTCTCCACTCCAGGCGCAGCCAAGCTGCTGGCGGACATGGGCTTCCAGTCGCGTTACGCGCTTGATACCTGGGATACGCTGACCGTAAAGAAAGGTGCCACTACCCTACGCATCACCGCCATGCCCGGCCGCCACGGTCCCGGTCCGGTCACGGCTCTGCTTCCATCTGTAATGGGATCCATGCTCGAGTGGTCAGCAGGCGGTAAAGACAATGCTTATCGGATGTATATCAGCGGCGATACGCTGATCCACGATGAACTGGAGGAAATACCGCGTCGCTATCCGGACATCGATCTTGCATTGCTGCATCTTGGCGGCACGCGCATCCTTGGGGTCATGAAGGTCACCATGGATGGCAAGGATGGCGTCAAGCTGATGCAGATCGTCGCCCCGCATCACGCGATCCCGATTCACTATAACGATTACACGGTATTCAAGTCGCCGCTCAGCGATTTCGAGAAGGAAGTAAATGCAGCCGGATTGCAGGGCAAGGTCACCTACCTGAAGCACGGTGACACCTATGCTTTCAAGCCCGCAAAACGCTGACAGGTTTTCATGCGTGGTCTATAAAGCCTGCGTGACGAGCGACGCTGCCAGCATCAGCATCACTACGCCGATCACACCGTCCAGCCAGCGCCAAGCTGACGGTTGCACGAACCAGGCGGAAAGTAGTCGCGCGCCGAAGCCCAGCAGACTGAACCAGACAAACGCCGCCGTCATCGCACCGCCGGCAAACCACCATTTTGCCTGTGGCCCCTGTTGAGCACCAACTGCACCGAGCAGCAGCACGGTGTCAAGATAGACATGAGGATTGAGCAGCGTTACCGCCAGTACCGTCAGCAAAGCGCGGCGTAAAGGCATATTGACCGACGGCGCCGCTTGCAGGCTGCTTGGTTGAAATGCGGAGCGCCATGCGCGCAAGCCATACCATGCCAGAAACAGGGCGCCGCCCCAGCGGGCAATGTTTAAGAGCATGGGTCGCTGCTCGATAGCGGAACCGATGCCGGCCACACCAGCAGCGATGAGCAAGGTTTCACAAATAATACACACCAGCACAGTGAGCAGGACATGCTGGCGCTGCAAGCCCATGCGCAACACATGCGCATTCTGCGAGCCAATTGCTACGATCAGGCCGGCGCCGAGCCCAAGGCCTTTCAGGTAATACGGGAACATGCACTTCTCCTTTTTGATTAAGCGCATTGTCTACGGTTATCGGCCCTGCATAAACAAAACTAAATATAATTAGGGCATCATTAATTTTTCTTCATTTGACCCGCCCGCATGAAACTCGACCCACGTCAGTCGGAAGCTGTTGTCGCAGTGATCGAAAGCGGAAGCTTCGAGCAGGCTGCGACACAGCTTTATCTGACGCCTTCCGCCGTGTCGCAACGCGTGCGTGCACTCGAAACCGCCCTGGGTACGCCGCTCGTGGTTCGCAGTCGGCCCTGTCGGGCCACACCTGCTGGTCAGCGCTTGTTGCAGTACCTGCGGCGCGTGCAGTCGCTGGAAGCGGACTTGCAGGCCGAGTTTGCCGGTGCGCAGACTGCACCCGTAACGGTGACCATTGCCGTCAATGCAGACACGCTGGCGAGCTGGCTGTTGCCGGCACTGGCGCCTTTCCTGATCCGAGAACAGATCCTGCTCGACCTGAGCGTTGACGATCAGGATCATACCTACACTCTGCTGGAAGCCGGACTGGCGCTCGGCTGCATTTCAACCGAGGAGAAGGCAATGCGCGGCTGCCATGCGGAAGCCTTGGGCAAGATGCGCTATCGCTGCATGGCCTCGCCCGCATTTCGAGAGAACTGGTTCGCCAAAGGCATGACGCGTACAGCGGTGAAGCAGGCGCCTGTCGTGGTTTTCAATCGCAAGGACAGGCTGCAGGCCGACTTCCTGCTAAAGCATTATGGCGTCGCCGACGATGCCTGCCCGCGGCATTACGTGCCCGCGTCGGAAGCCTATATGCAAGCAATCGTGCTCGGGCTTGGCTGGGGTATGTTGCCGGAACTGCAGATGCATGAGTTGTACCGTCAAGGCGCACTCGTCGATATCGCGCCGCATCGCACGACCGACGTCGTGCTCTACTGGCATACGTGGAAAGTGCAGTCACCCCGTATGGAGCGTCTGTCCCGTTCCCTGATTCAGGCGGCACGGCAGATCCTCGGCTGAGCCATTGAGGGCAAGTACTTTCAAGACCTATCCCGGGTACACTGCCATTAGAGTCACATCCTAGACCCATATCGCGCCACCACCCCGTTACCCTATGTCTGCTCGCGAACCCTGGAAAATCGTCCGCCTGCTCGCCTTCACGCAAATCGTGTCGTGGGGTTCGCTGTACTATGCGTTTGCCATCGTTGCGCTCGATATTCAGCGTGAACTTGGCTGGCGCACCGAACTGGTGTTTGGCGCTTTTTCATGGAGCTTGCTGGTGGCCGGCCTGGCCGCTACGCCGGCCGGCGTGCTGATTGACCGCATCGGCGGGCGCGTCGTGATGACGGTCGGCTCCCTGTGCGCGGGACTGGGCATGGCCGGTGTCGCCATGGCCCATTCCGCGGCACTGTATCTGGGCGCCTGGACACTCATCGGGTTAGCGATGGCGATGACCTTGTATGAAGCCGCTTTTGCCACGATCAATCGCGAATTCACCCTGGCATCGCGCAAGGGCATCTCGGTGCTCACCCTGTTCGGCGGACTCGCCAGCACTGTTTTCTGGCCGCTCACTCTCAAGCTCAACACCTCGTTTGGCTGGCGCGATACCCTGTTGATCTACAGCGCTGTGCATATCGCCCTCTGTGCGCCCATGCATGCCTTTCTCGGTGCGGCCAGTTTGCGCCAGCCAGGCGCGGCGCATACCGGGGGACATGCGGGCGGGTCGCGCAATTTCACGCTGCGGGAAGCGCTTCGTGAATCCGCGTTCTGGAAACTCGCGTTCGCCTTTTCGACCAACCTGTTTATTTTTTCTGCACTATCGGTGCACCTGATCCCGTTGTTGCAGCGCTTCGGCCACTCAGTCGCCACAGCGGTTCTGGTATCGACACTTATTGGCCCGATGCAGGTGGCGGGGCGCATCGGTGAAATGCTGTTTGCTGATCGGGTGCGGCCTCAGGCTGTCGGGATACTGACGTTTTCCATCCTTCCGACCGCGCTCGTTGCATTGTGGCTGCTGGGCGAGCACCAGGTGGCGGTTGCGGTCTTTTGTATTCTCTACGGGATGAGCAACGGCATCCTGACGATCGTGCGCGGCATCGTTCCCCAAGCCCTGTTCGGCCGCGAAAACTACGGCGCGATTTCAGGCGCTCTCGCGGGGCCTTCGCTGGTATCCAAAGCGGCCGGCCCGCTCGCCGCCGCGGCATTTGTCGAATATAACGCTTCACCATCCTGGCTGATCGGCATTCTGCTGGTCATCTCGCTGCTGTCACTGGTGTGCTTTCTTGCTGCCGTGAAATCGAAAGCGACTGCGTCAGCGATGTCAACCGTCGATTAAGGGCTCGTTTTTTACCTGACGAAACTTCACCGCCGACATGGAGTCTACGAGGCATCATGAAAGGATGCTGCCATGTCGCCTGGCTTTATTTTTGCCACCGGAATTGAAAACAGCGCGCCGACCATTCAGGGTGGCCGTATCCGCATGGATGAGATGGAAAAATGCGGGCATTACCAGCATTGGCTTACCGATTTCGATCTGGTGCAGGAACTCGGTGTCCATTTCTTGCGTTATGGTCCACCGTTGCATACCTCGCTGCTCGGACCACAACGTTATGACTGGTCGTTCGCTGACGAAACCTTTGAAGCGTTGCGCGCAAGGGATCTGATTCCCATTGTCGATCTCTGCCATTTCGGCGTGCCGGACTGGCTCGGCAATTTTCAGAATCCGGATTTTCCGCCTTTGTTCGCGTCGTACGCGCGTGCCTTCGCAGAACGTTTCCCCTGGGTGCAGTTGTACACGCCAGTCAATGAGATGTTTATCTGCGCGGTCTTTTCCGCGCTGTATGGCTGGTGGAATGAACAGACGAAGAGCGACCGCTGTTTCGTCACCGCGCTCAAGCATCTGGTCAAGGCGAATGTGCTGGCGATGCGTGCGATCCTGCAGGTGCGCCCTGATGCGCTGTTTGTCCAGAGCGAATCTTCCGAATACTTCCATGCAGAAAACCCCCGTGCGATCCGGCCTGCCGAACTGGCCAACGCACGCCGTTTTCTATCGCTCGACCTCAACTACGGTCGTCGTGTCGAATCGGAGATGTATGAATATCTGCTGGACAACGGCTTGACCCGTGACGAGTATCGCTTCTTCATGTCCAATAACCTGAAGCACCATTGCATCATGGGCAACGACTATTACATGACCAATGAACATCTGGTGCATGAAGACGGCAGAATGGAAGCCTCCGGAGAGATTTTCGGTTATTCCGTCATTACGAATCAGTACTACGATCGTTACCGGCTTCCCGTGATGCATACCGAGACCAACCTCGTGCAAGGGCCAAAAGGTGATGAAGCGGTGTTCTGGCTGCGCAAGCAGTGGGCGAATGTACTGCGGGTCCGCAACGACGGGGTTCCCATCGTCGGCTTTACCTGGTATTCGCTGACCGATCAGGTTGACTGGGACAGTGCACTGCGCGAAGACAATGGCAACATCAACGCACTGGGTCTTTACGACCTCGATCGCAATATCCGGCCGGTCGGCGTCGCGTATGCCAAGCTGATCCATGACTGGCGCCAGGTGCTGCCAACCCAAAGCGTCTGCCTGCAGGTACCGGTAGTGATGCCGAGCGAAGCAGACCAGGAATGGGCGATCCGGCAGCGGCAGCAAGCCTATCAGACACGCCACGAAACATCGGCGCCCCACAACACGGAGTAGTGCCTATAATTTCCGGTTTAACCACATCCTGGAGACCGGCATGGATCAGCAGTTCGATAATGGCTTGCAAAAGCGCAGGCAGGTAATGGGTGAAGACTTCGTCGAGAATGCTTTCGCCAATGCGGATGAATTCACCCTGCCCTTGCAGGAGTTCATCACGCGCAATGCCTGGGGAACGGTCTGGTGCCGCGATGGCCTCGACATGAAGACCCGCAGCCTGATCACGGTCTCCATGCTTACCGCGTTAGGGCGTGCGCATGAACTGAAGGGGCATCTGCGCGGTGCCCTGAACAACGGCGCGACGCCGGAGGAATTGCGGGAAGTGCTGTTGCATGCCGCAGTCTATTGCGGCGCGCCATTGGCAGTCGATGCATTCCGTACCGCGCAGGAGGTTGTCGCCGACTGGCGGGCGGCGAAAGCCACCAAACCCGAATAACGCGGCGCGGTTAATTTAGCGGGCGATCCAGCACCTTGCGCCGGGATACTTCAATCGCGGATAAATATCAGGCACGTTCCCTGCATAGCGTTATGCAACACCCATGGTGATGTATAACGAAAGTGCCTGCCTTTGCAGGGAAGGAATCCTGCTGGCGAGGCAAGGAGACCGACATGAAGACGTTCTGCCTGCGTATTTTTTACATGGTATGGACTTGCCTGCTGCTCGCTTCCTGTGGCGGCCACAATGATACGCCGCTGGCCGCATTCAATACCGTACTGACGGGCCGCGAAGTCATACCGCCGATTGCCAGCAGTGCCTTCGGCACCGGCATTGTTACTGTGAATCTTGATACCCGCATCATGATTGCCACTGTGGTTACGACCGGCATCGCGGAAACCGAAGTGCATATTCACTTAGCACCCTTCGGAGCGGTGGGCACCGCGCAGTTTGCCCTTGCACGAACGACTGGAACTACGCTGTGGACGGCAAGCGCAGTCTTGGATGACGCGCAGTGGCATGCACTACGATCCGGCAATTTCTATATGGATGTGCATAGCGCCGCTTTCCCGACTGGCGAAATCCGTGGTCAGCTGATTAACGTGTTCCCTTCGTCCGACCAGATATTCCGCGTGCAACAGGCGCGGCAGGTTTCGCCGCTGGCCCAGGAGCAGTTACAGCAATTGCGAGACATCGAGGATTCGTTTGACGGGCACTTTACGGGTGTGGGCCTGACGGTCGGCTTCTGACGGTTTCGTTACGTTTCATGATGTTTGTGGAAACACCGGCTTGTAAGGGATGCACCGCCCCGATGAGCGGGGCTGGCACGATAAGTAGCGATTTACAGAGGATAGAGCTGGTAAATTGCGTCTGCGTAGTCGTCCGAGATCAGCAGGTTACCGTTAATGTCGGGCACGACATCAACCGGTCGGCCCCAGAGAATACGCTCATCGGGATGGGTGACGAAGCCGGTGACCAGATCCATTTCGGAACCTGCATTGCCAGTCGCATCGAATGGAAAATACGATACCTTGTAGCCGGCGCGCAAACTGGTGCAATTCCAGCAGCCATGCTGCGCGACTGCCGCGCCAGAGCGATAAGCGACCGGTACGTTACTCGCCTGCAGGAAACTGAAGCCCAAAGGTGCCGAATGGGCGCGCAGGCCCTTCGCAACCCGGTCAACGCCGGAGCAATTGATGACACTGTTGTCACGATTCAGTTCATAATCCGGCATCAGGTCGAGCGTGCTCATGCTCGGGCTCGGGGTCGAATTGCAATATGGCCAGCCATAGTTGCCGCCGTCGCGCAATGACGTAAACAACTCCGGCGGATTGTCATCCACAAAAGAAGGGATAAGCTTGCCGCGGTCATTCTGGCCATCACCGTCAACGTCCGCATCGATCGGTACACGCACTTCATCGCGGTTATTCACCGTTACCCAGAGTGTTGTGGTGCCTGGGAGGAAGTCCAGGCCTTCGGCATTGCGCAGACCGCGGGCGAACAGCCGCGGATTCTTTCCATCAGCCGAATACTCATAGATTGCGCCTCGTACCGGATCGCTGTTCGTGTCCTCAACGCAGGCGTTGCAGGTCGAGGCGATCGATACGAATAACCTGTGGTCTGGCGACAGTGCAATATTTTTCAGTTCATGCCCGTAGCTGCCCCGCAGTTCTGGCGTCGAATTGTCCGGCAGGTTGTCGATGATGATTTCGCGTGCCGAGGTGGCGACATCGCCGGCGCGGTACACCGAGCGCGTAATGCGGTTCGACTCTGCGACGTATAGGTAAGTAATATCACCGATCTGATGGAACACCATGTCGTGCGGATTGCGCATGTCGCCGGCGAAGTCGAACTGTTGCGGGATATCGTTCGGACGGTTGCGCAGCAATACGATCTTGCCGGCACTTGGTACCGAAACCAGGACGTCGCCGTTCGGTGCGACAGCCATGAAACGTGCTTTCGTCACACGTGCCCATACCCGAATCCCGAAGCCGGGCGGTACCAGCAGGTTTCTTGGCTGGTCGAATGGTGGCTGCGCCAATGCTGGCGGCACCTGAAGTGCTTGAATCACGGAGGCTGTCGATGCTACGGATACAGGCGCTGCGCCAGCTTGCATGGCGGATGTTGCGCCATTATTTGCACTAATAGCGGGGCTAACGCCATCTCCACCGCCACCACCACATCCCACTAATAAAGCGCTGCACAAGATGAGAGATACTCCGTGCAGAAACTTACTGCGCGCTTTCTTATCGATCAAAACGTTCATTACTTATCAACCTGTTCGAATTGTTTCTGTTGTCACTATGGATACGAGATTGATAATTTGGTTCAACGTTGAGATTTTCTAAAGAAAAAGTGTGCAATTATTTATTTCGTTCAATGCCAGATGGAAACTACATTGCACGAATTTTATGCAAAGACCGAGATTGGGATTTCCGCTAACTCTGCTTTAGCTGGAAGTGGCAGAAGATGAGATACATACAAGGGGCACGTTCGGCGACGGTTCCGTACGCAAGCTGAAGGCATTTCATTAAAAGTGCTAAAAGCATGCGCTAAATTCTTCACATGCCGTTATCGCTGCCATGGTGGAATTAACGCTTTACAGCCAGTACTGAAAGATGCGTACCGCCCATTCACGCATGCGATCACGGAGTCCGCGCTTGCTCCATGCTTCCACCGTCACTTCTTCGGATTCTCGCAGATCACGCTGAAAGAGATTTTCCATGCGGTCGGCAAATTCGGCGCTCAGGACGACCGCATTAAGTTCGTCGTTATGCAGAAAGCTGCGGATATCGAGATTGGTGGAGCCTATGGTTGACCAGACACCGTCGATCACGGCAGTTTTTGCGTGCAGCATCGCATCCTTGCGTTCATACACCTTGATGCCCGCAGCCAGCAATTCATCGTAATAGGAGCGTCCCGCGTACAGGATCATGCCGACGTCGGTAAAGCTGGGGAAAATGATGCGTACGTCGACGCCGCGCTTCGCCGCATCGACCATCGCTTGCACTATTTGCTGGTCGGGCACGAAGTAGGCAGTGGTGATATGCGCGAATTTGTCGGCATGGGTGAGAGCCGAAATATAAGTCTTATAGACGGCAAAGTCGTCATTATCAGGGGTGCTGCCAATGGCGCGCACCAGTGAATTTCCAACCGCTTTCAACACTGGAAAATACTGGGCCTCGGGTAAGGTCTTGCCAGTCTGGCGCTGCCAGGTGCCGAGGAAGAGCTTCTGGAATTCGGCGACGACAGGGCCTTCAATTTGCATATGCGTATCACGCCATGCCGCTTCCTTGGCATTCTTCGGTTGCGGTTGGCTGCGGCGGCTCGCGAGGAAGGAGCTCTTGCCATACACCTTGCTGATGTTGACCCCGCCGGTAAAGGCGATACGCCCATCGACTACCAGCAGCTTGCGATGATCGCGCTGGTTGATATCCCAGTTACCCTTGGCGTTGAGCGGATTGACCGGATTGAATTCCAGCACGTTGATGCCGGAGTTGCGCATGCGCTCGAAAAATTCGCGCGGCGTATCCAATGCACCGACACTGTCGTAGATCAGGTTGACGCGCACGCCGGCCGCCCGCTTCGCGATCAGCAAGTCCGCCAGCTTCTGGCCAATCTCGTCGGCTTCAAAGATATAGGTTTCGAGATTGATATGGTCGCGTGCATTTTTTATCGTCGCAGTCATCGCCCGGATTGTCGCGGGTCCGTCGTCAAGCAGCGTGACCTTGTTGCCGGCGACCAGGGGCTGGCCGCTGATTGCCTGCTCGACGGCAATATGCTTGGAGAGAATATCGGTGTCGCCTGCCTTTGCGGCAATACCATCGAGCAGATTCTGTGTCTTGCCGTCTGATAGCGCACCTTTGGTGGTGACGATGATTGGATCGGATTTTTTGACAAGGTCACGGTTG
Organism: Herbaspirillum sp. GCM10030257; assembly: GCF_042666555.1. Lineage (NCBI taxonomy): Bacteria > Pseudomonadati > Pseudomonadota > Betaproteobacteria > Burkholderiales > Oxalobacteraceae > Herbaspirillum > Herbaspirillum sp. GCM10030257. The sequence goes on from NZ_JBHTDH010000005.1 coordinate 273,732, forward strand.
CTCAGGTAGCGAACATCTGGCAAGCTCGCACAGCCGCTGGCAATGGCGAACAACAGTACGAGCCCTAACCTGGCGAGACATGCCGGCACATTCCATGACATTGCAAGTGCGCTCCGCATCCAACACTCTCTTGTTGTTATTGAATATTATTCACCGATTATTCACCGGGCGGCGTGTCGACACGCCATGAGTCGTCGATCGATGACAGCGTCAACGCAATCGACATCCGTTGTACTCACATAAACATTTCTTTCATTGGAACTCATTTTCCATCTGATAATTCCGCAATAAATCAAACAAGCTGCAGAATGGATACACTCCATGTCATGCATATCGTCGGAATTGACTTCACTTCAGCGCCACGTCGCGCAAAGCCCATCACCGTAGCCCATGGCGAAGTTGAGGGGAACGTGCTGCGGATCGACCGCATCGCACCTCATCCAGACTGGGCCTCATACGAAGCCTGGTTGGCGCAACCCGGTCCCTGGATTGGGGCTTTCGACTTTCCATTCGGTTTGTCGCGGGAGCTGGTAGAACATCTCGGCTGGCCGCTACGATGGGCTGAACTGGTGCGGCATTGCGCAACCATCGACCGTGCGGAACTGCGCGCCACCTTCAAGGCTTTCTGCGATGCGCGCCCGGTAGGCAATAAATTCGCACATCGCGTCACCGACGGGCCTGCCGGTTCAAGTCCATCAATGAAATGGGTGAATCCGCCGGTCGCCTATATGTTTCATGAAGGCACGCGCCGCCTGCTCGATGCCGGCGTGACGGTGGTCGGGCTGCATCAGGGCGATCCGCAGCGGATTGCGCTGGAAGGCTATCCGGGGCTGGTTGCGCGCCTGGTGACACGCGCTTCCTACAAGAGCGATGAACGGGCGAAGCAGACACCAGAGCGACGCGCTACGCGAGCAGCCATCCTGGAGGCCCTGGAAAAGGGCAGGCATCCGATGGGAATCACACTGCGCATCAAAAGAGCCATGCGCACGCAATTGCTGGAAGATGGGACAGCGGATTGGCTGGATGCGGTGCTGTGCGCCGTTGCGGCGGCTTGGGCGGCACAGCGACCGCATTTTGGTTTGCCGCTTCAGATCGATCCGGTCGAGGGATGGACCGCTGGCGCGGTACACGACGGTTTGCTCTGAAGGAAATTGCCAGTCGCGCAAATGGACCGGCGATAAAAATAGCAGGCAGATGGCCTGTACCAGTTCTGGCCCGTTATGGGTCGGACGGTATCAAACGTTCGGGCCAATCCTTATCTTGTTGCTGACGCTGGAAATTGCGTAGCCTTTGGCGCTGATCTGCTGAAATGCATCTTCAGCGGACATGCCATGCAGGGGTTGATTGTCATGGTCAAGGTCGACATTGTTGTCGGCAGTTTCCCAGTCAATGTTGGTGGCTTCCTCGGGAATCGGGCGACCCTCCGGGACGGCGAGATAAGAATATTTGCCTTCCGATTCAGGGCGTTTGTACACATCAACTTTCATGGTGACATCCTTATAAGAACAGGTGTCTGCTATTGACATTGGGACGCGATAAAAGGTTGCGCCCAACCAGCAAAAACACTTTGTTACATCTTCCTTTCCACACAGTATGTGTGCGTATTTCCTCGTTATCCCTCTCCGCAGTTGTTTTTTGTCTTCTTTTGCTTATCCCCTTCACAAGTTTACGCAGTGAATGCTTGCCACCCGAACAAGCATTCGTAAATAAATGTTTCAGAGTTGCATAAACGAATATTGAACACCGGAAAGCTGCTCTTTAGAATGGGCAACATTGCGTCGCGTCAAGAGAAGGCGAGGCGCAATTCGGTGGTTCGCACGACGAGCCGAGATTTTGCAGTTCGACGTGGATCGGGTATATGTCACACTTACTCTTACAGAAGCGCGACGTAAGGAAACGCAGGATATTTTCTGCCGTTTGCTCCATCGCCTTCGCGGCAGTCGCTTTCGCAAGCAGCTTCTCCTTCTCTCCGCCGGCGCGTGCAGTCACGCTCGACGCCGCGCTCAATGAACAAATCGTCATGGTGCCCGCAGGTTCCGGCGCAGGCAGCGTCGAACTCGAGACCACTGTTTTCAAGCCGTCGGGTAACGGTCCTTTTCCGCTGGTGATCATGAACCACGGCAAGGCGCTCGGCAATCCGCGTAACCAGAATCGCGATCGCTTCATCGTCATTAGCCGCGAATTCGTCAAGCGCGGTTATGCGGTGGTCATTCCGATGCGTAAAGGCTTTTCCAGGTCGACCGGTGAGTATGTCGATCCCGGCTGCAACATGACCGCGCATGGCCAGATGCAGGCTGATGACTTGCAAAGCACGCTGGAATATCTGCGCACGCAAGCCTGGGCCGACAAGGACCGCATTATTGTCGCAGGCCAATCGTATGGTGGTCTGACTGCGCTCGCTTTCGGTACTCGTGAGACAGTGGGTGTCAAAGGCCTGATCAATTTCGCGGGTGGCCTGAAGATGCACGGCGGTGATTGCCACTGGCAAGACTCGCTGGTGCAGGCGTTTGCCACTTATGGCGCCAGGACGACCTTGCCCAGTCTGTGGTTCTATGGTCAGAACGACCACCATTTCGGTCCGGACCTGGCATCGCGTATGTATCACGCCTATGTACAGGCCGGTGGCCATGCGAAACTGGTTGCCTATGGCGCGTTCAAGCGCGATGCGCATGGTATGAGCGGCAGCCGTGATGGCGTAAAGATCTGGTGGCCGGAAACCGAGAAATTCCTGAAGGAACTCGGCATGCCGACCGATCCGGTCTATGCAATCAACGATGAAATCAAGGTACCGAAGGTACAGTACGCGGAGATCGACAACATCGACGCCATTCCCTACCTGCGTGGCAATGCGCGTGAGCAGTATCGCGTCTTCCTGAGCAAGTCGACGCCACGCGCATTCGCGGTATCGCCGACGGGTGCATGGAGCTGGGCGGAAGATGGCGACGATCCGGTGCAGCAGGCAATGGACGATTGCCAGAAAAACAGTAGCGTCCCTTGCCGCCTGTATGCGGTCGACAACCAGGTGGTGTGGTCTGATGATCCGGCGATCAACTCGAATGGTACGGCCATGGCCGCGGCACCGGCCGCTGCACCAGCCGTAACGGCGCCTAACACAGCTGCATCGGTGTCATTGCCGATTGCCGAGCCTGCAGTTTCCACGGCACCAACTGCCGCAACAAGCGCTGCTGTTACAGGTCCCTGATTCACGCGTATCATGGTCGGCCTTTTTATGAAACAAAGCTGACCATGAGCAATGCCTGCGGTGTCGATTTCGGCACATCCAATTCCACCGTCGGTTTCCACCGACCTGGCCAGTCCGCGCTGCTGACACTGGAAGACAATAAACCGACGCTTCCCTCGGTAGTCTTTTTTAACGCGGATGACAATCTGGTCAGCTTCGGGCGCGCGGCGCTGACCGATTATCTTGCCGGCCATGAAGGCCGCCTCATGCGTTCCCTCAAGAGTCTGCTGGGCACCAGCCTGATCGATGGGCAGACCGAAGTGCAGGGGCGGGCCTTGTCGTTTCGCGAACTGCTTGCGCAATTCCTGCGTGAACTGAAACGGCGCGCCGAACACTCGGCTGATCGCAGCTTCAGCCAGGCGGTGTTTGGACGGCCGGTACACTTTGTCGATGATGATGCGGCCGCCGACAAGCTGGCCGAAAACACGTTGCTCGACATCGCCCGCAGCGTCGGCTTTACTGACATTGCTTTCCAGTACGAGCCGATCGCCGCAGCCTTCGATTATGAGTCCGGCATTGCGGGTGAAGAACTGGTACTGATCGTTGATATCGGCGGCGGCACTTCCGACTTTTCGCTGGTGCGTCTATCGCCGGAAAGTGCGCGAAAAACCGAGCGGCGTGATGACATTCTGGCCACGGCCGGTGTGCATGTCGGCGGCACCGACTTCGACAAATATCTCAACCTGTCCTGCGCGATGCCGCTGCTTGGACTCGGCACACGACTGCTGAACAACAATGAAGTACCGTCCAGCTATTACTTCAATCTCGCGACCTGGCACACGATCAATTTCGCCTATACGCAAAAGGTGTGGCGAGAATTGCAAGACGTCTACCGCGATGCCCGTGAACGCGACAAGCTGGGACGCCTGCTGAAACTGATCGAGCAACGCGACGGCCATTGGCTGGCATTGAAGATGGAAGAAGGAAAGATCGCCTTGTCCAGTGCCGAACGTACCGAACTGGCGCTGGACCGACTGGACGCCGCGCTGCAGTTACAGGTCGATCGCGCCAGCTTCGATCACGCTATCAGTCACTTGGTCGACAGTGTGGCCAGCACTGTCGACGGTTTGCTGCGCGATGCCGGGGTACAGGCCGACGATATCGATACGATTTTCTTCACAGGCGGATCCAGCGGCGTGCAGTTGTTGCGCCAGAAAATCTCTGCGCTTCTTCCGGCTGCGCGACGCGTCGAAGGTGACCTGTTCGGCAGCATTGGTGCAGGGCTTGCACTCGATGCAGTGAGAAAGTTCGGATAAGCGTAGTCCGTATTGTGTGCAATCTCTCTATTAGAGCGAATTTCATATTGGTGTGCGGAGAAGCGGCTCGTTTTGGCGTGCAGGGCAAGGCACGCGAAGCGCCGTGTGGCGAGCCACACAAGCGACAAGCAACGCTGCCATGCGCGTCAAGGCGGGGCGAGGCGACAGTACACTAATATGTGATCCGCTCTAAGTACCACTACGGCCACAGTTACAAAAAACGGTGCGGGAACTGAGCAATTAGCTCACCACATTTTTGGTGCTTCAACCTATCATGAAATGCTCATAGGAAATCATGACGGGGAGTATCAAATGGATGAGCAAAACAGGGAACTCGCATCGCACAGCAAAAAGTCCAATCTACTAAGTGTGTTTGCAAAGAATTATTCCGGTTCTGCCGCGGGCACGATCCTGTCGGCACTCAGTGCGTGGATGATCGTTACCGGTCTCAAGGGTCTCGTCGGTTTCGAAGTAACACAACCGGGGGCACTGGCCGATCTGGCCGGTATCGCGTTGATCATTGTCCTGGCACGCTGGATACGCATCAGATACAACGTCAAGTAAGTCTGCATTGATCAGCATTGCATCGCTTGTTGCCGGTACAGTGCAGGCAGTGGACTGGCAGGGGAAACTTCAGGTCTGCGGTGTTGTCATTCATTTCACAGAAAGGAATGCAACATGCCTGAACAAAAATGGCCGCAAACGATATGGATAGTAAGACACGGCCAGAGTGCCGGCAACGTCGCACGCGATGCAGCGGAGGAAGCCGGCCTGCCTCTGATCGACATCGCCGAACGCGATATCGATGTGCCGCTATCACAACTGGGTGAACAGCAGGCTAATGCCCTGGGGCAGTGGTTTGGGGAAATGCCGGCAGAGCAGCGGCCCAATGTCGTGTTGAGCTCGTCCTATGCGCGTGCGCGCAGTACCGCCGAGATCGCGGTACGCGCAGCGGGGATCGATCGGGATGACATTACCTTCGTTGCTGATGAACGCCTGCGCGAAAAGGAATTCGGCATCCTGGACCGGCTGACCAAGTTCGGTATCATCCAGAAATATCCCGAGCTGCATGAGCAGCGCACCCATGTCGGCAAATTCTATTTCCGTCCACCCGGTGGCGAAAGCTGGTGCGACGTCATACTGCGCCTGCGCAGCGTACTCGACATGATCTCGCGTGAATATCGCAAGGAGCGCGTGCTGATTGTCGGCCACCAGGTGATCGTCAACTGCTTTCGCTATCTGCTGGAACGCATGGACGAGCGCCAGATCCTTGAAATCGATCGGGTTGCCGATGTGCCGAACTGCTCGGTGACCTCCTATGAATTCGATCCGACGCGCGGCAAGAATGGCAAGCTGGTACCGCAATTGATCAGCTTCGTCGCCCCGCTGCGTGAAGCCGGCGCACCGATCACCAGCGAGCCGGACGTGCCCGCGGCGCCGAAGTCCTGAGGGAGCATCCATGAACGATCAGCAAAACCAGGTCGGCGACATCGTGCGCGTCGATGACGACTTTCTGCGCGGCTGGCCGCTTCCCATGCCTTCAGTGGAAGGCGACAAGGAAGAACGCGGACGGGTGCTTGTCATCGCGGGATCGCGCGAGATGCCGGGTGCGGTGATCCTGGCCGCGACTGCGGCGCTGCGTGCCGGTGCGGGAAAACTTACCATTGCAACCGGCAGCAGCATTGCGCCGCTGGTTGCGCTTGCGATTCCGGAGTCACGCGTCATTGCCTTGCCGGAAACCAGTGCGGGCGGCATCGCGGCCACAGCGGTCGAGACGCTCAATAACATTGTGCCGCGTTGCGGATCAGTACTGATCGGCCCTGGCATGCAGGACGAACCGGCGACCTGCGCCTTCATCCTTTCGCTGCTGCCACGATTGGCGGACACCCAGGTCGTGCTTGATGCTAGCGCCATGAACGTGGTGCGCCGCCAATTGCAGGCCGTCGATGCCAGTCACCATGCGCAGCAGAAATACGTGTCGAGTTTCCGTTCGCCGGTGCTGCTCACTCCGCATGCCGGTGAAATGGCGCACCTGGCGGCAGTCGACAAGCAAGCCGTTGTCGATAATCCGATTGAAATTGCGCGCCAGTCGGCACGGCGCTGGAATGCCTTTGTCGCCCTCAAGGGAGCAACGACCTTTTTAGCGGCACCCGATGGCAGGATCTGGCAGCACGACGGCGGCAACGTCGGCCTGGCGACTTCCGGCTCCGGCGATACGCTGGCAGGCATCATCGCCGGCCTTGCGGCGCGGGGAGCGCCGCTGGAACAGGCCTGCGTCTGGGGCGTCGCCTTGCATGCGCGTGCCGGCGAACGGCTTGCGCAGCGCCATGGGCCGATTGGCTACCTTGCAGGCGAGCTATCATCGGAAGTGCCGGCACTGATGCACGCCTTGCGGCCACACGGGTAAAATCGGGAGGTCTTCCATCATGACCGACTTCCGTGATCACCACTATCGCAGCCCCTGCCGACACCAAGATTACCCGCTGCTTCTGGGCCAATCCCGCCAATCCGCGCTATCTTGCCTATCATGACGACGAGTGGGGCACGCCGTGCCATGACGAATTGCGGTTGTTCGAGATGCTTAATCTCGAAGGTGCGCAAGCCGGCTTAAGCTGGGAAACGGTATTGAACAAGCGCGATAACTATCGGATCGCCTTCGATCAATGGGATCCGGAAAAGATCGCCCGCTACGACGATGCCAAGGTGGCCGAACTGCTCGCCAATCCCGGCATCATTCGCAATCGCCTGAAGGTCGCGGCGGCGATTACCAACGCGCAGGCCTATCTGCGACTACGCGACGAAGTGGGCGGCCTCGTGCCTTTCCTGTGGGCGTATGTCGATGGCAAACCGATCGTTAATCACTGGGTCGGCAAGGGCGATACGCCTGCAAAAACGTCCTTGTCCGACCGCATCTCGAAGGACTTGGCGAAGCGGGGTTTCAAATTCGTCGGTTCCACCATCATCTACGCTTACATGCAGGCGACTGGCATGGTGAACGACCATGCGCTGACCTGTTTCAGGCATCCGGACTGCAAGCCGGCCCGCAAGTAAAACCGTATTACTCAGCCTGCAGGCGTTCGCCGATGATGCTGCCTTGCCGTATCACGAAGTCTCTTAGCAGGACGGGATAATCATCTGATACGGCTTCACGCACGGAAGGCCGCGCGGCAAGTGCCTGCCGCCATGCGCGGACCTTCGGCGTTGCAGTAAAAAAGTCTATGCCACTGACGCGGTCGAAGACATCGAAATAACGAAACGCCGGACCGAATGCCGCATCCACCAGGCTGAATGCGGCACCGGCAAAATAAGGGCCGTCGTCGAGCACGTTCTCAATCTGCCTGAACCGTTCCGCCAGCGCGCTGGCGCTGCTTTGATAGGTGAGCACGTCCTTTGCCGTGTAGAAGCTCCAGATCGTGTTGAGCGTCGCCGAGGCGAACTCGATCCATGCACGGTGTTTGGCGCGCTGCAAGGCATCGGATGGATGCAACATCGGAGCCATCGTATCGTCAAGGTATTCGCAGATGACAGCGGATTCGAAGATCGCCTCGCTGCCGACGCGCAGTACCGGTGTTTTTCCCAATGGTGACAAGGCGAGAAACCATGCCGGCTTTGCCGCGAGATCGATATCAATGCGTTCATAGGGCGCCTGCTTTTCCTTTAGCGCGATCACTGCCCGCTGCACATAGGGGCAGAGCTTGTGACTGACAAGAACGGGTGTCTGAGTGTTCATGTATAGAGCCTTCTTGAAAAGAATCCGATGAGGCAGGTCGATGCCGTTGTTACGCCATACCGCACGACGTCGGCATCAACTGCCGATACGATGACTGCTACGCAGCAGCCTTCAGCAAGCCTTCCGCCATCATCGCCGCCTGTACCGATGGCCTGGCCTCGATACGTTTGCGGAATGCCACGATGGCCGGCCAGCGCTGCAGGTCTATACCGACGAAACCAGACCATCCGGTGGTAACGAACAGGTAGGCGTCAGCCACGGAAAAGCCGCTATCGAGCAGATAGTCGTGTTTTGTCAGGCGCCGCTCGACATGGTCAAAGCGTGTTGCCAGTTGCTCCTTGAATGCGGTCTTCGCTTCCGCCGGCATGCCAGGTTTGAACAACGGAGAAAACGCCTTGTGGATTTCGGAGGTGATGAAGTTCAGCCAGGACTGCAGCTGGTAGCGTTCCATTGTGCCGTTGGCGGGCGCGAGCTTGGCGACCGGCGCCTGGTCGGCGATGTATTGCAGGATGGCCGGTCCCTCGGTCAGGATGAGGCCGGGCGCGATTTCCAGTGCAGGTACGTAGGCATTGGGATTGATGCTCAGGAAATCCGTACCGTGTTCGGTACGCCCGGTGGCCGGATCGACCTTTTCCAGAGTGAACGCCATACCCGCTTCACGCAATGCGATATGTGGTGCCAGCGAGCAGACGCCGGGGTTGTAATAGAGTTTCATGGTACTTCCTTTCAGGGTGGGTTAAATCAATCAGGCGGTTTTCAAACGAACGGGCAGGGCAGTGTTGGCGGACTCCAATCCAAATGCGCCGTCATCCAGCAGGGCATGCACCACCGACAGGGCAATCAGGGGCGTTTGACCGATCATCGTGAAACTCCTTTCACATCGGGTTGATGTGGTGCTAATGTACGTTTGCGTCAATCCAATGAAAATAGGCATTCATGAAATCTCCCTATGCAAAAATGCAATCGAACCTTTCACTGACGGATCTGGAACTGTTGCTCGCACTGGTACGTGGCCGCACGCTTGGAGGCGCGGCGGAACGCATGAAGGTCGACACATCGACCGTCTTCCGCGCCATCAAGCGGCTGGAAAAGGACCTTGGCGAGTTGCTGTTCGAACGCGGTCGGCAGGGCTACCTGCCAACCGAACTCGGGCGCGAACTCGCCGGCTATGCCGAACGCATCGAATCGCAATTGCAGGAAGCGCGTGTGGCGGCCTTCAAGAGCAGCAGCGAACCTTCCGGGGTGCTGCGCATCACGACTACCGACACCATCCTCAATGGATTGCTGTTGCCGGTGCTGTCCGGGTTCACCAGCGCCTATCCGAAAATCGATCTGGAACTCATTGTCAGCAATGCCATCGCCAACCTCAGTCAGCGCGATGCCGATGTCGCTATCCGCGCCACTCGCAAGCCGCCCGAATATCTGGTCGGGAGCAAGCTGGGCACGCTGCAGTCGGCGGTGTTTGTCGCCAAAACTTACCTGCAGCGCTTCGAACAGGCGCCGACGCTGGAGGAGATGGAATGGATAGCCCTGGACGAGTCGCTGGCGGAACACCCGTCGCAGAAATGGCGGCGACAGCGGTTGCCGCGCGTCGTACCGCGCTTCCGATGCAATAGCGTGCTGTCGGTAGCCGGCAGCGTAGTCTGGGGGATGGGCGCGGGCGTCGCGCCATTGTTTTTGCTGAAAGACAATCCTCAGGTCGGCATGGTCGATGGTCCGCTCGCCGAGCTGGAAACCGATCTCTGGATGCTGGCCCATCCGGATGTGCGTCATCTGCACCGGGTCAAGCTGCTATTCGAGTATCTGAAAGCCAATCTGTCCCTGTGATGGATAGTTTGATGTGCGCAGAACGGCATCCCGACCGGCGTTGCGCAACTTCAAGCAAGGCTTGCGCCGATTCTGGTAAACCTGTTATCACGTCCATTTCCCCGAGAGTTCCGCCATGACCCGTTCGTTGACGCCGTTGACGCTGTTAACAATGTTGGCGCTCGCTGTGCAAAGTCCGATTGTGGCTGCCGACAGCGCCGATTTCAGCGGTGCCTGGGTAGGAACCATCTGTCCGCCGGGCGTACAGCGGGACTTCGGGCAGTGCTCCAGTTTTGTGCTGGAACTGCATCAGCAGGGCAAGCGCTTGTGCGGCGTGCATTCCTTTTCGACCGCCGGCGCGGAGCGTACCGATGAAGGAGCAGCGCCGTCGATCAATGGCGAGATCACGGAGGATGTGGCGAACGTGATTGCGATCAGCGGCCGTGCGCCGATACGTGTTCGCGCCGAGATCAAAAAGACTGGCGCCAGCTTGCAATGGCTCAGGCAGGAAGCGCCGAGCGGCGACTACCTGCTGCCTCCGTCCGCCCGTCTGAGCAAGTCCAAAAAGAAAACCCTGTTTGCGCCAATGTTCGAACAGGAACTCAAGGCCGCGTGCTCCTCGGTCTTCACGATGGAAGCAGAAGCGGAAGCCAGGAAAAAGGCGCTGCAGAACCCCCTGCCGATGCCAGGTGTCGGACAGGAGCCGGGTACACCGCCGGCCGCCGAAGGCAATCGTTGACGACTACGTCTGCGGTCATATTTTTGCGTCCCGGTCTCAATTTTCGGGACGCCATTTTAGCCACGTGATGTACCGGCCGTTGGGCTGCTGCGCCCCTTACAGGACGGGCTCCATCACGTATATGAAGCTCGCTGGCACCTAAAATCGGCACTGAATCTTCTTAGAAAGACCAGCAAACTTTCAAGATTTTATCCGGCCTGAGGACTGCTACATTGCAGTATGTGACGGCGGATCCCGTCACATAAGGGTAATCAGCATATGACGTACGTTTTCCTCCCTGGGAACGTATGGCTAATGCAGTCTCTCCTCAGTGTCTCCTGGGGTTTTGGGGTGGAGACCACCAGTCTCCACTCCCTTTTTCATGACGAAGCCATCTGCTTTGTCATATTGACTGCATAGCTTTTTCAGCCTTTCCGAATTTTTCTGCGCTGTTCACTATTCCTACCAGAAAGACGTGTAAGCAAGAACATGGCGTGGCTCGCGAAGCGTTGCGCTGCTCATCTTTCCACGATTCTTTCCGCGCTTCTCTCCGTCACTCAGTCAAACGATCCTTCAATTGCAGATCTCGACCCTGGTACCTACCGGGACAAGCTCGAACAACTCAATGATGTCGGCGTTGCGCATGCGTATGCAGCCAATGGAAGCCGGGACACCCATGGGCGCGGTATCGGCACAACCGTGGATGTAGATGTAACGGCGCATGGTATCCACCGCGCCAAGCCGGTTCAATCCTGGCTCGCAACCCGAGAGCCAGAGTATGCGTGACAGGATCCAGTCGCTTCCTGGATGTGCCTCTGCCATTTCCGCAGAATGGATTTCGCCAGTAGGACGCCGGCCAACAAAGACGGTGCCGGCAGGGTGTCCACCTCCGATTCTGGCACGTACGACATGCAGGCCGCGCGGTGTGCAGTTGCTGCCTTGTTGTTCACCCGTGCCTTTCGCGGCGGTGGATACCGTGTAGCGGCGCAAGCTGCTGCCGTCATCGTCGAAAAGTTCGAGGCTTTGTTCCGGAATACTGATCAGGATGCGCGGCATGGCTCGTCGGAATGAACTGGGCAGCAGCTACAATAGCAGCCGCTGCCCTTCATGCACAAGAACGCAGCAGGTGGTGGTGCCTGATTGCTTATGCACGCAGCAGGTTGCGCCATTTGCCGAACACGCCCAATGCCAATGCCGTTGCACACAACACGATGGCAATGCCCGCGACGGTACCCATGGTTACCGGTTCACCCAGGAACAGCCATGCCCAGATCGACGCGGTTGCCGGTACCAGGAAGGTCACAGTGATCGCCTTGCTTGCGCCTTCGGTAGAAATCAGATGGAAGAACAGCGCATAGGCCAATCCAGTACAGATCACTCCCAGAAAGATGACGGATATCGCGACGGTCCAGGTCATGCTGACGGCGGCGTGCGGCATGCCCGGCAAGGCAAATGGCAGCAGGACCAGCGACGAGGTCGCCTGGCTGCCGGTCGCGGTCGCCAGCGATGGCAGGCCGGATGCCTTCATGCGGGTATAGGTAGCGGCATAGCCATAGCAGACTGCGGCGCCCATGCCGGCCAGCACACCGAATACCGTGCTGAGCGTCACTTCGGTCGGACCGACACGCACCAGCACAGCAACGCCGAACAGGCCGAGGAAACAGGCCGCCATTCGTGATGGCGTCATCTTTTCAGACAGCAGCAGGAAGCCAAAGACGCCGGTAAAGATAGGCGCCAGCGAATTCATGGTCGCCATATATGCCGAGGGAATGTATAACGCCGACCAGGCAAACAACGCAAAGGGAATCGCGGTATTGAACAAGCCGATGACCAGGTAGGTGCGTGCATTTTTTCGCCAGCCGAATTCGATGCCGCGCGACCGTGCAAACGCATATAACGCCACACCACCGAGCAGGGCGCGGATGAACGTGGTCAGCAAAGGCCCCAGCACCGGGGACGCAATGCGCATCAGCATGAAGCTGGTTCCCCAGATCGCGCCTAAGAGGAGCAGCCTCAACATGTTTGCAGTGGACATCGGGATGGGCTTTCCGGAATAATGGGTTGGATTAATCGATTGTGGAGTGGCGGTATACCGGCTGCACATCCGCTGTAAATCCGTTGTGAATGGCCTCCATTACCTGCTTCCGCCGGCCTTACAACATTGATCGGAAATGCAGTAAAGTACGACAATTGTAGAGCCCGCCGTGCCGAACTGCTAACGACATTTATTGACATCAACTGTTAGAAAAACTAACAACAAGCAATGCGCCCACCTCTCCAAGCCTTGCATATGTTTGAAGCCGCCGCCCGCCACCTGAACTATTCACAAGCTGCCGGCGAACTCCACGTCACCCATAGCGCGGTGAGCCAGCAGATGCGTGCACTCGAAAATGCGCTTGGCGTTTCTTTGTTTTGCCGGCAGGGACGGCAGATGCTGCTGACCCGGGAAGGTGCGCTATTGCTCAAACGTATCCAGCCGGCACTGCAACAGCTTGGCGATGCGGTAAATGAAATCGGCGTGCTTAACCGTTCGCCCGCGGTCACCATCACCACACTGCAGTCTATTGCCAACCGCTGGCTACTGCCGCGTCTTGGCAGATTCCAGAAACTGCAACCCGACGTCGCCGTGCATATCCAGGCATCGGCCGATCTCAAGGATCTGGTGCGGGCGGAGGCCGACATCGCGATCCGCTATGGTCGCGGATCGTGGAAGGGATGCAAGGCGGAAAAGCTGATGGAAGAATGGCTGTTCCCCGTGTGCAGCCCCGATTTTAACCAGGGCCGTCTGCCGCGAAGCATCAATAGTCTCAAACGCTATCGCATATTGACCGACGACTGTCACATGGAATGGCATGCATGGTGCAAGCACGCAGGAATCGATTTCGCGGAGTTTGTTCATGGCGCGACCTACAGCGACAGTAATCTGATGCTGGGAGCAGCAATCGCCGGGCAGGGCATTGCCATCGGCCGCAGTGCGCTGGTATCGGCCGATATCGCCGCCGGCAGACTGGTGCCGGTGTTCGATCTGATCGCGCCTGCGCCGTTTGCGTATTACCTGGTAAGCGCAGAAGGTCGCGGGATGCCGCCACATCTCGCCGCATTTGCGCAATGGCTGCATGCCGAAGCCGCGGGTTTCATGCAGCGCGAGGTACGCACATTGGGACTCGCCGCGTAGGCGCGTCGCCCAAGCAAGGTCGCGAGTGCCATAGGCAGGTTCGACAAGCAAGCCGCGCAGACATACACAGTGCAACAATTGACCCATGCAAAAGGAGCATCCATGACCACACCATCCTCGTCGCAACCGGACAGTCGTTTTGACATCGTCGACACGCAGGCCCTGCAGGCGCTGTTCGATAGTGTGGGCGAGGCTTCGCGTGCCAAGGAAATTGGTCACATCGATGCCAATTACCGTGCACTGATCGAGGCATCGCCCTTTGTTGCGCTCGCGACGTTCGGACCCGACGGCGTGGATTGTTCGCCGCGCGGCGATGCGCCGGGTTTTATCGAGGTGCTCGACGAAAAGACCCTGGTGCTGCCCGAGCGTCGCGGTAACAACCGTGTCGACAGCCTGCGCAACCTGATCGTCAATCCGCAGGTCGCCCTATTGTTCCTGATCCCCGGCATCGGGCATACCTTGCGTGTGAATGGGCGGGCGCGCATCAATGCCGATCCGGCCCTGCTGGCGCGGCATGCGGTCGATGGCAAAGTACCGAAGCTGGCGCTCGTGATTCATGTCGATACCGTGTTTTTCCAGTGTTCACGGGCGATTGTGCGTTCAGACCTGTGGAATCCAGCCCGCCATATCAAGCCGGATGCTGTGCCCAGTCCAGGCAGGATCCTCGAAGCGCTTACTGCCGCACGCATCGATGGCCAGGCATACGACCGCGAGTTGCCAGGACGTATAGGCGCCACCTTGTACTAAACGGATTTCATTAAAATTGCACCACTGCGGAACCGCCTTGACGCGCGAGGCAGTGTTGCTGATTGCTTCTGTGGCGAGCACTCTTCCTTGCACCGCAACCCTTGCATCCCGACCTTGTCCTGCACACCAAATCGACCCGTTTCTCCGCGCACCAATATGAGGCCTGCCTTAACCGCAAAAATGTACAAGCATCCCGGGCAAGGCCGTACTATCATGCCGGGCTGAAAGGATTTCCGATGTCGCATCCGACCCGTTTGACCAGTTTTGCCGCCGGCGCCCGTGACACTCTTCCGATGCTGGTTGGTGCCGCGCCGTTCGGCATCATCTTCGGCACGCTCATCACAGCCGGACCGCTGGCCGCCTGGCAAGGCCAGCTTATGTCCCTCAGCGTCTATGCCGGTTCCAGCCAGTTCATCGCCGCCGGCCTGGCGGCCAGCCATACTGGCATGCTGATCATCTGGTTGACCACCTTTATCGTCAATCTGCGCCATATGCTCTATGCGGCCACGCTGCTTCCGTATGTTGCGCACTTGCCCGCACGCTGGCGTTGGGCACTTGGCTTTTTTCTCACGGATGAGACATTTGCCGTGATGAACGGGTATTACCGACAGCATCCGAACGCTCCGCTCGGGCATTGGTATTTTCTCGGTTCCTGCCTGTCGATGTATGTCAACTGGCAAGTGTGGACCGCAGTCGGCTTACTGTTTGGTGCGGTATTTCCACAACTGCAGACGCTCGGCCTCGACTTCGCCATGGTGGCAACTTTCATTGCCATCATCGTGCCGCAACTGACCCGTCTTCCGCACTTTGCGGCGGCAGTCGCGGCGGGCGGTTTTGCTTTCCTTCTGCGACATTTGCCCTATAAGCTGGGATTGATGTCAGCGGTGCTGATTGGCGTTGCGGTAGGCATGACGCTGCTGCGCTGGCAGGCGCGTTCGGTAAATACCTGCGACAGCAAGGAGGCTGCATGAATGCAACCTGGATGATCCTCGGTATGGCGGTAATCACGGTGGCCATCAAGGCCACCATCTTTGCACTCGGCGGACGGGTCGTCTTTCCGGCGTGGCTACAGCAGGCGCTAGGCTTTGTGCCGGTCACGGTGCTGACCGCCATCATCGTACCCATGGTACTGGCGCCGCATGGCGAGGGACTGGAATTCACCTGGCGCAATCCGCAATTGGTGGCCGCAATTGCCGCCGTCCTCATCTGCGCGGCAACGCGCCGGCAACTGCTGACTATTGTGATTGCGCTGGTGATTTTCTTTGGCTGGCAATTCGGCATGCTCGGCAATAATTAAGATTCTGCTTTAAAACAAGGCAGCCTGGCTGCTGACTTGCCTTATTGCCCATCTGCGCCGCAGTGACAAGAAGTCGTCATATCTTGTCAGTGGAAGGAATCAGCGTGCTGATAGCAGCATGACAAGTTCGGGCAAGCTCCGGAGAATATGGCGATCCAATTTGCCGGATTAACATTGCAGGGCAGCAGAATGGCTGTCAGAATTTCCCGTATTCATCATTTTGACGGGGGAAAGCATGGGACCTGCGCTCGGGCTTCGCGGCAAATCCGTGCTGGCGCTGTTCGCTACCTGCGTTCTCGTCCTGCTGTTGGCCGGCATCGCCGGTTGGCAGGCGTATGAATCGGTTCGCTCCCATCTCGGCACGGCATTCACCCGTAATTTCACCTTGCTCAATCGCGAGCGCATTCTCGCGCCGGTCACGCGCGAGCTTGCGCTGTCGCTGCGCCTCGCTCGCTCGGAAGCAATTCGGCTGTGGCTGCTGGATGAAAACAATCCTGAAAAAAAGAACCGGGCGCTGCGGGAAGCGGAAAGCTTTCGCGCAGACTTTGCCGACAAGTCGTATTTCATCGCATCAAACCTGTCCAGTCATTACTATTTTAGTGACCAGGCATCGCCTAATGCCACCATGCCGCGGTATACCGCCCAGTCCAGCGACCCCAGCGATGCCTGGTTCTTCAACACGATGAAATTCGGGGCGGCATTCAATATCAATGTCGATCCGGATCCCAAACTCGGACTCACTAAAATCTGGTTCAACGCGCTGGTGCTTGATGGTGAGCGCAAGATCGGTCTGTGCGGTACCGGTCTTGACCTGACAACCTTTGTCCGCGACTTCATCGGCACGACCGAGCGCGGCGTCACGCCGCTGATCGTCGACGTCAATGGCGCGATCCAGGCGCATCCGGACAGCCGCCACATTGCCTTTAATTCTGGCACCACTGCTGCTGCGGCCGACAAATCACTGTTCGGGCTGCTGCCTGAAGCTGGTGATGCGGAAGCAGCACGCGCCGCGCTGGATGCCGCGGTCAGGCAGCCAGGCAGTGCCGAAATCTTTGAAGCCAGCCTGCACGGCAAAAAGCAACTCATCGCCGTCGCCTATATCCCGGAACTCAATTGGCATGTGCTGACCGCGGTCGACCTCGCCGCCGCCGATGTGCTCGATACCAATGTACTCAAACTGATTGCGGCCGTGGTAGTCATCCTGCTTGCCGTGGCAATGATGGGTTTTGTATTTGCGCTAAACCGCCTGGTGTTGAAGCCGCTGGTCAAACTGACGCAATCCGCACGGGAAATGGCCGCCGGTAACTATTCCCTGGCCTTGCCGGCGGCGACCAATGATGAGATCGGCGAACTGACCACAGCCTTCGGCGCGATGGCTGGCAAGGTGCGTCGCCATACCGGTGAACTGGAAGACACCGTGCGCGAACGCACCCGCGAACTGGTCGATGCGAATCGTGAAATGAGCGTCGCACACAAGAAAATCAGCGATTCGATTTCGTATGCCAGCCTGATCCAGCGCGCGATCTTGCCCGACCGTCAACTCGCCGGCGCCCTCGGCGACAACCACTTTGTCCTGTGGCGGCCGCGAGATGTCGTCGGCGGCGACTTTTATGTTTATCGCGAAGTCGAAGGCGGCTGCCTGCTCGGTGTCGTCGATTGCGCGGGCCACGGGGTGCCCGGGGCATTCATGACCATGCTGGCACGGGCCGCGATCGACCAGGCGATTGATGAAGCAGGCGCCGCCAATCCCGCCGGGATCCTGGCATGCACCGACCATGTCATGCGCACCATGCTGCATACCGAAAACGGGCAACGGGATATCGCGACCATGATGGATGCCGGTCTGGTCTATATTGAGTACGGTGCGCAGCGACTGACCTTCGCCGGTGCAAAGATTGCACTCTACTGGAGCGATGGCCAGGCGGTCGAGACACTCAAGGGTAGCCGCCGTTCGCTGGGAGATCGCCATCCCGGCGAATACACGAACGAGACGCTCGAACTGCTGCCATCACGTACTTTTTACCTGACCACGGATGGTTTCCTTGACCAGGCCGGCGGTGATAAAGGTTTTGGTTTTGGCAATGCACGCTTCATCGACATGTTGCGCCGGCATGCCAACCAGCCTCTGCTGCAACAGGGGGAGGCGTTTGCGTCTACCCTGGCGGCGTATCAGGGAAGCCACGCACAGCGCGATGACATTACGATGCTCTGCTTCCGCTTCGGCCCATCGCCATGACAGAAAACGGATACAACAGGATGTGCAGTGCATTCTGACAAACGACGAAAAAATCAAAAGTATTATCGACATCAAATGCATACGAACACACCAACGCAGCGGCGACATCATCATCCGGAAGCAATCCAGACATCCGGTTTTTATTGGGGAAACCATGCTGATTGATCTTTTCGCACTACAGCAGACGTATAACCAGCAGCGCATCATGCTGTGCTTTAACGGTCCGCTTACCAAGAGCCTGATCGAAGAAATCGGCCATGCCCTGCGCAATTACATGGAGCGCGAGCATGCCACCGCGTCGTCGTCGATGGATGTGTTCGGCGCCTATATCGAGATGACGCAGAACATTCGCCACTATGCATTCCGCAAGGGCTGGGCGGACTCCGACGCGGCAGCAACCATAGTCATCGCACGCGACCCGGAAGGCCGCTATGTGGTGTCCGCGGGAAATGTCGTCGATTGCGACGATGGCGCCGACCTGACTGAACGCGTGGCGGCCCTGGCAGCGCTCGACAAGGCGGCATTGAAGGCACAATACAAAGAGCAATTGCGCATACCGCGCGAAGAAGGCAGTTGCAGCGGCGCCGGTCTGGGCCTGATCGACCTGGCGCGCAAGGCCAGTGAACCGCTGGCTTGCTCGCTGAAGACGCTGGACGATGGACGCGCGTTTTTCAGCATCCGCGTCGTGATGTAACCGAACTGGAAGGATCGATAAATGGATAACCTGAACATTGCCGGCACCTCGTCGACGCCCGCCATCATTGCCGACGCCACACTCGGCACGGTCGAGATGCGGGGCGACTCTTACCCGGAAAATTCGTTTGAGCTGTTTTCACCGGTGATGGCCTGGATCGAGCAATACTTTGCCGAAGCTGAGCACAACCAGCACAAACTGACGCTGAACCTGACGCTGCTGTACCTCAACACCAGTAGCGTCAAGGCCATGATGGACATCTTCGACCTGCTGGAAGATGCGCATCAGTCCGGACGCGAAGTCGCCGTCAACTGGTTTTATGACGAACAGAACGAAAGGGTGGCGGAACTGGCCGAAGAATTCAAGGAAGATTGCAGTTTCCCTTTCGATATCACTAGCCAGGTAGGATGAGTGTGCGCGACGAAGAGCATATCGAGCTGCGCGTCGAGAAGCTGCTTGCGGATCCTGAATACCAGGACAATCCCCTGCGCTTTGCGCTGGATGAGTTGTACACAGAGTTTCGCGGCCTGTTGCGCCAGATCGATCGCATCACCCGCATCTCGGATCGCTATCAGAGCGTAAGCATCGCCGAAAAACTGTCGGTGACCGACCGCTATCACAAGCAATTGCGCCAGCTGGAAAAGATTGCGCGCATTTCTGACCGTTACCAGTCCATGATGCGCGACCTCAACGAGGCGCTCAAGGAAGCCTCTACCCGCGATGCGCTCACCGGCATCGGTAACCGGCGCATGCTGATGGACAGAGTCAAAATCGAGATGGCGCGCGCCGAACGCATGGAACGGCCAATCACGCTCGCCTTGCTCGATGTCGACCGTTTCAAGGCGGTCAATGATGCCCACGGCCACGAAGCCGGCGACAAGGCGCTGATCGAGATTGCCAGGGCAATCGAGTCAGGCATACGCGATTACGATATCTGCGGGCGCTGGGGCGGCGAAGAATTCATGGTGATCATGCCCGAGATCGGTGCAACCGAAGCGGTCGTGGTGGTCGAGCGTGTACGCAATGCGATTGCCGGGCTGAATCTGGTGGCCGGCGATATTTCCCTAGAATTATCTGCAAGCTTCGGTATTGCCGAGCGCCGTAACGGCGAAAGCGTGTCCGACACCATCAAGCGTGCCGATGCCGCGTTGTTCGAAGCCAAGCGCGGCGGCCGCAACCGCTACGAAGTTGCCACCTGAAAGATCGCCGTCGATCAGGTACACTTGAGGTCTGCATTGAACCGGCCCCATTCCATCGGGATGGATAAGCTGTTCACCGCACACCCGAAATGACTTTCAAATTTCATCAATACGATGTTGCCGCAGCGGGGACGACCCCATTCGCGGTTTTTTATTGTGGACGACCACGCGCACTCACAAGGTGGAATATGTCCTGGACTCTTCTTTTAATCGCCGGCCTGATGGAAGTCGGCTGGGCCATCGGTCTTAAATACACGCAAGGCTTTACCAAGCTGTGGCCATCGGTCGCGACGCTCGTCTCCATGGTGTTCAGCGTGATCTTGCTGGGCATTGCCATGAAAACCCTTCCGGCAGGCACCTCGTATGCGGTGTGGACGGGAATTGGCACGGTGGGAACGGCGGTGCTAGGCATGGTGTTGCTAGGAGAATCGACTTCGTTCCCCAAAATCGCCTGCGTGCTGCTAATTCTGTGTGGCGTGGCCGGGTTGAAGTATTTTGACTGAGGTCGTCTGGTGTAAAGCCTCGCTGTGTTCCAGGCTGATAATAAAAAAATCAGCGCGAGAACGGCGATAACACGGAGGGAGCGCGGCGCATCTGGCGCACCGCTCTCTCTGTCCCCGACACCGGGGAATCATCGCATTTACGCAGCTTGCTTCTTCTTCCGTTTCGGCGCCAGCAAGGTGCCACGGCAGCTCGGCGTGCCGCACAGGCAACGATAGGCACGCTTGAGTGCCGGCGTGTGACGTTCTTCCATGATCAGCCCATAATCGTAGTACAGCTCTTCACCCCGTGTGATATCGCGCAGGGCGTAGATGAATACCTTGCCGTCTTCTTCCTGCGCTTCGCAATTTGGTTCACAGGAATGGTTGATCCAGCGGGCGTCATTGCCGTTATCGCCGCCGTCGATGATCTTTCCGCTATCCAGGCTGAAGAAGAAGGTATGGAAGTCGTCAGGTGCCTTCAGGTTTTCACGCCGCACCGCCTCCTTCCATGTGATGCGTTCACCCTGGTATTCGATAATGCAGGTCCCCTGCGGGATCTTGCGGGTGGCGAAGACGCCGTTTCCGTGGATCTTCGAGTGACGCACGACATAAAAAGGTTTAGCGGCTGGTGTGGCGGTCACTGCGGGAGCCGCGGTGGAAGCAGAAGTGCTTGAGCGTTTCATGTGAGTTCAGGGTATGTCGGACATGGAATTCGGGAGCGCGAGCACGAAGTGTAATCAATGATGGACCGTTGTGCATGCGGCAAACACGGTTTTTTGAGCGGCGTTGCATGCGCGGCTAAAATGGAAGTCCTTTACCTACGTGTTTACCATGCCCGGTCACCGACTCGTTCCCGCCATCCTTGCCTATCTGGACGGCATTCCCTATTCGGAAATCTACGGCGACGTCTACCATTCCGCGGACGGTGGACTGGCGCAGGCGCGCCATGTCTTCATTGGCGGCAATCGCTTGCCGGAACGCTGGCGTGACCGTCGGCGCTTCGTGATCTTCGAAACCGGCTTTGGCCTCGGGCTCAATTTTCTCGCCACCTGGCAGGCGTGGCGTACCGATCCCGAGCGCTCGCAACAACTGCACTACATCGCCATCGAGAAGCACCCGTTCAGCCGCGCTGACCTGGAAAGCCTGCATCGCCAGTGGCCGGAACTGGCGGAGTACGCGCAGGCGCTGCACAGCCGGTGGCCGCCTCTGGTGGCTGGCTTTCATCGACTGCTGCTCGATGAAGGACGTGTCGTGCTGACACTGGTGTTGGGCGATATCGCCGAATGCCTGCCGGAGATCCATGCCGCCGTCGATGCGTTTTACCTCGACGGTTTTGCGCCGAGCCGGAATCCCGAAATGTGGGCGCCGCCGATTCTTACTCGCCTGAACCGGGTCGCCGCACCGGAAGCGACGCTGGCGACTTACAGCATTGCCAGTACGGTACGCGCGGCATTGACCCAGGCCGGTTTCGTCTGCGAAAGAGTGCCCGGCTTCGGCCGCAAGCCGGAGATGCTGGCTGCGCGCTTTGCGCCGCGCTGGACGCAAGCGCCACGCGTCAAGATTAAGGAAGAAGCGGTTGAACGGCGTGCCATCGTGATCGGCGCCGGGATCGCCGGCAGCGCCGCCTGTGAACGGCTTGCGGCGCGTGGCTGGCAGATTGCGTTGATCGAAAGGCATGCAAAACCTGCACAGGAAGCATCCGGCAATCTTGCAGGCATCGTCATGCCCTTGCTGTCACGAGACGACAACCTGGCATCCCGGCTGGCACGATCCGCCTATTTGTTCACGCTGCAACTCTGGCAGCGGCTCGGTGGCGCCGGCAAGGCGTTCATGGCGGATACCTGCGGGGTGCTGCAACTGGCTGATGATGCGGAGCATGCGCAGCTGCAACGCGATACGCTGGCCGACAGCGGTTTTCCAGAAGACTATGTGCGCTGGGTGGGTCCGGACTGGGTGGAACGGAAAACAGGCAACCCGTCATCGCATGGCGGCTGGTTCTTCCCGCAAGGCGGCTGGGTAACGCCGGCGAGTTTGTGCGATGCCTTGCTGGATGCCTGTGGCACACAATTGCAGAAGCACTTCGGGCAGCAGGTCGCGTCGCTGCAACAAATCGATGGTGAATGGGTGGCACGCGATGCGGATGGCAAGGAGATTGCCCGTGCACCCGTGCTGATCCTGGCAGCAGGAACCAACGCCGCGCTGTTGCCTCAAACACAAGAACTGCCATTGCAGGCGATTCGGGGCCAGGTCACGCATTTGTCCGCTTCGGCGTTGCCGCCACCGCCGCTGGTTGTGTGTGGCGAAGGTTATGTGACACCGCCGGTGCACGGACTCTGTCCCGTTGGTGCGTCATACGACTTTGACGAGGACCGGACGTTGCGCCGCAGCAGTCATGACGAGAACCTGCAAAGGCTGGCTCAGGTCTTGCCGCAGGCGCTGACCGGTGCGGTGCGGAATGCGCCGGTCGAGGGCCGGGTTGGCTTTCGCAGCGTATCGCCGGACCGTCTGCCGTTGATCGGTGCCTTGCCGGATCCGTCGGTACCGATTACCGGGAGCCGCTTGCGCGATGTGCCACGGTTGCCGGGTGTCTATGGCTTGCTCGGCTATGCGTCGCGCGGATTGATCTGGGCACCGTTCGGCGCGGAACTGCTTGCCGCCGCACTGGAAGGCGAACCGCTGCCGATTGAACAACAGCTGGCCGATGCGTTGGATCCTGCCCGTTTTGCATTGAAGGCCTATCGGCGGGGCGGCAGCTGACGCCGCTGATTCTGCTAACCCTTGCAGGAATGCGATGCCATGCGTAAGCCCGTCAAAATTGTTCTTGTTACCGTTGCGACATTGCTGCTCCTGCTGGTAGCTGGCATCGCGGTGATCGCCGCACGCTTCGATCCCAACGATTACAAGCCAGACCTGGTTCGCATGGTGCAGGAAAAATACCAACGCAAGCTGGCGATCCCCGGCACCATCCAACTCAGCTTCTTTCCCAAACTTGGCGCGGACCTGGGGCGCGTCACCCTATCGGAGCGGCAGGGCACGACCGAATTTGCCGCGGTCGATCGCGTTACGCTGTCCCTTGCCTTGTTGCCCTTGCTGTCGCGGCAATTCGTTGTCGACAAGATCCGCGTCGACGGCTTACAGGCGAAAGTGATCCGTTTCAAGGATGGCAGCACCAGTATTGATGATTTGCTGCCCAAGGAGGAGGAAAAGAGCACGGCACCGGCGCAGCCAGAAGGAAACACTGCAGTCCGGCTCGACATCGACGGCATCCACCTGTGCAATGCACGGATTGCCATTGACGATCGTCAGAAAGCGCGGACCATGGAACTTCGTAATGCCGATCTGACCACTGGCAAGATTGCCGAAGGTGCATCGGGCAAACTGCAGTTCTCCGCCGATATCAGTGCAAAGAACCCGGACATCAATGGCAAGCTGAGCATCCGCGCCGGCTACACGCCACGCTGGTCACAGCAGCACTACACCGTCACCGACATGGATACCAATTTCAAGGGCAGGTTGGCGGATTTCAGCGACCTGTCGCTCACGCTGTCCGGTAATGCGGAACTGTGGCTGGCAACGGGGCGCTTTGCGCTGGATCGACTTCGCCTCAGCGCTACCGGCAAGCGTGCCAGCGAAGCGATCGATGCGCAGGTCGATATTCCGCAGCTGGCCATCACCGATGCGCAGGTCAGGGCTGCCAAACTGACTGGCAATGCCAGGCTGAACGCTGGCACCCGCACCACGACGGCGCATATAGAATTGCCCTCCTTCGAGGGCACGCCACAGGCTTTTCGCATACCGGCGTTCGTTATCGACAGCACCATCAAGGATGACAAGCTCGATGCGCGGGCTCGCCTGTCGGGACCGGTGACGGGAGATGTCGACAAGATGCTGTTCGCGTCGCCTGGCCTCACCGTCAACCTGTCAGGCAAGCAGGAGGCGACCGCGATCAGCGGTAACATCTCCGCGCCACTGTCGGCGAATTTCAAGACACAGATAATCAGTATTTCCAAACTGGTCGCTGACCTCAGTCTGCCCAATCCGGGCGGCGGTGCATTACAACTGAAGGCAAATGGTAATGCGACACTCGACCTCGGCAAGAAAAGTGCGACCGCCACCCTGGCCGGCAACCTCGACCAGAGCCGCTTCGATCTGCGCTTGGGCATGAGCGAATTTTCTCCGGCCGCCTATACCTTCCAGGTCGGCATCGACCAGCTCGACGTCGATCGCTATCGCCGCAAACCGGCGACCGCCAAGCCGAGCGGAACCGCGTCTCCTGCGCCAACCCCGACCGAACCACCAATCGATCTGTCCGCGTTAAGTAAGCTGAGGGCCAGCGGCAACCTGCGCATCGGTGCGCTGAAAATTGCCAACATCCGTGGCAACAATGTGCGCGTAGACCTGCGGGCCGGCGCGGGCAAGTTAGATATCAATCCAATCAATGCCAATTTATACGGCGGCAGCGTCGCGGGATCGCTGAGCGTAGTTTCGGCAAGTCCAAACCGTTTCGCGTTGCGGCAAAGCTTGTCAGGTGTTCAAGTCGGTCCGCTGCTCAAGGATGCGATCGGCAAGGATCCGATTGAGGGAAGCGGTAACGTGCAACTCGACGTCACCACCAGCGGCAATCTCGTCAGCCAGCTCAAGAAACAGCTCGCCGGCACGGCAAGGCTGGACCTGCGCGATGGCGCGATACGCGGCGTGAACATTGCACAAGCGGTACGCAGTGCGAAAGCGAAGATCGGCGAACTGCGCGGCAATGAGAATCCACAGGGGGGTACCGCATCGACTGCCGAGAAAACCGACTTCAGCGAGTTGTCGGGAAGCTTCCGGATCGCCAACGGCATTGCCCATAACGAAGATCTGGTCATCAAATCACCGCTGGTGCGCGTCAGTGGATCAGGCGACATCAATATTGGAGAGGACCGGCTGGACTATGTTGCCCGCACTACCGTGGTGTCGACTCTGCAGGGGCAGGGCGGCCCCGAGTTACAGGCACTCAAGGGACTCACCGTACCGGTGCGACTCTCCGGACCCTTCAGCGCGATTGGATGGCGTGTGGATTTTGCCGGCATGGCAAGCGAACTGGCTAAGCAAAAACTCGAAGAAAAAATCGGTGGAAGCAAGGACGACATCAAGGCCAAGGCACAGCAGTCGATCGACGAAGAAAAAGCAAAGGTACGCGATCAGTTCAAGGATCGATTGAAGGGTTTGCTCGGCAAGTAAGTGATGCTGTTAATGCCATTACTATACCCCTAAGCCGGCCTGTCAGGATATAACTATCTTGTGCCTTTGCGACCTCCTTGCTGCATCATTGGAAGGCACAGGCATTACATGCCGATCAACCGAATTGCGATGCCTTTTATGTTCAATTCAGTGAATTGAAATTGAACCCTTTGATCGCATCAGACGCGCATGCATAAAGTTTGATTTTGCATGTCACGCCCTTGTCGCATTTTCGCAGCAGCGCTCTTGTTATCCCGTCTATAAACAGGCTTGCGATGACAGCGATGACGCTAAAAAGTTTTACGCAATCGAATCGTAAAACTAAAAAAATACGTCATAAATAGCGCTTTGAAAAGAGCATTTGAAAAGCCTAATTTTCAACATTTTCCGCTTACAAAAAAAACGCGAAAATTTCCTAGCGACCAGAGAAAATCGGGCGTAGTATGAAATTGCGGAGTGGAAATTCAGTCTTGAATCCGACCCACAAACGACCGGCAATTACATCAAAGGACCCCCCATGAAAATCTTTGACAACTACGCAGCACGGTATGAGCGGACTCGGGAAGAGGAATACTCCCTGCAGGAATATCTGGAACTGTGCAAGCGCGATCGACTCGCTTATGCCACTGCTGCCGAGCGCATGCTCGAGGCAATCGGCGAACCTGAGATGATCGACACGCGCCATGATTCGCGTCTCTCGCGTATCTTCGCCAACAAGGTTATCAAGATTTATCCAGCCTTCCGTGAGTTCTACGGTACGGAAGAGGTGATCGAGCAGGTAGTGTCCTACTTCCGTCATGCTGCTCAAGGCCTCGAAGAGCGCAAGCAGGTACTTTATCTGCTCGGCCCTGTCGGCGGCGGCAAGTCGTCCATCGCTGAGAAGCTCAAGGCGCTGATGGAGCAAGTTCCGTTTTACGCGATCAAGGGTTCGCCCGTGAATGAATCGCCCCTCGGCCTGTTCAACGAAATCGAAGACGGTGCGATCCTCGAAGAAGACTACGGCATCCCGCGCCGTTACCTGAAGACCATCCCCAGCCCGTGGGCAGTCAAGCGCCTGCACGAGTTCAACGGCGATATCAACCAGTTCCGCGTAGTCAAGCGTTATCCGTCGATCCTGAAACAGGTGGCGATTTCCAAGACCGAGCCGGGCGATGAAAACAACCAGGACATCTCTTCGCTGGTCGGCAAGGTCGATATCCGCAAGCTCGAAGACTATTCGCAGGATGATCCGGATGCGTACAGCTACTCCGGCGGCCTGTGCCTGTCGAACCAGGGTCTGATGGAATTCGTCGAAATGTTCAAGGCCCCGATCAAGGTATTGCACCCGTTGCTGACCGCAACGCAGGAAGGCAACTACAAGGGTACCGAAGGCTTCGGCGCGATCCCGTTCGACGGCGTGGTACTGGCTCACTCGAACGAATCCGAATGGAAGGCATTCCGCAACAACAAGAACAACGAAGCGTTCCTCGATCGTATCTATATCGTCAAGGTGCCGTACTGCCTGCGCGTGTCGGAAGAGGTCAAGATTTACGACAAGCTGATCCAGAATTCCTCGCTGTCGAAAGCGCCCTGCGCTCCTGGCACTCTGAAGATGATGGCGCAGTTCGCGGTGCTGTCGCGTATCAAGGACCCGGAAAACTCCAGCATCTTCAGCAAGATGCAGGTGTATGACGGCGAGAACCTGAAGGACACCGATCCAAAGGCGAAGTCGCGCCAGGAGTATACGGATTACGCCGGCGTCGACGAGGGCATGAACGGCCTCTCCACGCGTTTCGCGTACAAGATCCTGTCCAAGGTCTTCAACTTTGACAACACTGAAGTCGCTGCCAATCCGGTGCACCTGCTGTACGTGCTGGAACAGCAGATCGAGCGTGAGCAGTTCGCACCCGAACTCGAACAGCGCTACATGTCCTACATCAAGGAATACCTGGCGCAGCGTTACGTCGAGTTCATCGGCAAGGAAATTCAGACCGCTTACCTGGAAAGCTATTCCGAGTATGGCCAGAACATCTTCGACCGTTATGTGACGTTCGCCGACTTCTGGATCCAGGACCAGGAATTCCGCGATCCGGACACCGGCGAGAGCTTCGACCGCGATTCGCTCAACAGCGAACTGGAAAAGATCGAGAAGCCGGCGGGGATTTCCAATCCGAAGGACTTCCGTAACGAAATCGTCAACTTCGTGTTGCGTGCCCGCGCGCAGAACAGCGGCAAGAACCCGGCATGGACCAGCTATGAAAAGCTGCGCACCGTGATCGAGAAGAAGATGTTCTCGAACACCGAGGAACTGCTGCCGGTGATCTCCTTCAACGCGAAGGCCAGCGCCGACGATGCGAACAAGCATCAGGAGTTCGTCGCCCGCATGGTCGCGAAGGGTTACACCGCGAAGCAGGTTCGCCTGCTGTGCGAGTGGTACCTGCGCGTACGCAAGTCGTCGTGATGTAATCTCCCGCTCCGCGCGGGCTCCTTCCCCCTTGCAGGGGAAGGTCGGGATGGGGTAGTGAGCTTGTGCAAAAGTGTCGGTTGATCCGACCTCACTACCCCCACCCCAGCCCTCCCTCTGCAAGGGGGAGGGAGCCGGCAGGATGAAGCGGGAAGCTCTTTCTTCCACCATGGAAAAGAGCAATAACAAACGCCCATACTGTTTCAGGAGGCAATTTGGCTCACCTCATCGACCGGCGCTTGCAGGGTAAAAACAAGTCCGCTGGCAATCGCGAACGCTTCTTAAGGCGTTACAAGGGCCAGATCAAGGACGCCGTTGCGCGCGCAATCAAAGGCCGCTCGATCAAGGATATCGAGAAGGGCGAAAAAGTATCGATCCCCGTCAAGGACATCAATGAACCGACGTTCGGCCATGCGCATGGCGGCGTATGGGAAGTCGTTCGTCCCGGCAACAAGGAATATCAAAAAGGCGACCAGATCCAGCGGCCGAAAGGCGGCGCTGGCGCAGGCAAGGGCAAGGCAGGCAACAGCGAGGAAACCAGCGAAGACGATTTCGCGTTCGAACTGACCCGCGAAGAGTTCATGAACTACTTCTTCGAAGATCTCGAGCTGCCCAACCTGATCAAGACCCAACTGAAGTCCATCACCGAATTCAAGCAGCAACGCGCCGGGTACACGGTGTCCGGCACGCCGTCGAACATCCACGTATTGCGTTCGCTGCGAGGTGCGCTCGGCCGCCGTATCGCGGTCGGCGGAAAGTCGCGCAAGCGCCTCAGAGAAGCAGAGGAAGAACTGGCGCAGTTGATGCAGACGACATTCGAGGATGATCATCGCATCCTGGCGCTGCGCAAGGAAATTCATCAACTGCGCACCCGCTTGCATGCGATTCCTTTCCTCGATCCGATCGACCTGCGTTACAGCAATCGCATTAAGGTACCGAAGCCGTCCAGCCAAGCCGTCATGTTTTGCGTGATGGACGTTTCGGGTTCGATGGATCAGGCCAAGAAGGATGCGGCGAAGCGTTTCTTCATCCTGCTCTACCTGTTCCTCGAGCGTGCATATGAAAAGATCGAAGTGGTCTTCATCCGCCACCATACACAGGCGACCGAAGTGACCGAGGACGAGTTCTTCAACTCGCGCGAATCGGGCGGTACCGTGGTGTCTTCCGCGCTAGTCCTGCTCGACAAAGTCATCCAGGAACGCTATGCCAGCAGCGACTGGAATGTGTATGTCGCGCAGGCATCGGACGGCGACAATTGGGATAACGATTCGGTGACTTGCCGTGAACTGCTGATCAACAAGATCATGCCGATGGTCCAGTACTACGCGTATGTCGAGATTACTGATGGCGAACCGCAGAACCTGTGGCACGAGTACACACAGATTCCCGACCATTGTCCGCACTTCGCGATGCAGAAAATCGAGTCGCCGGCCGATATCTATCCGGTGTTCCGTGAACTGTTCAAGAAACAACCGAAATGACGACGACAGCGATCAAGAAACCTGCAAGGAAAACGGCTGCCAAGCCCGCACGCAAAAAGGCGGGCAAGCCGTTTCGTCTGCCCGAGCAATCCGAGTGGACCTTCGAGCTGATCGAATCGGTCCACGAAGAAATCCGCCGCGTCGCGGAAGGCTTCGGACTCGATACCTATCCAAACCAGCTGGAAGTCATCACCGCCGAGCAAATGATGGATGCGTACGCATCGGTCGGCATGCCGGTGTCCTACGCGCACTGGTCTTATGGCAAGCAGTTCCTGTCCACGGAAAAGAGTTACAAGCGCGGTCAGATGGGTCTGGCGTATGAGATCGTGATCAATTCGAACCCATGCATCGCCTACCTGATGGAAGAGAACAGCCTGACCATGCAGGCGCTGGTGATCGCGCATGCGTCGTACGGCCACAACTCCTTCTTCAAGAACAACTACCTGTTCCGTACCTGGACCGACGCCGAAGCGATCATTGACTACATGGTGTTCGCCAAGAACTATATTGCCGACTGCGAGCGGCGCTATGGCATCGACGCGGTGGAGTTGCTGATCGACTCCTGCCACGCACTTCAGAACTATGGCGTGGATCGTTACAAGCGTCCGGCCAAGCTGTCAATGGCGGAGGAGCGCGAGCGCCAGGAAGACCGCGAGCGTTACCTGCAATCGCAGGTGAATGACTTGTGGCGTACGATCCCGCGCAAGGCCGAGGTCGTACAGGAAATCGGTCCGTCACGTTTTCCCGCGGAGCCGCAGGAAAACCTGTTGTACTTCATCGAAAAGTCGGCACCGCTGCTGGAGCCATGGCAGCGCGAGATCGTGCGTATCGTGCGCAAGATTTCGCAGTACTTCTACCCACAACGCCAGACGCAGGTAATGAACGAAGGCTGGGCCACGTTCTGGCACTACACCATCCTCAACCAGTTGTACGACGAGGGCGTGGTCGGTAACGGCTTCATGATGGAGTTTTTGCAGAGCCATACCAACGTCGTGTATCAACCACCGGTGACCAGTAAGTATTTCAATGGCATCAATCCGTATGCGCTGGGCTTTGCGATGATGCGGGACATTCGTCGCATCTGCGAAAACCCGACTGACGAAGATCGCCAGTGGTTTCCCGATATTGCTGGCAGCGACTGGAAGAAAACGCTCGACTTCGCGATGCGCAACTTCAAGGATGAAAGCTTCATCGCACAATACCTGTCGCCGAAAGTCATCCGCGATTTCCATTTCTTCGCGGTGCTGGACGACGACAAGAAAGAGAAACTGTCGATTTCCGCCATCCATGACGATGCCGGTTATCGCTATATCCGCGAACAGCTTGCCGGACAGTACAACCTGGGCAATCGTGAACCCAACATCCAGGTCTGGTCAGTCGACACGCATGGCCATCGCGCACTGACGCTGCGTCATAACCAGTATCTGCGCAGGCCGCTCTCCAACCAGACCGGCGAAGTACTCAAGCACGTCGCACGTCTATGGGGATTTGACGTCATCCTGGAAACTGTCGATCCGGATGGCAAGGTAGTAGAAACGACGGAATGCAAATGCGAAAAGAGGCAGCGCGGTAACTAGGGGAGGGGTTCGCCGGACGCCGCAGGAACAGGGGAGCGTCAAAGACGCTGTGGCGCCCATTGCGGCCCTGCCGCATTGTTTTGCTTCGCATGCAGTGCGGTCATTATCGCCATGTCTCTTTTCATGGGCGCTTGCCGGGTAACCGGCAAGACTTGATGCCAAGGTGAAAGCCTTGGCATTTTTTTTGATCATCCGGTTAGTTGCACCATAAACGCATTCAAGTTCGCCAGAGCGGACTCATGTGGTTAACGCAGGCAAGGAACGTAACCACGGACACCGTTCAGATCCGGTGCTTGTAAATCTGTAATTTTTTCCGCCCCTCTGTAGAGTCTTCCAGATCAGCGTTGCATTCATGATCTACTCCTTCTATGGCAGCCCAGTCAAGAAGGGACGTGCAGGCTATTGGCACATACATTGCCTAACAGCCGTTTACATCAAGTGATGGTTTCCGATGGCTATTGCCATCATGTTCCTGAAGGAGATTCCAGATGCAACAACGTAAAAACCTCAATCGCATGCTCGGAGTTGCCGCACTGGCAATGATGTTCGGTAGTGCCTCTGTGTATGCCCAAAGCACCGGTACGACCAGCAGCGGCACGGCAGGGGGCAACACCCAGTCCGGCGCCACGTCCGGATCGTCCGGCACCGGTTCGTCGGGAGCAAGCAAAGGCAGCAGCAGCTCAGTCGCCAAGGCTGACCAGAAAATGATGCGCGACCTGGCAGAAGCGAATCTGGCGGAAATTGAAACAGGCAAGCTGGCGCTGGAGAAATCCCAGAACGATCAGGTCAAGGCTTTTGCGCAGAAGATGATCGATGACCATACCCAGTCGCAAAAAGAACTGGAGCAGCTGGCGCAACAAAAAGGTGTGACTCTTCCAACCGAAACTGACATGAAACACAAGGCTGCGGCAAAGGCACTGAGCGCTCTTGAGGGCGACAAGTTCGACAAGATGTACATGAATCAGGTGGGCGTGCGCGATCATAAGAACACCCACCAGCTGCTTACCAAGGCGCAAAAAAATGCCAAGGATCCGGATCTGAAGGCGATGGCAGAAAAGACTGCCCCAATCGTCAACAATCACCTGACCATGGCACAGGACCAGACTGGCAAGAAATCTTCCAGCAGCGGTTCGTCTTCAGCCAAGGGGTCGAGCGCTTCCGGCAGCGGCAGCACCTCCAGCAACAAGTAAGTGCAAAGTCAGTGTGAGTTGGTAGTACGTGAGCAATGTGCCGTCCCACGCGGCGCATTGCCTTGCGATGGTGACTGGAATGCTCCCCATGCCACCGGACATGCATACGGCCGTGCTCGGTCCTGACTGTACTCCGCGCACTTCATCAGATTGATGCCGCCTGGCGGAAGAAAACGCCGGTAAGTTTTATAAAGGAAACGACATGGATAACGATGATGTAATCACAACATTGAACGACCTGATCGAAACCACCAAGGATGGCGAAGACGGTTTTCGTGCTTGCGCGGACGATGCCAAGGATCCGACGCTCAAGGCCTTCTTTGCCAATCGTGCGCAAGCCTGCGCTGCTGCTGCCACCGAACTGCAGAATGCGGTGCGCTCGTATGGCGGCGACCCGGAAACCAGCGGCGGCCTGGGCGGTGCATTGCATCGCCGCTGGGTCGACATCAAGTCGATGATCACCGGTAAGGACGACAAGGCCGTGCTGCAGGAATGCGAACGTGGCGAAGATGTCGCCGTCTCCAGCTATCGCCGGGCACTGGAAAAGAACTTGCCGGTGGAAGTACGGACCATGATTGAACGCCAGTACCAGGGCGTGCTGCAGAATCATGACCAGGTAAAGAGCCTGCGCGACCAGTATCGCAGCGCATGAGAGGCGACCGGCCAGCGGACGCATCTCGTCGCAATACGCATTACGCGATGCAAGCGAAAGCTGACCGGTCTTTTCGCGCCGTCACCCCAGTAGAGTAAAATACCGGCCTGCCAATGCTCGCCCTCCGGCGTTGGCCCGGACCGCGGTC
The DNA here is from genome assembly GCF_042666555.1 of Herbaspirillum sp. GCM10030257. Lineage (NCBI taxonomy): Bacteria > Pseudomonadati > Pseudomonadota > Betaproteobacteria > Burkholderiales > Oxalobacteraceae > Herbaspirillum > Herbaspirillum sp. GCM10030257. The sequence continues at coordinate 307,024 of NZ_JBHTDH010000005.1, forward strand.
ACTCTGCAAACACGCCGCGACAGTCCGTCCACACAGAATTTTTCCGGATTGCCCGCATGCTGCGACTGACCAACGTACAACTCCCGCTCGACCATCCCGAAGCCGACCTTCAGGCGGCCATTCTTTCCCGGTTGCAGATTCCCGCGGAACAGATGCTCGGCTATACCGTATTTCGGCGCGGCTATGATGCCCGCAAACGCAGCGCGATCAACCTGGTCTATACCATCGACGTCAATGTTCAGGACGAGTCCGTGGTACTGGCGCGTTTGCAGGGCGCCCCCAATATCACGGTCAGCCCCGACACCAGTTACAAATATGTCGCAAAGGCGCCCGCGGCGCTGCCGTTGCGACCGGTGGTCATCGGTTTCGGCCCCTGCGGCATCTTCGCGGCCCTGATCCTCGCGCAGATGGGATTTCGTCCCATCATTCTCGAACGCGGCAAGGTCGTGCGCGAACGTACCAAGGACACCTGGGGCCTGTGGCGCAAGCGTGAGTTGCACCCCGAGTCGAATGTGCAATTCGGCGAAGGCGGCGCGGGGACGTTTTCCGATGGCAAGCTGCATAGCCAGATTAAAGATCCCAAGCATTATGGCCGCAAGGTGCTGACCGAATTCGTGCAGGCGCATGCGCCTGAAGAAATCCTGTTCGTCAGCAAGCCGCATATCGGCACCTTCCGTTTGGTCAAGATGGTCGAGGCGATGCGCGAGACGATTGAATCGCTGGGCGGAGAATTCCGCTTCGAAGCCAAGGTCACCGACATCGAGATCGACAAGGGCCAGGTACGCGGCGTGGTACTCGAAAGCGGCGAGCGTATTGCAACCGAACACGTGGTGCTGGCGGTTGGTCATAGCGCGCGCGACACCTTCCAGATGCTGTATGACCGCGGCGTCTATATCGAAGCCAAGCCCTTCTCGATCGGCTTCCGTGCCGAGCATCCGCAATCGCTGATCGACCGCGCACGCTTCGGCAAATTTGCCGGCCACCCCTTGCTGGGTGCAGCCGATTACAAACTGGTACACCATGCGCGCAATGGCCGTTCGGTCTATAGCTTCTGCATGTGCCCCGGCGGCACCGTGGTTGCCGCCACTTCGGAGCCGGAACGTGTGGTCACCAACGGCATGAGCCAGTATTCACGCAACGAGCGTAATGCCAACAGCGGAATCGTGGTGGGCATCACGCCCGAGGATTATCCCGGCCACCCGCTGGCCGGCATCGATTTCCAGCGCGAACTGGAGTCACGTGCCTATGTGCTGGGCGGACGCAACTACAATGCACCGGGCCAGCTGATCGGCGATTTCATCGCCGGCAAACCATCCACTGAATTCGGCACGGTGCAACCATCCTACAAGCCGGGCGTGACACTGACCGACCTCGGCCCTTCGCTGCCAGACTATGCGATCGAAGCAATGCGCGAAGCATTTCCGGCGTTCGACCGCCAGATCAGGGGCTACGCCATGCGCGACGCGGTGTTGACGGGCGTAGAAACACGCACCTCGTCGCCGATACGCATCAAGCGCCAGGAAAATTTCCAGAGCATGAATACGGTTGGCCTTTTCCCTGCTGGTGAAGGCGCAGGCTATGCCGGCGGCATTTTGTCCGCAGGCGTCGACGGCATCAAGGTAGCGGAAGCGGTCGCGCTGAGCATCATGGGCAATACCGATGTGCGCGGCGGCGGCCATGCCGGTGAGCTGATGTATTGAGCCCTGATTGTCAGAAACCCTATCATCCGCATGTCTCGGTCGTCATGTTGATTGGTGCGCTTAGTCCACCTCCAGGGTCTGCAGTTCGGCTTTCGGTACTCCGTTGCTTACTTCAAGAAACGCCAGCGAAATCGGCAAGCGAAAGCGACGTGGACCGGCGCTACCTGGATTGACGTAGAGCACGCCTTTTTCCTTTTTTACCGATGGCTTGTGCGAATGGCCGGAGATGACGACCTTGATGCCCGCCGCCGCCGGATCGATATCGAGCTCATGCAGGTCGTGCACGACATAGATTTTCACCCCGTCCACCTCGATCACTTCCTTCTCGCGTAGCGCCATTGCCCAGTCGCCCCGATCATTGTTGCCGCGCACCGCGATCACCGGCGCGATCTCTTCCAGCTGCTCCAGTACTTTTGCATTGCAGATATCGCCGGCATGGATGATGCGGCTCACACCGTTCAGCGCGAAGCGTGCCTCCGGTCGCAGCAGCCCATGGGTATCTGAAATCAAACCTATGCGTTGTGTCTCCATAGTTACCAACAAATTGCAAGGAACAAAATGGTATGCACTTGCAAGATGCATACCTTGACCTGACCTGCGCGGTCACCCAGATGCATATGCACGTCGCACGCAAACAACCGAAATATGCTTTAATGTCCTATCGAATAATGCATAAGCTTATTTACTTTTTGATTCGACAAATGGACAAGCAAAGCGTTTTCACCCGCATGTTGGGTTGTTGTCGCAGTCGGCCTGGGAAGGCGACTCGCTGACGCGCACGCGCACGTTTTTTTGTCGACACCCCATGGCCGCAGCGTTGAAAAACCTGCGGCCATGTTGTTTTTCCACTGTGATAACAAAAGGAAAAACGCAAAGGAATCCGATGAGCAGATTACAAAGCAGACCAGCCACAGCCGTAGTACCGTTTCCATCCGGGAAAGCTGAGGAAAAACAAGTCGATGCACCAACAGCTGCCATGATCTGGCAGGACATCCATGCCGCTGCGGTTGAGGTGGCGCAGCACGAAGCGTTCCTGCAGCCACGACTGCAGGCATTGGTGCTGGCCCATGCCGGGCTGGCCGGCGCCATGGCCGCAGTACTGGCGCGGCGGCTGGCCAGCGCCGATATGGACGAGCAAGCCTTGCATGCCTTGTTTTCCGATGTTATCGACAATGAGGTGACGGCGCGCATTGCGGCTGATCTCTTCGCGGTGAGAACCCGCGATCCCGCCTGCGGTGATTATCTGCATGTGCTGCTGAACCTGAAGGGTTTCCAGGCCTTGCAGACTTACCGCATCGCCCATGCGCTGTGGCTGCAGCACAGGCAGGCGCTGGCACACGCGCTTGCTAATCAGGCATCGCTGGTATTTGCCGTCGATATCCATCCCGCTGCGCGTATCGGTTGCGGGGTAATGTTCGACCATGGTACCGGGATCGTGATCGGCGAAACGACGCTCATCGAAGACAATGTCTCCATTCTGCAGAACGTCACACTGGGCGGCACCGGCAAGGAGCATGGCGACCGTCATCCCAAGATCCGCAGTGGCGTGATGATTGGGGCGGGCGCAAAAATACTGGGCAATATCGAAGTCGGTACGATGAGCAAGGTGGCTGCGGGCAGCGTCGTCCTGCGTCCGGTGCCGCCGCATTGCACCGTTGCCGGCGTGCCGGCGCGCGTGGTTCGCCATCATCTCGACCAGGCTTGTCCTTCGGCGGAAATGGACCAGACAATTTGAGTGACTAGTTTGCTCACGCAACAATCATGCGCCGGCTTTGCTGTTCCAGCAGTTCGGTAAAGGCTTCAGCCGATACGGGTTTGCTGTAGTAATAGCCCTGCGCCGACGGACAGCCGTGGCTCTGCAGGAAATCGACCTGTTCCAGGGTTTCGACCCCTTCCGCCAGCACCTTGAGCCGCAGACTGTTGGCCATGGAAATGATGGCAGTGACCAGTGCGGTGTCATTGGAATCCTGACCGATGCCGTTGACAAAGGAGCGGTCAATCTTGAGCGCATCCACCGGAAAGCGTTGCAGGTAAGCGAGGCTTGAATACCCGGTGCCGAAATCGTCGATCGACAGCTTGATACCCATGCCGGACAAGCGCTTCAAGGTTGCGACGTTGTCTTCGGTGCGCTGCATCAGGATGCCTTCCGTGATTTCCAGGTCAAGCCGGTTGGCAGGAATTCCTGTGTCGTTCAGCACATCGATGATCATGTCCTGAAAATTCGGCTGGAAGAACTGGCGTGGCGACAGATTGACTGCCATGACCAGATCGGTGTAACCGCTTTCATGCCAGCGTTTGAGCTGCTCGCAAGCTTGTCGCAAGACCCATTCGCCAATGGGCAAAATCAGTCCGGTCTCTTCGGCGATGGTGATGAATTCATTGCAGGCAACCGGTGTATCGCCATTGCGCTTCCAGCGCAGCAAGGCTTCGGCAGAAAAAATGGTGCCCGTTTCCAGATCAACCTGTGGCTGGTAAAACAGGGTGAACTCTTCCCGCGCCAGAGCATGGCGCAGGGCGTTCGTTAACTGATGGCGGCGTTGTGCCGCCTTGTTCAGGCTTTGTGTGAAGAACTGGTAGTTGGCCCGGCCTTTTTCTTTTGCATAATACATCGCCGTGTCTGCGGTACGCATCAATGTCTCGACATCCTTGCCGTCGTCGGGGAACAGGCTAATGCCGATACTGCCGGAAATGTGCAATTCATGGTCACCGCAGTGAAATGGCGCATCGAGGGCGTCGAGTACTTTTTGCGCGACCATCGCCACATCGCCGCAATCGCCTATCAGCGGCAGGGCCAGCACGAATTCATCGCCGCCCAGGCGTGCCACGCTGTCGCCTTGACGCACGCAATGCAGCAGGCGCTCGGCGACATGGCGCAGCAGGCAGTCGCCGACCTCATGACCGAGCGAATCGTTGATATGCTTGAAGTAATCGAGGTCGATGAACATGACCGCGACCTGTGTCTCCGTGCGTCCACCGTGCGCAAGCGCCTGCTGCAGGCGGTCACGCAGCAATGCACGATTCGGCAAGCCTGTCAGCCCGTCATGATCCGCCATGTAGCGGATACGTTCTTCGGCGCGCTTGTGCTCGCTCAGGTCGAGCACAAAAGCAACCCCCGTCTTCTGACGGCGACTGATGACTGCGCCGCCGATCAGGATCGGTACCCGTGTGCCATCCTTGCGCAGGTATTCCTTTTCATAGGGTGTGAAGCGGCCCGTCTCGCGCAATTCGGCCAGCCCGCGTTCGGTTTGCGCCTGGTACTCGGGCGTGGATAGCTGATCCCATCGTACCTCTCCCGCTTGTACCTCTTCCTGGGTATAGCCGAGCAGGCGTAGAAAAGCGTCATTGGCTTCGGCGATCCTGCCATCCGCTTCCCAAAAATAGACGCCGATGATGTTGGCTTCGACCAGGCGCCGCATACGGACTTCATTGCGGCGCAATGTCACTTCGATGCGTCGTCTTTCTTCGATTTCGGCGACCAGTTGTGCGTTGGCACGCGCCAGTTCCCCGGTGCGTAACGCGACTCTTTCTTCGAGCAAGTCGTAGGCATGTTGGAGATAGGTTTCAATTTCCTGACGCAATGCAACTTCACGCTGCAGCATATCGTTCTGTTCAGCAAGCTTGCGCTGTGCCGCACGTAAAGCGAGGTGGGTATTGATGCGTGCCAGCACTTCGTCGAGCTGGAAAGGCTTGGTGATGTAGTCGACGCCACCTGCAGTAAATCCGGCGAGTTTATCCGCGCTTTCCGACAGGGCGGTCATGAAGATGACGGGCACATCGCGCAAGTCTTCGTTTTCCTTCAGCCGGCGGCAGGTGGTAAAGCCATCAATGCCAGGCATCATGACATCGAGCAGGATCAGATCCGGCAGCACGAACTGTACGCGGCGCAGCGCTTCCTCGCCATCTTGCGCAACCAGCACGCGGTCGCCACGCTCTTCCAGTACCTGCGCAAGCAAGGCCAGATTGGCCGGCGTGTCGTCGACCATGAGAATGGTATGGGCAGAGGTGACGTCTGGTTCCGGGACATTCATGCAGTGATCCCCATTGCAGACAACTTCCGGTGATTGATTTGCGTGGTCTGCTTGGTATATAGGATGCGCCGTGGGGGAGCAGGAACTGCAATCTTATTCGGTGAATGCAATGAGCTGGTCATGTAGTTGCGGAAGGTGAGTGAAACTTGCATCCGTCAATGCTGCAGCCGAGCTGCTGCCACTTGCTGCCTACCTATATCGCCGCACTCCGTGACTCCGTGCAGTCACCGGAAAAGCAAGACGGGACGTTTGCCGCACGGAGAGGCACATCCACGCCCGGCGCAGCCATTAGATGCAACGCAGCACGGGGAGTTCAGGCCGCTTTCCCCACGACGGCTGTCAACATGCTGACCGATCCGAGATCCATGCCATCGACGGCAATGCTGACGTCTTCATCATCGCGTCGCGCGCCGGCAATGTAAAGGAGCGGCAGGAAATGTTCCGGCGTGGGAACGGATAAGGCGGCATCGTCTCCCCAAGCGGCGTAGTCGACCAGTTTATCGTTGTCGCCCTGCATCAATGCGTCGCGTACCTGCGTATTGAAACGCTCGGCCCAGTCGTAGCCTTGCGTCGTTCCCCGCCGCATGGTTCGCAGATTGTGCACCACGTCGCCGCTCGCCATCAGCAATACGCCCTCGTCGCGCAGGACCGACAGGCGGCGACCGAGTTCGAGATGGAACGCATTTGGCTGCGTAGCATCGATGCTGAGCTGAACAACCGGTATGTCGGCTTTCGGAAACGCTTTTACCAGTACCGACCATGTCCCGTGATCCAGCCCCCATTCCGTATCAAGCTGAACCGGCACAGGCGATAACAAGGATTGTATCCGCCGCGCCAGTGCCGGGTCGCCGGGCGCCGGATACCGGATGTCGAACAATTCCTGCGGAAAGCCCCCGAAATCATGGATGGTCGGTGGATATTCCATCGCGGTCACTGCGGTACCTTTGGTGTACCAATGTGCGGAAACCGCGACGATGGCGCGTGGGCGCGGCATGTTGAGTCCGATCTGTTCCCAAGCCCTGGTGTAAGCATTGTCGTCGAGCGCATTCATCGGGCTGCCATGGCCGAAAAAGATGGCCGGCATGCGAATGTGAGAAGTGTTGGTCATGATCTTCCTTCCGTTGATCTCTTGCTGTCCGGCCACGCTGAAAAAGCGGGCCGACACGTCGAATGAATACCCGTCAGGCCGTCTGCAACCGGTCAGACGCTTGCCGACGTACGATGTTCGAAAGGGCTAGCGCACCATCGCCCAGCAATGCCACCACGACGGCGCTTGCTACCAGAAAGGCAGGATATTCCCAGCCACCATTCTTTGCGGTGAAGAGCCAGCCGTTGCCGATATGCACCGATAGTGCGCCCAACAGTACCGGCAGCGACACCACGGCCGCCACGCGCGAATGGAAGCCGACGATCATCGCGGCACCGGCAAGCAATTCGATGGCGGTAACTGGATAGGCCATCCAGCCGGGAAAGCCCTGGCTGGCAAAAAAGCCGACGGTGCCAGGCATGGTGAAGACAAAAACCTTCAGCAGACCGTGGGCCAGCAGGGCGATGCCCAAGGTGATACGGAGAAAGCTGGCCGCGTAGAGCGAGAGGGATTGTTGCTGGCTGTTCATGATCGTCCTTTCAAATAGGGGTAATTTTTGCGATGTCCTGTTGTCACCGCTGCATCGATGGACGTACTGTAAGCTTTTTCATTTTCCTGAAAAATACGGCTATGAGAAAATAATTATTCCGATATGCGGAAATATAGGGAAATCAGGAGGCGGAATGGATCTATTTCAATCGATGAAGGTATTTGCCAAGGTCGCGGAAATCGGCAGTCTGTCCGGAGCCGCGCGTGCGCTCGACATGTCGAATCCGTCGGTTACCCGCCACATCGGCGACCTTGAGGCATATCTGAATGCGCGCCTGTTCAACCGGACCACACGCCGCCTGAGCCTGACCGAAGCCGGTAGCGATTATCTCGAACGTTGCAGGCAGCTACTGCAGGACCTGGAAGAAGCGACACTGGCGGCCGGCAGCAGTGCCGCCAAACCCACCGGTACCCTGCGTATCAGCGCACCGGTGTCGTTTGCCGTCAATCACCTGGGACGGGTATTGGGCGAGTACGGACAGCGCTATCCCGACGTCGCGCTCGATATCACCTTGTCTGACCGCATGGTTGACCTGGTGGATGAAGGATTCGATCTGGCGATCCGCATCAGCCGCATACGCGACTCCGCACTGGTGGCACGGCAATTCGCATCGGCACGCAGCATGGTCTGCGCCTCGCCTTCCTACCTGAAAAAACAGGGTACGCCGCGTGTGCCGGAAGACCTGGCGAGCCATACCTGCCTGAGCTACAGCTATCAGGCGACACGCGGCGAATGGCACTTCAGCCGCAAGGGCAAGACGCATATAGCGAAGGTCAAAGGTACGATCAATGCGAACAACGGCGACTTGTTGCGCGAAGCGGCAATTGCCGGCATGGGGATCATCGTGCAGCCTTCCTTCATCGTCGCCGACGCGTTGCGCAGCAAAACGCTGGTACCGCTACTGACCGACTATGACATGGCGTCGCTGCCGATTTATGCGGTCTATCCGAGCCGGCGGCACTTGTCGGCCAAAGTGCGTACCTTTGTTGATTTCCTGCTGGAGCGATTTGGCGAGAACCCCGAATGGGAACGCAATCTGCCAGCTTAAGCGGCGTGCATTGTCGCAGCCGTCACGCACCAACACGCAGTTCTCATCCACGCGATCTTGCCGCTGGTTCCTTCCTTTCGCAAATCCCCGACGGCCCGACTTCATGCACCAGCACGCCGGCACCTTCCGGCGCGCGGATACGCCAGGCACCATGTTCGATGGCACGCATGGCATCCTGATAGCCCTGATCCCAGCGCCATTCAATCGAGCCGCGCGAAAAATTGATGTCCTTGGACGCCATCTGCCAGTCGCGGCCCGCATAGGCGAGTTGCACGATGTGGATGGTCGACTCGTCTCCGATCGCATCGATTTCCTGCTGTTCGGCCGTGCTGAGTGCGCCGTCCGGCAGCTTGGCGCGCAGCATGCGGACAGTGCGCCGCAATTTGTGTTCGCGCAGGTAAGCGTCGATATGGCGCTGCGAACGCGACGCGAACATCACATCCTTTTGTCGCGTCTGCACCTGCTCCAGTGTCTTCGGTTCCGGTCCGTCCGCACTCCACAGATCGACCATGAAACACACGGTATCGACGCGCGGCTCGTCGGCAAGCACGGTCTCCAGCGGGGTATTGGAATACAAGCCGCCGTCCCAGTACAGTTCGCCATCGATGCGCACCGGCGGAAAACCCGGCGGCAACGCGCCGCTTGCCATGATGTGCGGGATGCCAACCCGCTGCTGCGATGTGTCGAAATTGTCGAGCAGGCCGCAGCTGACACGGATTGCGCTGACAGTCAGGCGAATGCCTTCCGGACTGTTGAGGTAGTCCAGATCGACCAGGCGGGCCAGTGTATTTTGCAGGGGGCCGGTATCGAAGAAGCTGGCGGTCTCCGGCGGCACCTGCCAGCCGAGGGCAAAGGGATTGCCCCAGCGCGGCAAAAAGAATCCCGGAACGCCTTGCGTCATCGCATTCCAGGTGGTCAGCATGGTGTTGAAATGGCGTACCGAATCCGGCACGCTGCGCATATCGAGCAAGTCGTTTTGCGCCACTTCGTTCCAGAACTGTCGCACGCGCGTAAGGCGATTTGCGCGCTCATTCCCCGCAATCAGTGCCGCATTGATAGCGCCGATCGAGGTCCCGACGACCCAGTCCGGTGTCAGACCGTGCTCGTGCAAGGCCTGGTACACGCCGGCCTGGTAAGCGCCGAGCGCGCCGCCGCCCTGCAGCACCAGCACAATGCGCGGCCTGGCGCCGATTGTGGCAATCGTTGTCGCCATATGGCTTTCCTTACTGGTATGGCTGCGCACCACACCGGTGCGCAGCAGATGGCCGACTCAGGTCTATTCAGGCCTTGCTCAAGCCAGACGTTGCTCAAGCCTTACGCAGGCCTTCCGCGACCATCGCGGCCCGAACGGCGGGACGTGCGCCGACGCGCTCGAAGAAGGCATGCACGGCGGGCCAGCGTGCAAGATCCAGCTTCACGTGCCGTGCCCAGGCCAGCACGGTAAACAGATAGGCGTCGGCGACCGTGAATTGCGCACCGGTCAGGTAATCGCGGCCCTGCAATTGCTTGTCCAGCCATTCAAAACGTGTTGCCAGCGTATCCAGCGCGGTTTTTTTCGTTTCATCCGGCGTGGTCGGCTTGAACAACGGAGAGAAGGCTTTGTGTACTTCAGTCGAAATAAAGTTCAGCCACTCCATCAGGCGATAGCGCTCCATGGTGCCCACTTGGGGGACCAACTGTTTTTCCGGCATCTGGTCGGCAAGGTATTGCACGATCGCCGGTCCTTCGGTCAGCACTTCACCATTATCGAGTTGCAGTGCAGGCACATAGCCCTTGGGGTTGATCTGCAAGTAGTCGCCGCCGCTCGCGGTTTTCTTGTCTGCAAGATTGACCTTTTCAGTGTCGTATTGCATGCCGAGTTCCTGCAGCACGATATGTGGCGACAGCGAACAGGCGCCAGGGGAAAAGTACAGTTTCATGCAATTGCTCCTTGAGGAATGATGCGCGGACGAGTTGGGTTTAATGCATATCAAATTGTGAACTCGTTGACAGTCTTGATGGTAGCCTAGAGTGCAGAATCGTGCTGCTGACCTCGCGCATCCCACGTATGCAAACGAAGGTCGTGCACCCTATAATGAATTTCCATTATAAAAACGAGACGGAGACAATGAACGCCCCTCACCACGCCCCTCATTACGCGCATTGGCCAACGGGCCTGCCCCATGCGATCACAACCCCGGCGACCAGTGTCTATGTGAACCTGCAGGTAGCCGCGATGCGCTATCCCGACAAGCCGGCCATCATCTTCTACGACACCGTGCTCAGCTATGCGCAAGTGCATGACGAAGTGCTGGCGCTTGCCGGCTACCTGCAGCAGGTCTGCGGCGTCAAGCGCGGCGATCGCGTGTTGCTGAACATGCAGAACAGCCCGCAGTTCATCATCGCGTATTACGCCATCATGCGCGCGGATGCGATGGTGGTGCCGGTCAATCCCATGCTGATGACCGATGAGTTGCAGCATTATGTCGACGACAGCGGTGCGACAACTGCGCTGGTGTCGCAGGAAATCTTTTCGCGCATTGCACCGCTGGTCGGCAATAGCAGCCTGTCGCAAGTAGTCGTTGCCGCTTATTCCGATTACCTGATTTCGCCCACCGACCTCAACGTGCCGGATTTTGTACGTGCGCCTTACGGTGTGGCCGCTGCACCAGGTGTCGTGTCGTGGAAAGAAGCGCTCGCCGCGCGCCATGCCCTGCGGCCGCATGAAGCGGGGCCGGATGATCTCGCTTGCATGCCCTATACCTCGGGCACGACCGGCAAGCCCAAGGGTTGTGTGCATACGCACAGCTCGGTGATGTTCAACGCGGTGGCGAGTCCGACCTGGTCGGGGCCGATGACGCCGGATCATGTCACGCTGGCGGTGCTGCCGTTCTTCCATGTGACCGGCATGCAGTCCGTAATGAATGCCATGATTTACACCGGCGGTGCGATTGTGGTGTTGCCACGCTGGGACCGGGATGCGGCCGGTCAGCTGATTACGCGCTACAAGGTGACGACATGGACACTCATCCCGACCATGATGATCGACTTCCTGTCGAATCCGCGTCTGGCCGAATATGACATCTCGCGTTTGCAGCGGGTGTCGGGCGGTGGTGCGGCGATGCCGGCGGCGATTGCACAGAAGCTGCTTGACCTCACCGGGCAGAAGTACATGGAAGGCTATGGGCTGTCGGAGACGATGGCGGCTTCGCATGTGAATCCGCCGAATCATATGAAGCAACAGTGCCTGGGCGTGCCTTACCTGAATGTGGATTCACGGGTCGTCGATCCGGTAACGCTGAAGGAAGTGCCGCAGGGCGAGACAGGCGAGATCTGGATTCATGGACCGCAGGTGTTCCAGGGCTACTGGAACGATCCGAAGAAGACGGCGGAAGCGTTTGCCGAGCTGGATGGGAAGCGGTTCTTCCGTTCGGGTGATCTGGGGTATATGGACGAGGAGGGATATTTCTTCTTTACCGATCGCCTGAAGCGGATGATTAATGCGAGTGGCTTCAAGGTGTGGCCGGCGGAGGTGGAGTCGATGATGTATCAGCATCCGGCGGTGCAGGAGTGCTGCATTATCGCGGCGCGTGATGCGTATCGCGGGGAGACGGTGAAGGCGGTGATCGTCAGGCGGCCCGGGGTTGAGGTGACGGGGGAGGATATTACCAAGTGGGCGCAGGAGAAGATGGCGGCGTATAAGGTGCCGAAGGTGGTGGAGTTTGTGGAGGCGTTGCCGAAGTCGGCTACGGGGAAGGTGATGTGGAGGAGTTTGCAGGAGAAGGAGATGGAGAAGCAGGGGTAGGGGTTGGGCTTTTCTATCGTTCTTTTTTCTTCGGTGATTCAGTACTGTTAGTTCTTCGAACGAGCTTGCCGGGACTGGCCCCGGCGGGCCACCTCCTTTCTTTGCTTCGCCAAAGAAAGGAGGCAAAGAAAGGCGACCCCGGTTCGCCGCCCTTCGGGTACCCAAAAGAGCGCGGGCCAAAACGGGAAGCGAAACAAACTCGCCTGCGGCTCAGACAGGTTTCGCTTCTTTATCCGTTTTGGCCTGCGCTCTTTTGGCGTCTGCACAGGGGATTCTTTAAACCCATCCCCACCCTAACCCTCCCCTTGAATGGGAGGGAACTTCGGCTCGCTCGCTGCGCATCGCATTGCTGATTGCTGATTGCTGATTGCTGATTGCTGATTGCTGATTGCTGATTGCTGATTGCCGCCGCGGGCGCTCTCTGCTGATGGCACTTCTTAGGACGGCAATCCATCCTTACTGCCTTCCATCATCAAGAACGTTCCCTCCCTTTCAAGGGGAGGGCTAGGGTGGGGATGGGTTCAACCGCACAAATTCAAATCGCCCAACACTTGTCATTCCACCAGCACCACCGCCCAATGCCGTCACCCCTCGCCAGACCGGCGTAAAATACCCCCTCAGCCATCCGCCGTTTCCCCATGACCATCCTGCTGTCCACCCTCAACGCCCGCTATACGCACGCCTCGCTTGGCCTGCGTTACCTGCTTGCCAATATGGGCGATTTGCGTGAAACCACACAGTTGCAGGAATTCGTGATCGGTGCAAAAACCACCGACGTCGTCGAACGCCTGCTCGCCCACCAGCCACGCATCATCGGCTTCGGCGTGTATATTTGGAATGTCGAGGAAACCACACGCGTGGTCGCGCTGCTCAAGCGCGTGGCGCCGCAGGTGACGGTCGTGCTCGGTGGTCCAGAGGTATCGTATGAATCCCAGGAGCAGCACATCGTGCAACTGGCCGACTACCTGGTCACTGGCTGGGGCGATGTGACTTTTCCTGCGCTGTGCCGGCAAATCCTGCGTGGCCCCAAACCGCTGATGAAAATCCATGCTGGCGTGCAACCGCCACTGGATGAGATCAAGCTGCCGTATGCTGACTATACCGACCAGGATATTGCCCATCGCACGCTTTACGTCGAGGCTTCGCGCGGTTGTCCGTTCAAATGTGAATTCTGCCTGTCTTCACTCGACAAGACTGCGTGGCCATTCGACCTCGATGCCTTCCTTGTCGAGCTCGAATCGCTGCATGCGCGCGGCGCGCGGTTGTTCAAATTCGTCGATCGCACTTTCAACCTGAATATCAAGGCCAGCCTGAGGATCATGCAATTCTTCCTCGACAAGCTGGCCGCGCATCCGGACGATCCGGTGTTCGCGCATTTCGAAGTCGTGCCCGATCATTTGCCGGATGCATTGAAGGAAGCAATCCAGCAATTTCCACCGGGGACGCTGCAGTTTGAAATCGGTATCCAGAGTTTCAATCCGGAAGTCCAAGGCATCATCAGCCGCAAGCAAAATAATGACAAGTCCGCCGCCAACATCCGCTGGCTGCGCGAACACTCGCATGCGCACCTGCATGTGGACCTGATCGCCGGCTTGCCAGAGGAGGACCTCGACAGTTTTGCGCGCGGTTTCGACCAGCTGGTGGCGCTGGCGCCGCATGAGATCCAGTTCGGCATCCTCAAGCGCCTGCGCGGCACGCCCATCATCCGGCATACCCAGGCCTATGGCATGGTGTTCGATCCGTATCCGCCTTACACCATCCTCGCGACCGACCGCATCGACTTCGCCACCATGCAGCGGCTGGTGCGCTTTGCGCGCTACTGGGACCTGGTTGCCAATTCGGGGCGCTTTGCCAATACGCTACCGGTGGTTCTGGGCAATGTACCGTTTGCCAATTTCATGGCGCTGTCGGACTGGCTGTATGCACACACCGACGCAACCCATCGTATCGCACTCGACAAACTCGCCGCGCTGGTCACGCAATGGCTGTGCAGCCGTGGCATGGCTGCCGAAGATGCGGCAGCGCTGGTAGACAGCGACTATGCGGGACAGGCGCACAAGGCCAAGCCAAAAGCGGATGCCAAGGCGATCAAAGTCGACGCCGCCCCGCAGCGCCAGGCACGGCATCTCGCGGCCTGATCTGACTTTTTAAAGGCAGAATCTCAGGGTACGACCGACTGCAGTTTTTCCGGGTTGCGCGTGATGTAGATAGCCTTGATCAAGCCATCGGGACCGCCTTCAAGCGCGATGGTTTGTACCGGAACGCCCTCTGTCGTGTAGACGATGAAGCCGGGCATGCCGTTGACCAGCGACGGGCGCATGCCATACCGTGTCTTATCGTAGTTGCGGGTAAAGCCGATCAATACCTTGGCAATCAGATCACGGCCGTGCAGCGGCTTCGGCACCGCCGTGACGCGACCGCCACCATCCGATACAAATACCGCATCCTGCGTCAGGACCTGTGCCAGTGCAGCGATGTCGCCGTCGCGGATCGCATTGGCAAATGCCGTGGCGAGCCGGGTGCCTTCAGCGGGACTGACCTTGAAGGCAGGACGGTTGGCATGCACGTTGGTGCGCGCCCGTGAGGCCAGCTGGCGGCAGGCCGCTTCCGTACGGCCGAGGGCGGATGCGACTTCGGCAAAGTCCATGTCGAACACGTCATGCAGCAGGAAAGCCGCACGTTCCAGCGGCGACAGCCTTTCCAGCGTCAACATGAAGGCAATCGACAAATCCTGCGCCAGTTCATGCGCTGCTTCGGGGCCGGGCTGGAACGGCGTATCGTCGTCGACCACCGGTTCCGGCAGCCACGCGCCGATATAGACTTCGCGTTGCGCCTGGGCCGATTTCAGCCGGTCCAGGCAGAGCCGCGTTACGGTGCGCGACAGGAAGGCGCGCGGATTGTCGACCTGCTTGCGATCGGTGGATTGCCAGCGCAGCCACGCATCCTGTACTGCATCTTCGGCCTCGGCGCGGGTGCCGAGCATGCGATAGGCGAGCGCCCGCAAATGCCGCCGGTGCGACTCGAACTCGAGCACGTCCTGCTGTGTGACGGTCGCGCTCATGCCGGTGTTGCCGACGCGGCGGTCGTCGGTTCGAGGTGGTCCCGGAGATGCGTCTCCACGCAGCCGACGCGTAGCCGTGCACATGCCTGGCCGTGGCCGAGTGCATATTTCATCGTGGGATAGAGCCGGGCCGAAGTGATTGCCATGGCCAGAGTGACTACAGCGCGTTTTCCCCAGCGAGCGGCAATCTGCTCGCGCAAGGCGTCGGCGGCAAGATCATGTGCGAGCACCGCACGCGTGAAGCGTGCAACCAGCGCTGCATCCTCACCCATGGCGGTTTCGTCACCGCTGATAATGCCGCGCAGGACCTCGGCGCTGACACCTTCGCGCTCGGCCATGCTTACCGACAATTGCGCGCACGGTCCGCAATCTTCGGCCATGGTGGCGATAATCTTCGCCGCATACCAGACCGCGGCCGGGACATCCTGGCGAAAGCTCGACATCTTCATTACCGGAATGAAGCGCCGGGCAGCCGGCCAGCTGATGTCCATCATGTCATGAATGTAGCTGGCGTCGTAATCATAAGCCCGCTCAAAAGCGGCGAGCTGGCGGTGTGCTATCCATTGCAGCATTGCAGTTCTCCTGATGGCCTGATGAAAGCCTTGCCGGCACTCCGGATAACATCCGGTATTGCATCTCATGTCGGTTGTGACACTGACGGGCGCGGAATATTTATCCTACCTTATCCATGGGCGGTCAATTCTTTTCGCATGGACTGGCCGGCACGATGTTCACCTCGGCCCGCGGGTGGACATCGACTGAATAAACCTGCCGCACCGGCCATGCAAGCCAGACCGCCGCCAACGGCAACAGGAACACGCCGGGCAGATCGCGCAGGAAATGGGACATGCTGAAGGTGCCGGTCACGGCTTCGCCGACGTGCACCAGGGCATGTAGCAGCAGAAACGCGCTACCCGTCAACGCCGCAGGCCAGGCGCGCGAGTCACGCGAGAACCAGGCAAATGCCGCGCCGGCGCACAGGTAGGCGCAGCCGATGTCGCGGACAAAGTGCACGTTCAGCGGGCCGGTGCCGGTGACACCCGGAATCAGTTGATACCATAGCGGCGGCACGAACAGCATCGCGGCGCCATTGCCGGCAAGGATCAGTGCGAGCAGCAGACAGGCGATGGTACGGGTTGACATGGAAGCCTCGTTTTCAAGCTGGTACAGACAAGACGAGGCAGCGGGCGGACTTGTGACATGCCGGTGACGATGCCGGCATACATTGCATCAGGGAAAGCGCGTATTCGTATTCAAGTGGCGCCGGTTCGCCATTCCTCCAGTAACTGGCGCGCGTTCTGGTCCAGATCGGACAAGGGTAACGATCTGGTTTTGTGGAAAATCATGAGCGCATACACGGTAGCCAGCGCGTTGACTTCGGGCGACAAGGCGCGTTCCTCGCCGCTGGAAGGGCGCAGCGTGCGCCAGTAATTGATCGCTTGTTCGAGTTCGGGAAGAGTAATGTCCATGCGGCTATTGTAAAACACTAAACACCTGGCACAGTCGGTGCAGGAATAGACCGGCCAAGCACTCTCGGTTTCTTATTCCCTTGTTATCATCAAAGCCCTGTTCGCCGGCACCGATAACATTGCCGGCACCCTGCACCGGATAAACATAAAGGCCAGAGATGACACCAGTAATAGAGCAAAGCAAGACCGTTACAGGCAAGAGCGCCATCATCACCGCGGCGTCTCGCGGCATGGGTGCGGCATGCGCCCGAGAACTCGCCGCGCGCGGGTACGACGTTGTCCTGATGTCACGGTCGGAAGAGATCCATGCACTCGCTGCTGAACTGGGTGGCATTGCGATGCAAGGATCAAGCGACAATGCCGATGACCTGCAAAACCTGGTCGGACTGGCGATAGAAAAGCACGGGCGAATCGATGCGGTCGTCAACAACACCGGCCATCCGAAAAAAGGCCCCTTGCTGGAACTGGCCGATGCCGACTGGCATGCCGGACTTGACTTGCTCTTGCTCAATGTCGTGAGGATGACCCGCCTTGTTACGCCGGTCATGCAGGCACAGGGCGGCGGTGCGATCGTCAATATTTCCACCTTTGCCGCATTCGAACCGTCGGCGCGCTTTCCGATTTCCGCAACATTGCGCGCCGCACTTGCAAGCTACACCAAGATCTATGCGGACGAGGTGGCAAAGTTGAATATCCGCATCAACAATGTCTTGCCCGGCTATGTCGATTCCATCGCTCAGGACGAGGCGACGATCGCCCAAATTCCAATGGGACGCCAGGCCGGCAAGGAAGAAATCGCCAAAACCGTCGCCTTCTTATTGTCGACCGACGCGGGATATATTACTGGCCAGAATCTGCGGGTTGACGGTGGCATTACCCGCTCGGTGTAAACACAGGTTAACTGTGCTCTCGAATCCCGGGCTGGGATTCACGCTAAACCAAGCGGGTTGGATATTGTCTGACCTCGCTGAAAATATCGTCTTGCCGACCTATCGCTCCGACTACTCTCATCGCCACCTGCCTTCAACCCCGCGGCGTCAGCAAGAAAAGGAAAAGCGCAGTAATGAATTCTGCAGACAAACAACCCGCCGATCTTTCTCTTCTCGCATGCGAGAGCGAGCCGATACATATCCCCGGCGCCATACAGCCTTTCGGCATATTGTTGACGATAGACCCGGATAAGCTTGCCATCAGCAACAGTAGTGAGAACGTCGCTTCCCTATGGGGCATCGCGGCTCCGGACCTGCTCGGCCGCAGCTTTACAGATTTTGTATCGCCGTCAGCGGTTGCAGCAGTCAGGGAATATCTGCGCCATCCACGCCTGAAGGAACAAAGTCCCTTGCGGCTGAAGCTTGCATTCAGCCATGAAAATGGGAATGACTGGGAGTTGTTTGTGCATGAATATTTCGGCATCCAGTATCTCGAAATCGAACCGGTAAGCAGTGAGCGGACCAATGCGTCGCCGTTATCCTTCCACCTGCAATTACGCGATGCGATCCAGGCGCTCCAGCGTGCCGGCAGCCTGGAGGAGCTTTGCCGTACCGCTGCGGAACAGGTGCGCGTCATCACCGGTTTCGACCGCGTGATGATCTACCGTTTTGATGAAGACTGGCATGGCGAAGTGATTGCGGAAGCACGCAGCAAACAAGTCGCTTCCTATCTGGGACACCATTTCCCCGCCTCCGATATTCCAGCGCAGGCACGCGCGGTGTTCCTGCAAAACTGGCTACGCATGATCCCCGATATCAGCTATACGCCATCAAAGATCTATCCCGGCCGGCATCCCGCGACGGGCGCGCCACTGGATCTCGGCAAGGCACAGTTGCGCAGCGTCTCGCCGATCCACCTCGAATACCTGGCAAACATGCAGGTGCGGGCAAGCCTGACAGTGTCGCTGATCAATGACGGGCAGTTGTGGGGCTTGATCGCCTGCCATCATGCGCATCCCTTGCTGGTCGATTCCGATACGCGCCTTGCCGCACAACTCATCGGCCAGCATGTGTCATCGCATATCCGGACCAAGACCGACCTCGGTGAACTCGATTACCGGGTACAGCTGGAATGGGTCCGCATGGCCTTGCTGCGGCATATGGAAAAACAGGAGAACCTTGCTCAGGCCCTGGTACAGCATGCACCCGGCATCGTGGAACTTGTTGCCGCCCAGGGAGCGGCAATCGCTGATGGCGGCGAATGGGTCGTGTCCGGAAAGACGCCTGCGGTGGCGGACATCGAAGGCATCGTGTCCTGGCTGATCGAGACGCATGCCGACAAGCCTATCTTCCAGACAAACAGCCTGCCAACCGTCCATCCACCAGCGGCGGCCTACAAAGATGTGGCCAGCGGTTTGCTGGCGATTTCGATTGCGCCGTCGCAAAGAAATTACATTCTGTTGTTCCGTCCCGAGATCGAAACCTTCATTACCTGGGCCGGAGAACCGGCCAAGGCGGTAAGGGAGACTGCACAGCAAACCACACTGCATCCGCGTGAATCCTTCCAGTCCTGGAAGCAGGAAGTACGGGGCAAGTCCTTGCCATGGGTCCAAGCTGAAATCCAGGCGGCCAACAACCTGCGCATGGATGTGCTTGCGCAGGCCTTGCGTCGCGAGTTCAGAAAGGAACAGGCGGCACGCAAAAGAGCGGAACAGCTGACGCGTGAAAAGGAGGAAATGGTGATGGTTGTTTCCCATGACCTGCGTACGCCATTAAGCATTACCAAGATGGGATTCGACTTCTTGCAGCAGTTCAAGACGGACCTGGAGCCTGCCGCGCAAAGAACCATCGAACGTGGCGTCCGTGCGGCGAGCGCGATGGAAAATCTGATCTCCAACATCCTCGACATGGCCAAGATCGAAGCGGGAACGCTGGACCTGGTCTTGCACGACGAAGACGCTGAACAACTGGTCAGGGAAGCGGTCGATTTTTCGCTACCGCTCGCCGCCGCAAAAGGGATCAGCTTGTCAGTCAATGTGCAGCAAACCGGCTGCACGGCTTATTGCGAAAAGAGCCGGATCTTCCAGGTGCTCGACAACCTGATCGGCAATGCACTGAAATTTACCGCCGCCGGCGGCCAGGTCACGGTGTCGATTGAAGGATGTGACAAGAGTGTGACTTTTTGCGTTTCGGATACCGGTGAAGGTATTCCGGCGCAAAACCTGGAAAAGATTTTTGATCGTTTCTGGCAAGCGGAACTGACCAGGCGGCTGGGTACAGGGCTGGGTTTGTCCATTGCCAAAGCCATTATTGAACAGCACAACGGAAGAATCTGGGCGGAGAGCGAGGTCGGTGTGGGAACGCGGTTTTATTTCACGTTGCCTAATTCCAATCCCAACCTCAATCCCAACCCATAACGCGTCTTACTGCTTCGCCATGAATTGTTCGAGTCGCTGGCAGCCTTCCTCCAGCCGGTCAAGCGAACTGGCGAAGCACCAGCGGATATAGCCTTCGCCTTCCGGTCCGAAAGCGCTGCCTGGCGCCAGTCCCACCCGCGCCTCAGTCACGAGACGTTTGCACAACGCCAGCGTATCGTCGACGCCATCGACCCGGAAAAACAGGTACATCGCGCCCTTGGACTTGGGTGCGGTAATGCCTCGCATCGCATTGAGCCGGGTGTACAGGAAGTCGCGCGCCGCGTGATAGCGCTCGACGGTATGCGCGATGATTTCTTCGCCGCGTTCCACCGCGACAATGCCGCCGCGTTGCACGAATCCCGGTGCACAGGACGTGTTGTATTCAATCAGCTTGCCCAGATCAGCCATCAACGGCTGCGGTGCCACGACCCAGCCAAGTCGCCAGCCGGTCATCAGCCAGGATTTTGAAAAGCTGTTGGCCGATACCAGCCGGTCCTGCTCGTCAGCCAGATCCAGGAAGGACGGCGCGCAGGAACGGGTTCCCGGTTCGCCGGGTTCTATATCGTAGACCAGTCGCTCATACACGTCATCAGACAGGATCCAGATGCCATGCTGCCGGCAATGCGCGAGGATGATTTCCTGCTGCTCGCGGCTAATGACCCAGCCAGTCGGATTGTTCGGCGAGTTGATCAGCACGGCGCGCGTGCCGGGCGTCAGCGCATCCAGCAATTGCTGGACATCCAGTTCCCAGGTCTGGCCAAAGCGCAGCGGTACCTTGACTACTTCCGCGCCGAGGATTTTCGGAATTTCGACGAGGTTCGGCCACAGCGGCGTCACCGCTACCACACGGTCGCCAGGCTGGATAATCAGCTGTGACAACAGCATCAATGCCGATACGCCCGACGATGTCACTGCGACGCGACTCATATCGGTCGGCTTGTGCAGCCGCGACACATAAGCTGCAATCGCTTCGCGCAGCGGCGGGATGCCGAAGTTGTGGGTATAGAACGTATCGCCCGCGTCCAGTGATGCCTTTGCCGCATCCCGAATGAACGCCGGCGTTTCCTGGTCCGGTTCGCCGAACCAGAACGGAAGCACATCGGACAGGCCGATGCCGGCGTTGGCGACTTCACGGATGCGCGATGCGCCCAGAGCCTGCACGGCGGAACGCGCAGCGGGCGGAGTAGTGCGATTCAAAAGCATAGGACGATACGGTTGGCAAGGTCGACAACGAAGGAAGGACGCAGGTAAGCGACAAACGCAAGCGCTAGCACGGAGGCACCAAGGGCACCGAGGAGCAACTGGATGACACGCTTGCGAAGCGTGTTGTTGCTATTACTGTTTTGCATGCTGTTAACGCTATTGCTCACGGCGCCCTCACGGATTCGCGGATACTGGTTTCAGGCGAGCGCAGGCTGTGGCTGCCGGACAATCGCCTTTTCATTGATAGGCAGGTTGATCAGCGCGGCAAAGATGCCGAGCGCAATCGTGATGCCCCATACGGTATTGTAGTTGCCGTCGCGGGTGAACAGAAAACCGCCCAGCCACACCCCCAGGAAACTGCCAACCTGATGGGAAAAGAACACGAAGCCGGATAGCATCGACAGGTATTTGACACCGAAAATGCCGGCGATCACGCCATTGGTGAGCGGCACGGTCGACAGCCACAGCAAGCCCATTGCGCAGGCGAACACATAGACCGACCAGTTGGTTAACGGTGCCAGCAGGAACAGGGAAATCACGACTGCGCGGGTAATGTAGATGGAAGACAGCAGATAGCGTTTTGGCAGCATGCCGCCGAGTTTGCCCGCGTAGTAAGAGCCGAAGATATTGAACAGGCCGATCAGCGCCAGCGCCATGACAGCCACGCCGGGATCCATGATGCCCTTGTCTTTCAGGTAGGAAGGCATGTGCACGCCGATGAACACCACCTGGAAGCCGCACACGAAATAGCCTGCGACCAGCAGCAGGAAAGGGCGGTAGGCGAATGCTTCGCGCGTGGCTTCCAGGATGCTCTGTTCGCTGCCACCGGCTTTTTGCACCGGCATTTCACGCAGGCCAAATGCCATCGGCAACATGACCAGCGCCACCAGCGCGGCCAGCAGGTAAAACGCGGTTTGCCAGCCGGTAATGGAAATCATCTGTTGTTCGACCGGCATCATCACAAACTGGCCGAAGGAACTGGCGGCCGACGAAATACCGAAGGCCCAGGAGCGCCTGTGTTCAGGTGCGGTACGGCCAATGATGCCGCTGACTGCGCCAAAGGCAGTACAGGCAAGCGCGGCGCCGATCAGTACGCCTGAGCCGATCACAAACAGCGTGGGTTGCGCCACCGTGGCCATCCATAACAGGCCGCCGGCATAACAGAGGGCGCCGACGATCACCACGCGTGCCGTGCCGAAACGGTCGGCGGCCATCCCGGCGAACGGTGCGAACGCGCCCCACATCAGGTTTTGCAAGGCCATCGCCAGTGAAAAGGTTTCGCGCGTCCAGCCGTAGGCTTGCGAAATGGGTTGCAGCCAGAAGCCGAAGCCGTGGCGCACGCCCATGGCAAGCGTCAACACCGCGCCGGCGGCGATGAGCACAGTCTTCAGTTGGGGCGGGCGGCTAGCGGTCAGCATGGCGATTTCTCGGTACAAGGAGGGGAATCGAGTTTATCGCAAAGCAAAAAAACATGTGGCCTGCCGGTTTCACCGGGCCTGTTGCGGGCAGGCCAATATATGAAACCCGCCCTAGCCCTCCGCCACCGGTGTCGGCTGCGATTGCGCATTGAGCCAGCCGCGGATAGCGTCGATTGCGGCTTGCAACTCTTCCCGAGTGTCGGTGAACAACTGGGTAACCATGCCCGGATCGCGGCTCAGCATCAGTTCCAGTTCCAGCGCAATTGCGGAAAAACGTTTAAGTCCAAACGATCCAAGCGAACCGCGGGCCTTGTGCAAGAGCCGGGTGGCATCCGCTGTGCGGCCGTCACGCCAGGCCTGCCACGACTCGTCCAATGGCTGCGTGCCATTCTCGACAATGGTGGTGAGAAGGCTAAGGACGATTTCCCGGTAGGCAGCATCAGCAGCGATCAGGGAAATCAGTTCTTCGGGATTAAATACGGCGAGCGCTTGCGGACTTGACACGGCGTGAACACGATCGGTGCGATTGATTGGAATCGTATGTTACACGCTTACACGCGCCATTCCGGATTCGTTTAATTGCATTGGGAAAGATTTGTATTGGAAAAATAATAAGCCGCAAGGAAGAACATCCTTGCGGCTTAGCCCTGCAGCAAATTTGTCGATTTACTGTTTGCGGCCCATGAATCCACCGATGACGGTCTGGCCGCTGCCTGCGTTGGACATCTGGAACGTACCACCGATTTCGACTGGCGCATTGCCAGACAGCGGGCCGAAGTAGCGTCCACCAAGCTGTCCGGATAGTGCGCCACTGCTCACCGCGCCGGAAAGGAAGTTGGTCAGGTTGCTTCCGGCTGCACCCATTGTTGTGACGGTCGTGAAGTTGACCGGCACCGGTGCTCCTGCGGAGTCCTCCGTAGTGGCGTTCTGAACGGTAATCGTCACTGCGCGGGTGGCGAAGTTGACGGTCATCGTGGCATTGCCGCGGAACACCGATGGGTCTCCTGTGCGGTTAGCAGCATAGTAGCCATAAGCGAAGCCCGAATAGGTCGCCGTGCCAGTAGTTGGGACGGTAGCTGGATTCGTCACATCGCCATAGGTAATCACGCCGCGACGGTTCTTGTTGTGTTCGTTGCCACGCTTTGCCCATTCCTCGATCCACACCGTATCCTGCGTCAGCCAGGTACTCAGGTTGGCGTATTGGAAACTGTAGTTGTCGAAGCTGCGGTAGCCCTTCGAACCGGGGAAGGGAACGCCGATGCCATTGCCACCTTCCAGAATGGTGCCGTTCGGGCCGTTGCCAGCGTGGACATCACCATCTTCATGAACGCGAATAAAACTAGTCCCGTCGGGCCGGATGCCACCAGTGCGCCAGTCGCCAGTTTGTGGGCCCGCTGGCTCAACGGTTTCGGTTGTGGCGCAGTTGGCCGGTGGCACTTCCGGAGCGCATCGCGACGGTGCGCTGCGTGGGAAGTAGCGGTTGTTGGCATAGTTTTCTTGCGTTCCCAATGCACCCTTTGTGCCAAAGTCGTAATAGTTCAGGTCCGACGGGCTGGGCAGGGCACCGGCAACAACAATACGGCCGGCCTCGTCCAGCCTGGTAGTTCCCGCCGTTGGATTAAACGTTTCAAGAATAGGCGGACGATCCTTTACGCTGTCCCATGTCAAACCCAGGTTTCGCAGAATGAGCGCCCGCGAAGAAATCCTGCCTGTTGTCGGATCCTTTGCAACCCGTACTTCGGCGACGCCGTTAGCTGCCTCGCTGGTTGGTAATGCGAAGCCAAATGCGCCTGTCTTGATCACAATGGGATTGGCAAGATCGCTGGTCGACGTGCCGTATGCCTGAACGCCGGAATTGGTCAGGATAATGCCGTTTTCTCTTGCAAGCACCGTGCTTCCGCTGCACTGAAAGCCAGCGCCTTCGGGGCACGACATGGTGGTCGAGGTTGCACCGCCGGTGCCACCAGTGCCTGTACCACCAGTACCTGTACCGCCAGTACCTGTACCGCCAGTACCTGTACCGCCAGTACCTGTACCGCCAGTGCCTGTACCGCCAGTGCCTGTACCGCCAGTACCTGTACCGCCAGTGCCTGTACCACCAGTACCTGTACCACCAGTGTCTGTGCTACCAGTGCCCGTACTCGGTGCAACGGTGTCACCGCCACCACCGCCGCCACAGGCGCTCAATACGCCTGCAGTAATCAGTGCAAGGCAAATCGGCTTGATATCAAGACGCGTCAATTTCATACGGTTGCTCCCTGTAGTGTCAACGCCATCGCGGCGCCATGCTGTTGCATGTCCTTGGATAAGGAAATCATTGAAAGCCTTTCATTCGTTGTGCTGTGTTACGGTCTGGCCAGATACGGTTGTCGCCAGATCGAAAATCAATGGTGGCCGACCGCTTGCTACAACTGCGGCGGCACGGTGCTTCGCAAGTCATATTCTTTCCTGCAGAACAAAAGCTGGAAAACTTGTCATGCCATGATGCAGGGTATGCCTCGATAGGTTCTTGATAACAATTAAGCGTCGATGCATGATCTTGTAACCTTTGGTTTCAGAGTTTCAAACCGGAAAGCCACTCCAGCGCTTTTCCCGATGATGCAACGTTGACGTTAATCACAACTAGCCAAAGTTACGCTGGCAGGGTGAAGCAATGAATCGCATCCGACACCAAGCAGCGTTGACAGCACTGTTACTAGCCTTATTCCTGATTCTCAATGGCTGCGTGCCTGTGCCTACAAAGCCAACAGTGCAGATGGTGCCAGCTGCCCGGACGCTCCAAGCGGAAGATGAACGCTATTACTTGCAGTTGCATGCCGCGGGCAAACCGGTACTCGCGGTCGATACCGAAAAATCGCTGATCGTGATTGAAGTGCATCGGGGTGGAAGGCTGGCACGACTCGGCCATGAACATATAGTTGCATCGCATGATGTGCGCGGGTGGGTCGCGCCCGATGAAGGACGTGCCGATCTTGCCATTCCGCTCGACAGTCTGACGGTCGATGAAGTGCCATTGCGTGCCGAGGCCGGACTTGATCCAGACTTGCCGCAGCAAGCCATTGAAGGTACCCGCCGCAACATGCTCGACAAAGTGCTGGAGAGCGCACGTTATCCGCTCGCGCATGTACGGATTAGCCGTGACGCTACACAAGCCAATCTCTTGCATATCGCACTTTCGATCCATGGCGTGACGCGTAACATGGACGTGCCGGCACGCATTACCCGGCAAGGCAATGGCGTCTTGGCCGAAGGCCGTATCTCTTTCCGACAGAGTGAGTTCGGCATTGTTCCTTTTTCGGTGCTCGGCGGAGCACTGCAGGTCGAGGACCGGATCGACCTGCGTTTCCATATCGCTACAGCACCGTTACAGCCATCGTCTGGACAACTGTCGCCTTAGCCTTGATAGAAAAGGCAAATACATTGCATTAGTCGATACGTCAGGATGGAACACTTATGTCATGCCGCGTGCGAAGATGAGTCCCAACGATGTGCGGATAAACGCGGTTTGTTTCAGCTCGCCTATCCGTCCATGGAAAAAGCAGGGACTTAGCAGCGCAGTTTGAGCGGACACAAAGAGATGCAGATGTGCGGTGGAAAACAGGGAACATGCGGGACATGATGATATTCAGAGCAGACTCGGACAGTGCATGTTGTTTCTGTTGATTTTCGCTTACAAATCGTCTTGTCTCCGCTCATGACCTCAAACGATATTTCGATTTCGCTATTTGAAAATTCCATCCCCCATGCACTGGAGGATGAGTTGGAAAAACTGTACCAGAACCTCTACTCCACGCTTGCGCATCACCGTACCTATGGCGACTTGTCGTCCGGTGTCAGTATCTATGTCGCGCGCCGGAAGAACGAACCGGTGGCCATTCTTTTGCTGCGCCGGGACAAGGATACCGTCCGCGTACTCAATGAGCAGATACGGCTTGACGCTCAGGAAGTCACCCGGTTCGCCAACTACATCTTTACCACTTTCAGCAGCGTCAACATCATCCTTTTCCATGCAGTAGAAGCCGAACTGAAACGGGTAGATTTTCCCTGCCAGCACTTCAGCTGCACGGAAGATATCGTGCTCGAATTACCGTCATCGACCGAGGCATATCGGTCAAAGCTGGGCAAGTCGACACGCAGCTATATCAATCGTTATCAGAACAAGTTGCGGCGTGATTTTCCGACGCTGCGACATGATGTGTACACCCATGAGGAGATAAGAGAAGAGCATGTGCGTGCAATCATCGCCATGAACCGCGCCAGGATGGCGGACAAACATCGCTCGTCCTATATCGATGATATCGAAGCTGAGCGGATCCTGAACTTCGCTCGCAAGTTCGGCATGGTGAGCGTGGTCACGATTGACGGGCGGGTCTGCGCAGGTACGATCAATTTTCGCATCGGAGACAATTATTTTCTGAAGGTGATCGCACATGACCCTGCATTCAATGATTATGGTCTCGGCACCGTATGCTGTTATCTCACCATCTGCGAATGCATTGCGCGTGGCGGCAGGGAATACCACTTCCTGTGGGGACGGTATGAATACAAGTACCGGCTGCTAGGTGTGCAGCGCAACCTCGACCACATCGCACTCTACCGTTCGCGCAGATACATGGTGTTCAACGGCCGGCGTGCGCTGCATAACGCTCTCCTGGGTAATGCCTTGCAAGTGCGCAGCTGGTTGCTGCAGCGGTCACGCGATAAGGACCAGTTAGGCATTGCGATCAAGGCAACCATCGATACCCTGCATGGGGCCAAGGCTGCAGTCGGCGCAGCGCGCGCCTTGCTGGCGCGCAGGCCGGTCAGGAAGAGCTAAGTTGCTACGAGGGTGTTGCGGATCATTCTGCATTGGATGGTTGTGGAATGTTATGCACCCAGCACCTTTTCAAATTCTTCCGGTGGTATGGCTTTCGAAAACAGAAAACCCTGGCCATAGTCACAGCCGGCTTCCATCAGCAAAAATTTCTGTGCATCGGTCTCGATGCCTTCGGCGATTACCTTCAAGCCGAGCTCATGTGCCATGGCGATGATGGAACGGACAATTGCACGATCGCCTGCATCAATGGCGACATCGCGCACGAATGACTGGTCGATCTTCAGGTAGTCGATATCAAACTTGCGCAGATAAGCCATCGATGAATATCCGGTTCCGAAATCGTCGATCGCTACCTGGATGCCGGCGTCACGATATTGCAGCAGCTTGTCTGCCACGCGCGCCGATGCGTTGAGCAAGGTACCTTCCGTGATTTCCACGGAAATGCTGCTGCCGGGCAGCCCGAGCCGCTGCAGGTAATGAGCCCAGTTGCTTTCATGGCTGCGTGACATGAATTGCACTGGCGACTTGTTGACGCTGATCTGGAAAGGTATACCAAGCCGGCGTCCCCAGTGTCCGGACCAGGATGCTGCTTCATGGAATACCCATTCACCGATTTCACTGATCAGTCCGGACTCTTCGGCAAAAGGGATGAATTGCGGTGGATCGATCAACCCCAACCGGGGGTGATGCCAGCGCAACAGTGCCTCGGCTTTCGTGACGTCACCGGTTGCAAGATCGACGACCGGCTGGAAATACACCTTCAGCTGGTCGCTGGAGAGCGCCTTGCGCAAGTCTGAAATCAGTCGCAGCCTTGCATGCGCATCCTGCTGCATCGAACGCGTAAAGTAGCTGAACTGGTTGCGTCCCCCATTCTTTGCAGCATACATCGCCTGATCAGCGTTGCGGATCAGGTTTTCCGGACTGCTTGCATCGTTCGGATACATGGTGATGCCAATGCTTGCAGACAAATACACGACTTCGCTGGCCAGATGGAAAGGCGAAGCCAGTGTGTCGATCATCTTTTGTGCCAGTATTTCCACGTGCGCGAGATCGTCGAGTTCGGTCAGTATGGCGGTAAATTCGTCGCCGCCCAACCGGGCCACAGTATCCGATTCGCGCACGCAACCGCTGATACGCCTCGCCGCTTCGACCAGCAACTGGTCACCGATGTCATGGCCAAGTAAATCGTTGGCTTCCTTGAAACGGTCGAGATCAATAAAGAGCAGAGCCAGCGGTTGATGAGTGCGGTGCGCTTTCTTGACATCATGGTCCAGGCGGTCGCGAAACAACCTGCGATTCGGAAGGCCGGTCAGGGTATCGAAGTTGGCATGGTGCCAGATGATCTCTTCCGATCGCCGTTTTTCCGTAATGTCCGACACCGTGCCGGTCATGCGCAGTGGATTATTGTGCGCGTCCCGCTGGACGACGATGGCGCGCGTACGCAACCATTTCCAGTCGCCGCGATCGGAGCGCGTCCGGTATTCGCTCTGAAATGATCCGGTGCTGCCTTTCAGACAGGCATTGAGTGCGGATAGCACTTGTGGCAAATCTTCCGGGTGCACGCGTTTTTCCCATTCACCATAGGCAAACATCTGCTTCGGCTCCGACAAACCGAGCACCTGGTTCAACTTGTCTGAATGCAGCATCTGGTTGGACACGATGTGCCAGTCCCAGATCGCGTCGCCCGAGCCTTCAATGGCAAAGTTGAGGCGCTCATTGCTGATCGCCAGTTCTTCAAGCGCCCGTACTTCATCGGTCACATCGAGCGAAATGCCGACGTGCCCCGCATACTCACCATCCTCACGAAACCATGGTGCCGCATGCGATTCCAGCCAGCGCCATCCATCATGGGTACGCCGCACACGCAGGCGGTGCGTCATCGGCGCGCGTGCCAGTTGTGCATGGCGGATGGCCTTCAGATAAGGTGCCGTGTCGTCAGGGTGAAGAAGCGTGATCCATGACGTGCCGAACAATTGTTCCGGCGGAATATCCATCAGGTCGACAGTACGCGAATTGACGTATTTGACGCTGCCAGAAGGATCGATATGCCAGATCAGTGCCGGACAGGTCTCGGCAAGGGCGCGAAAGCGCGCTTCACTTTCCGACAGCGCCTGCTCGGCCTGCATCCGTGCGGTAAGGTCAACCGTTACCACTAGCAAGGAAACCGGCTCTCCGTATTCATCGTCCAGTCGGGTCACGCTGCTGTTGGCCCATACCAGGCTGCCGTCGGGACGCACATAGCGCTTATCAATGGACGCGGGTACGCCGTGCTCCAGCAAGGCACCAAGCGCTGCCAGGCTTTTCGGTATGTCCTCTGGATGCGTCACATCCGGCACGCCCATTTGTAGCAGCAACTCGCGCGGGCGGTCGAGCATGCGGCACAGCTCATCGTTGACACGAATGAATTTGCCTTGGGGCGAAATCTCCGACAAGCCCACCATCGCGCGGGCAAAAATTGCCGACAGGCGCGCTTCGTTTGCGCGCAAGGCCTGCTCGACCCTGACGCGCTCGGTGGTATCCGTGACAATAGCCAGTACCCCCGTTGGAACACCTCGCTCATTGAGCACCGGGGAAAAATCGAGATTGAGCCAGGCGCTTTCCGTTTCACCATTGCGCTCAATCAGAAATTCCTGGTCGCGAATAAGAAGCGGCTCGCCGGCCAGGACGACCTTCATCACTTGCGTGTGAAAATCGGCGCGTTCCGAGCAGCCATCTTCGACCTTGCGGCCCAGCAGCCAGGGATGCTGGGCACCGGCAATAAGGGCATAGGCATCGTTGTAGAGCATGATGCCGTCGCTTCCCCATAGCAGCAGCGCCGGCATGGGCATGCCAAGCAGGATGTCCACTGTAGTACGTAAACATTGCGGCCATGCATGGAGCGGGCCGAGGGTGGTGGTCGACCAATCGAAGTTACGGATAGCAATCCGCATTTTACCGGCGCCTGTCGGCCATTCCGGATCATCTGGCATATCTTGACCTTGCCAAGGTGCTGCGCTTTGGCGGCGGAGCCGCGCAGTCGAAGTCTTGCCTATGAGGGGCGCCTGCGTTCCGGTGTGCAGGCTTTAGCTTGTCGCTCTTGCGAAAATCACGACTGGGGTTCGCCGTGACCGCTATTCAAAATGGTGCATGCCTTATGCGAAGAGCACATTGCAGCACAAAAGTTCAGGCCTACCAGACAATGGGCGGTGGTTACCTGTCAGGACGATTGTGGCGGATGGCGCGCTCATTCCCCATATCGAGAAGGATGTTGTACGCTAGAACGAATTTTCGCGGAGGGAACACCATGCTAATGCTCGCTAATGTCTTGATCGGTATCGTGCTGCTAATCCACGTGTATATCTTTTTGCTGGAAACGGTACTGTTTCGCAGTCGTGGGCGCAAGGTCTTCGGACTGACGGAGCAGCAGGTCGAAATGATGGCGCCGGCAATGTCCAATCAAGGCTGCTATAACGGCTTTCTGGCGGCTGCGCTGGCGGTATATTTCCTGCATCCCGATCCAGCCATTGGCAAAGCCTTTGCGGTATTCGGGCTGGTCTGTGTCGCGGTGGCAGGCATCTGGGGTGCGACTACCGTTCAGCGACGCATCCTGTTCATCCAGACTGTACCCGCAGTACTGGGGCTGGCGGTGCTGATGCTGGCAAAGTAAGCCCAAGGCAGGCCCACAGCGGACCGAAAGCGCTCTAGCGCTTCAGAAAGTCCCTCACCAGGCCGATCTGTTCCGGGACATTCAGGGCCGGCGCATGTCCGCAGCCGGCAATCACTTCCAGTTGCGCACGCGGACCGCGCCGCGTCATTTCCTCGACGGTGTCCTGCAGCAGCAGGTCGGAATCGATCCCGCGCATCACCATGGTTGGCATGGTGAGCGTGTCATAGGCTTCCCACAGATCGTAATCTTGTGGATGGACGATGAACTGGCGCACCATCGCGGGATCGTAATGCGGCGTGATTTTTCCGTTCGGCAGACGCCGCGCCGAAGTCTCGGCCATGCGCCGCCATTGCGCATCGCTTTGCCAGCCATAGGGCTTGTACACGGTGCGCAAAAACTCTTCAAATTCCGTCAGGGTGTCGAACTGCGGCGGATTGCCCGCATAAGCCTTGATCCGCTCAATCGCTGCGGCAGCCAGTGCCGGCCCGTTATCGTTGAGTACCAGGTGACTGATACGGTCCTTCAGCGTGGTTGCCGCTGCCACCGTACCGATCGCGCCGCCCATCGAGGTGCCGACCCAGCGTACTTGCGAAAAGCCGAGCCGGTCAACCAGTTCGGCCGCAATACGTGCATAGAAGGCAAGGCAGTACTCGTTATCGGGATCGGGGCTCCACTGTGAAAACCCGCGTCCCGGCGTATCCGGACAAATGATGTGATAGCGATCAGACAGTGCTTCCGCCAGGTCATCGAAATCGCGGCCGGTGCGCGCCAGCCCGTGCCACATGATGATCGGCGGCTGGCCGCGCGTGCCCCATTCGACGTAATGAATTTCACGCCGGCAGCACAGTGTGTAATGGGACGATGGGGTCATTGACGCTCCCGCAGTTTGCCTACGATGCCGGTCGGGAAGAAGTACACCGACAGGATGAACAGGATGCCCAGCCACAGCAGCCAGCGGTCGGGCGACAGCAGCGCCGAGAGCAGCGGCACCGATTGCATTGCGTTTGCCGCCATGCCCATCAGGTCCTGCAGATAGCTCTGCGCCAGCAGGAACACCGTGGCGCCGAAGATCGCGCCATACATGGTGCCCATGCCGCCGATCACGACGATCAGAAGGATGTCGATCATGATCTCGAAGGACAAGGAGGTGTCCGGGCCGTTGTAGCGCAGCCAGATCGCCAGCAGGCAGCCGGCCAGCGTGGCAAATACGGCGGCCAGCACATTCGACCAGGTGCGGTAGACGACGGTGCGATAACCGATCGCCTCTGCACGGAAATCGTTTTCACGAATCGCCTGTAACACGCGGCCGAATGGAGAATTGACAATGCGCAGCATGGCCAGGAACAACACGACCGCGCTGAAAAACACGAGATAGTAGGTAATCAACCTGCCATCGAGCGAGGCGCCGAGAAAAGGGTTGTCGCTCAGCTGAAAGGACGGCGCCAGGACTTCCGGCAGTTTGAAATTCAAGCCATCTTCACCGCCGGTGATTTCCGACAATTGCGAAGCGAGCGTCTGGAATGCCGAGGCCACCGCCAGCGTAATCATCGCGTAAAAGATCGCCCGCACCCGTAGTGAAAACAAGCCGATCACCAGCGACAGCAGCAGCGACAGCAACATCGCGCCGAGCGCTCCTGCCAGCAGGCTGGTCCAGCCCGGCCCCATGCGGGTACTGGCAATCGCGATGCCGTAAGCGCCGATGCCGAAAAACATCGTATGCGCGAAGGAAACGATCCCGGTATAGCCAAGCAGCAGATCGAAGCTGGCCACCAGCACAATGAAGATCAGAATCTTCGCGGCCACGTTGAGTGACTTTGCGCCAGGAAAAATGAACGGTGCCAATGCCAGGCCGAGCACGATCACGGTCAGGATCACCGCCAGGATGCGGCTGCGCGGCAAATCGTGAGAAAGTATGCGGGTAATCATCGGCTGCTCACCTGTTCGTGACCGGGTAGACGCCCTGCGGACGCCACAGCAAAATGGCGATCATCAGGAGAATGTTGGAAAAGAGGGCGACTTTCGGCACCAGAAAGCCGGTGTAGTTGGCCAGCAAGCCAACCAGCAGCGCGCCGAGGAAGCAGCCGCCGGTAGAGCCGAGGCCGCCAATGATGATGACAATGAAGATCAGCACGTTGACCTGCGCGCCCATCTGCGGAATCACATTCTGCTGGTACAGGCCCCACATCACGCCGCCGAGGCCGGCCAGGGCCGAGCCAGCAATGAAGACGCCGACGAACAGGCGGCGGATCCGGTAACCGAGGCTTTCGACCATTTCGCGATCCTGCACGCCAGCACGGATCAGCAGTCCGAGCTTGGTGCGGTTCAGTACCAGGACCAGCGCAGCGAACACCGCCAGTCCAACCACCACCGCGATCAGCCGGTATTTTTCGATGGCTGCGTCACCGAGCAGCACCGAGCCGCGCAGGGCGGTCGGCAAGGGCAGCGGAATTTGCGCAGGGCCCCAGATGACCTTGATCAATTCTTCGCCGACCACCATGCCGCCCATCGTGATCAGTATCTGTTTCAGATGCTGGCCGTACACCACCCGCACCAGCACCCGTTCGAATACGGCGCCGAGCACGCCGGCCACGACCATTGCCGCCAGCATCGCCAAGCCGAGCGCACCAAGGTTCTGCGCCAGGCTGTCGGCGTTGCTCCAGTCCGACATCGAACCCATCACCGACACCGCGACGAAGGCGCCAAGTGCGATGAACACGCCGTGGCCGAAGTTGAGTACGTCCATCAGGCCAAAGATCAGCGTCAGGCCCGAAGCGATGATGAAGATGATCATTCCCATCGCCAGCCCGGCCGCGGTCAGCGTGACCCAGGTCGACGTGGAGCCGACGAAGGGCAGGGCGGCCAGGGCCAGCACTGGCACCAGTGCCAGCGGCATCCAGTCGATTTTCCTGGCCACCGGCGGCGCGATGGCTACGGGCGTTGCCTTGTCCACGGTTGTCCCTGCCTTGTCTGTGATCGGCACTGCGGAAGTCTGTTCCGTTGTCGTTCCCATCGTTATTCCTTAATGATGCGCAGCCAGCGACAGGCCGAGCAGGCGGGTTTGCAACTCTTCGTCCTCTGCCAGTTCCGCCATCTGTCCACGGTGCACAATCTTGCCGTCATCCATCACCGCTACCGTATCGCCCAGTTGCCTGGCGAAGTTGAAATTCTGCTCGACCAGCAGGATGGTCGTGTCGGTCTGCTTCAGCTCACGGAAGGCGGCGATCATGTTGGCGATGATGGCCGGCGCCAGGCCTTTGCTTGGCTCGTCGATCAGCAACAGTTTGCGCGGTTCGACGATGGCGCGCGATACGGCCAGCATCTGCTTTTGGCCACCGGACAGTTTGCCCGCCGGGTGCAGCCAGAATTTTTTCATCGCCGGGAACAAGCCAAAGATCCACTCCAGCCGCTGCGTGTCGATGTCATCGACGCGGCGTGCGCCACGTGCCGCCAGCAGCATGTTTTCCTTGACCGACAGGTCGGAAAAAATACCCATGCTTTCGGGAACGTACGCGATGCCCAGCTGCGAAATATCGGGTGTCGACGTTGCGGTAATATCCCGGCCGTCGAAACTGATGCGGCCCTGCGATGCCTGCCACAGGCCGATGATGGTGCGCAGCGTCGTGGTTTTACCGGCGCCGTTGCGGCCCAGCAGCATGGTCAGTTGTCCGCGCGGCACGTCAAGGTCGACGCCGTGCAGGATGTGATAGGCGCCGATATGCGTATGCACACCGTCGAGTTTGAGCAAGGGGGCATTCATGCCGCTTCCTCCACCGGCGCAAGGCCGAGATACGCTTGTTGTACAACCGGCGACGAAATCACCGTTTCCGGGTCGCCGTCGGCCATCAGGGTGCCGTTGTGCAGCACGATGATGCGGTCGGCCAGTTCCCGCACCACGTCCATCTTGTGCTCGACCAGCAGGATGGTCCTGTCGCCTCGCGCCTTCAGCGCACGGATCAGGTCCAGGATCACCGGCACTTCATCGACGCTCATGCCGGCCGTCGGTTCGTCGAACATGTAGACATCGGGATCGAGCGCCATCAGCAGCCCGACTTCCAGCTTGCGCTGGTCACCGTGCGGCAGGGCCGATGCCTGCACGTCGTGCTTGGAAAGCAGCGCCACGCTGTCGAGCAATTGCTCGGCCCGCTCGATCAGGTCGCGATGGTGGCTCCAGACATTCCACATATCCAGGCCCACACGACGGCGCGACTGCAAGGCCAGTCGCACGTTTTCCATCACGCTGAGATTCGGGAACAGGCTGGTCAGCTGGAAGGCGCGGCCCAGGCCGGCATGGGTGCGCGCCGAGGCCGACAGCGATGAGATGTCATTCCCGTTGAGTAGCACCTGACCTGCGCTCGGCTTGAGTTGACCGGAGATCAGGTTGAAATAGGTGGTCTTGCCGGCGCCGTTGGGGCCGACGATGGCGGTCAGGGTACCGGGGGCGAATTTGCACGACACCGCATTGACAGCGACATGGCCGCCGAAGCGGATGGTCAGGTCGCGGGTTTCAAGTGTGCCGGCGTGAGAGCCCGGGGATTGAGGCTGGGACATGGGTGCTCCGCGGTTGAAATCACCTGCATGCGGGCTCCTTCCCCCTCGTAGGGGGAAGGCTGGGATGGGGGTGAGGAGGTCGTGCAGGGGGCTGCGCTTGATTCAACCTTCACACCCCCACCCTAACCCTCCCCCTACGAGGGGGAGGGGACCGGCATGAGGAAGAATTACGGATAAATTGTGGTTCCGATGGCGAAGCTGTCACAACCTCGCCACACCACTCAATCAATCAACGCTTGTTCTTGATCGGAATGTTCATGTCTTCGGCCTTGATCTCGCGCACCAGCTCCGGGACACCCCATGGGAAAGCGGGATCGACCTTGATCTTGAAGTGATACATCGATTGCATCGCCTGATGGTCTTCCTTGCGGAAAGTCATCTTGCCCTTCGGCGTCTCGAAGCTCATGCCTTCCATGGTCGAGATCAGCTTTTCGGTATTGGTGTCGCCACCGGTCTTTTTCAGCGCTTCTACCAGTGCAATACCGGCCGACATGCCGCCGGCGGTAAAGAAGTCAGGCGGATTCTTGTATCGCTTGTAGTGCTCGGACACCAGCCAGTTGTTGGCCGGATTCTTCGGAATGCCGAAGTAGTAGTAGGTCGCGCCTTCCATGCCGGGGAAGTTTTTGTAGGCGGCCATGGCCGGCAGGAT
Organism: Herbaspirillum sp. GCM10030257; assembly: GCF_042666555.1. NCBI lineage: Bacteria > Pseudomonadati > Pseudomonadota > Betaproteobacteria > Burkholderiales > Oxalobacteraceae > Herbaspirillum > Herbaspirillum sp. GCM10030257. The sequence goes on from NZ_JBHTDH010000005.1 coordinate 343,377, forward strand.
GTTACCGCCGGTGGCGATCTCGATGCCGTAACGCTTGGGATCGAGGTCGGCGATCTTGAACGGATTGCCGGCGCCAGCCCAGATGATGAATATCACCTTGCGGCCCGGCTTGTCCTTCAGCGAATCGAACAGACGTTGCGCACCGGCGGTAAAGTCGGTGGTATTGGTCGGCAGGTATTCTTCATGGACGATCTTGGCCTTCTTCAGCGCGTCCTTGAAAGCCTTGACGCCGTCACGGCCGAACGCATAGTCCTGCGCCAGCGTGGCAATGGTCACGCCTTCCTTATCGAGCGCCACGGCGTTGGAGATCGCGTCCTGCGAAGAGTTGCGGCCGGTGCGGAAGATGTAGCGGTTCCACTTGTCGCCGGTGATCGCATCGGCGACCGCCGGCTCGACCAGCAGGATCTTCTTGTATTCTTCGGCGATCGGCAGCATCGCCAGCGCCACACCGGAGCCGGTCGGGCCGACCGCGATGTCGGCCTTGTCGTCGGCATAGGCAGCGGAAAGCTGCGACTTGGCGACGTCAGGCTTGCCCTGGGTATCCTTTTCGATAACCACCAGCTTGTTGCCGTTCACCGTCATGGTGCCGCCTGTTGCATAGTCCAGGCCCATCATCAGGCCGATCTGCGTCTGCTTCGCGTAGGCTTCCAGCGGACCGGTCTTGTCGTACACGTGGGCGATCTTGATATCTTTGGCGTGGACTGCTGTGGTGCAGCAAAGCGCGGCGACTGCCGCAAGCAGGTGATGTCTCATGTCTCACTTCCTCTGAAGAGTTGTTGTTTTTACTGCCGTGATCTGTCGTGGAACCGTAGCGGACGGCGGACGGAATCAGGCTTGAAGCAGGTTACTCCAAGGCGTGTTTCGAGGAAAGTAGTAAAACTACGATGGACGTTGATCCGGCGCATTGTGAGCGCATTGCCGCAAAAAGGCAGGCGTCGGATGGTGTCCGAAAACGGCTAGACGCTGAGCCGGCCGGCGCGTATAACGTTCGACATGGATACCGTTACCCCCCTCTCTGTAGAGCCGCCAGATGCCATGGACAGCGCCAGCTGCTACCGTGCGCTCGCTGCGAAAGATACGCGGTTCGACGGCGTGTTTTTCACCGGAGTGACCACGACCGGCGTTTACTGCAGGCCGGTATGCACGGTGAAGACGCCGCGCGCTTCGTCCTGCCGTTTCTTCAGCAGCGCGGCGGCGGCCGAAGCTGCCGGTTTTCGTCCTTGCCTGCGCTGCCGTCCGGAACTGGCGCCGTACGCGCTTCAGGAAAACCTGGCGCATGCGGTGTGGCAGCGTATCGCCAGCGGTGCGTTAAATGATGGCGATGTCGAACGCCTGGCCGCGGAAGTCGGACTGTCGTCACGGCAGCTGCGGCGTGTGCTGTTGCAGCATTTCGGTGTTACCCCGGTTGAACTGGCGCAGACCCAACGACTGTTGTTCGCCAAGAAGCTGTTGCAGGAAACCCAGATGCCGATGACCGATGTGGCGTTTGCCGCGGGCTTCGGCAGTGTCCGGCGATTCAACGCCCTGTTTGCCCAGCGCTACGGGATGGCGCCCGGCAGCATTCGCCGTGCGGTGCCAAGACCCACGGCAACACCCGATGCATTGACGCTGCGCCTTGCCTATCGTCCTCCGCTCCAGTGGGAACGCTTGCTGGGCTACCTGTCCGGTCGCGCGATCGCCGGAGTCGAGGCGGTGGACCTGCAAGCGGCGGCTTACTTGCGCAGCGTGCGTCTGGATAGCGCCACCGGATGGGTGCGCGCCACGCATGTGCCATCGCGGCATCAGCTCGAACTGGAAGTCGCACCGTCGCTGGCCCCGGTCCTGATGCCGCTGCTCGGACGGATGCGCAAGCTGTTCGACCTCGATGCCAACCCGGCCATCATTGAAGCGCATCTGAAGCAGGACCCGTTGCTCGGCCCGCGTATCACCGCGACGCCGGGCCTGCGCGTGCCAGGTGCATTCGACGCTTTCGAGCTTGCCGTGCGGGCTGTGCTCGGGCAGCAGGTCAGCGTGGCCGGTGCCACCACGCTGTCGGGACGGCTGGTGCAGCGCTTCGGGACACTATCAGCCACGCCGTTTGCCGCCGTCACGCACGCCTTTCCGCTGCCGGCAGTGCTGTCACAGGCGGACGTCAGTGATATAGCGGCCATCGGCTTGCCGCAGACACGCGCGCAGACGATACGCAACCTTGCGCAATTTGCCGCGCAAGGCGGCTTGCATATGCGGCCAGGCATGACGCTGGACGATGCGGTGACCTGCCTGAGGACGGTACGTGGCATCGGTGACTGGACTGCGCATTACATTGCGTTGCGGGCGCTCCGTTTTCCTGATGCCTTTCCAGCCGGCGACCTTGGACTGCAAAAAGCAGCGGCCGAAGAGGGTGGCCGTCTCACGGAAAAGCAACTTGCCGCCCGGGCCAGTGCCTGGGCGCCATGGCGCGGTTATGCCGCACTTTCATTGTGGATGGGATAGACATGACTTCATACTCCGAATACCGCAGCCCCTTGGGCATCTTGCTGCTTGCCGCCACCGAGCGCGGCCTGTCGGGCCTGTATTTCGAGCAGCACAAATACTTCAAGGGCACGCAGGATTGGCGGCGCGACGATGCGCATGAACATCTTTTGCGTACGAAGGAACAACTCGATGAATACTTTGCCGGACAGCGACAGGTATTCGATGTCGCGCTCGATTTGCGTGGCACACCCTTCCAGCGTGCGGTTTGGGATGCTCTGGCATCGCTGCCTTTTGGACTAACCGCGACTTATCAATCCATTGCACAACGTGTTGCCAGTCCGAAGGCGGTACGTGCGGTGGGGACGGCGATCGGACGTAATCCGGTATCGATCATCGTGCCATGCCATCGGGTATTGGGAAGCTCGGGTGCATTGTCCGGTTATGCGGGCGGACTCGATCGCAAGAGGTACTTGCTGGCGCTGGAAGAAAAGAATGATCGTGGTACCGAAACGCTGATACCGGCTGCGGCGGATTTTTTCACTGGTGGTCAGCGGCAGCTTTTGCTGCAGGAATAGGGAAGGAATAGAGGGAAAAGAAATGGCTGGACTGGCCAGCCGCTTTGATCAGCAGTGTGCAGTGCTATCCGCGGCGTCTCGCGCATGGAGGGTTGCGCGTGAACCGCAGGTGCATGCAGCACACTGCCGAAAAGCTCGATTACTTCGCGCCAGCCGCTGCGCCAGCGCCACCGCCTGCGGCACCTGCGCCTGCGCCAGTGCCTGCACCGGAGCCAGTACCGGCGCCAACACCGGTAGTGCCAGTGGTACCCGCACCCGACATGCCGGATGAAGTGGTTGTGGACGAGCCTGCAGCGGAGCTAGGAGTCGGCACGTTGCTGCTCGGCGAAGACATGCCGGACGAGGACGAGCTGCTTGGGCTTGTGCTGGAAGCGCCGCTGGAGCTGGAGCCGTAGCCGCCGGAGCCGGACCTCATGCCGGAGCCAGAGGTGCCGCATGCGCTCAACACCAATGCGCATACCAGGGGGATAGTCCATTTCATCATAAGAATTCTCCTTAAGAATCGTTCAGTTACCAGAGACAACTGGATGACATGCTCATGCCAAAATTGCATGTTGCGAATGTGTAGAAACTTTCAATACTCGAAAGTTCCGGCAGATGCATTTGGTTACACGACACGGTCAATATGGCGTATCTGTGCGTCACTGGCGTACTCGTTGATCGACCTTATCGCTGCAGTCTGAACGCAATGGGAAGATCGATGAAAAAGCATGCGCAAGATCGCGGAAACCTTGGCACGCTATGGAAAGCCGTGGCAAATTACAGGCATCCGCGACAGGTGAAGCGAAGGTAAGGCCGGATTGACCAAGCCGGAATGGCTCTTCGATTACTTCGCTACCTCATTACCAAGCAGGCCACCCACTGCAGCACCGCCTACCGTACCCATGGTACTGCCGCCGGTTACTGCATGCCCTGCCACACCGCCAAGCACAGCGCCGGTGCCCACACCTACCTGCTGCCTTGTTGGTGTGCCGCATGCCGAGAGTGCGGATGCCAATGTGATGGCGCTTATTACTGAAATCAAAGTACGTTGTTTCATCATATCCTCCGGAACGTTGGAATCCATCGCTTCCCATCACCATCGGAAAACAATGTCTTATGGCTTTTGCAAAAGTTCGACCTTTGCGCTACGGTGATAGTTCCGGTTTGGCATTGTCTTGAAGAATGGCTTGTTGATATCGCGCATCTAGGATCTAAGCTTCCATGCACGCATGTACGGTACGGCAATCCTCACTATGGAAGGACGCAACATGATCAAGGGAAGTTGTATGTGTGGTGGCGTGCAATACGAATACGGCGGAAACTTCGGCACCATCACCGTATGTCACTGCAACGATTGCCGTAAGGCGCAAGGTACCAGCGCGGTCGTCGCCGCACCGGTCGACAGAAAGCAGTTCCAGTGGGTGCAAGGCGAGGAACTGATCACCGAATACGAGTCTTCGCCGGGCAAGAAGCGCGCATTTTGCAGCCGCTGCGGCTCGCCGTTGTATTCACGCCGGGATGACACGCCGGACGTATTGCGTTTGCGCATGGGGACGATAGACACCCCGACCGAAGCTACGCCTGCCGCGCATATTTTTACCTTAGGCATTCCGCCATGGGCTGCGATCAATGACGTGCTGCCGCAGTACGATACGCACGAACCGGGGCGGAGCTGAAGGCTTGAATTGCATGTTTGATTGTCGCGTATCGGATACCAAGAAGTACGTGACATTGCGAGGCATTGCAGGATCAATGGCCTGAAATGCAGAACGGCTTGCGCCTACGCGCATGCCGTTCTGTTTTTCTGTTTGGTTCATGTCCTTATCCGCAAACGAGCGAACCGAAACACGAACACATTCGCGAAATAAAGCGTTTAAGCGGCCTTCTTCGCTGATGCTTTTTTAGCGACGGCTTTCTTCGCAGCCGGCTTGGCGACACTCTTGGCCGGTGCCGCTTTCTTCGGTGCTTCCTCCGCTGCCGCGTCCTTTTCCGCAGCCTTGCCCTTGGCGGGTGCCTTGGCCTTGCGCTCTTCAAACTCGAAGCTCACCTTGCCGGCTTTGTCTTTTACCAGGTAAGCCTTGAAAGGCCTGCGGGTACGTTGCGAAATGAAACCTGGCAGCAGATCGGTCTTGCCATCATTGAGCAGCTTGGCCATCTGCTCGGGCAGGATTTCCTGTTGCAGGATAATACGACCGCTGCGGAAGTCGCAGGCCTTGGGTTTGGCGACAGTCTTTTCGCAGACATAGGCCAAGCCCATTTCGTACACGCCGCTGCCGCACTTGGGGCAAGCACCGAGCGCTGTCTGTCCAGTGAAATCGACACCTTCGCCATCTTCACCTTCATCCTGGTTCTGACCGAAATCGAATTCCAGCTTGAAGTTGTTGATTTCCTCGTCGCGTACGATCTTCAGGATGGCTGCAAACGGACGGCCCATCTTGGAACGGAAGCCTTGCAAGGGACCGATCTCGCGCTTCGCCAGCAACTCTTCGACTTCCGCAATTTCGAACTGGCGGCTGCCGGGGATTTTGCTCATCGAGAATTCGCACTTGGTGCAGGCGAAACGGCGATAGTTTTCCTTCACCACGCCGCCGCAATTCGGGCACGGCGTCTTCAGCGTTGCATAGTCGCCGGGGATGGTGTCGTTGTTGTATTCCTTCGCGCGCTTGACGATGATTTGCGTCATCTGCGCGATCTCTCGCATGAATTCCTCACGGCTGATCTTGCCGCGTTCCATCTGAGACAGCTTGTATTCCCATTCGCCGGTGAGTTCAGGTGCGGTCAGTTCATTCACGCCCAGACCGCGCAGCAAGGTCATCAGCTGGAAGGCCTTTGCCGTCGGAATGATTTCGCGCCCCTCGCGCAGCAGGTATTTTTCATTGAGCAAGCCTTCGATGATTGCCGCGCGCGTCGCTGGGGTGCCGAGGCCCTTGCCGGCCATTGCTTCACGCAGGTCTTCATCGTCGACCAGTTTGCCCGCACCTTCCATTGCCGACAGCAGCGTTGCTTCCGAATACCGGGCAGGCGGTTTGGTCACCAGACCGTTCGCGGTGATTTTTTCGGTTTTGACCTTTTCATCCTTCGCCACGGGAACCAGCGTGCCGGCATTTTCCTTGTCGTCGTCGTTGGCCGCTTCCTTGCCGTAGATAGCCAGCCAACCCGGATTGGTCATGACCTTGCCTTCGGTCTTGAACTGATGACCGGAGACTTCGGTATAGCGGGTCGTTACCTGGAATTCGGCTGCAGGGAAGAACACCGCCATGAAACGGCGTGTTACCAGGTCGTACAGCTTTTGCTCGGGTTCCGACAGGTTCTTCGGTGCCTGGGTGGTAGGAATGATGGCGAAGTGATCGCTGATCTTGCTGTTGTCGAAAATGCGCTTGTTCGGCTTGACCCAGTTCTTGTTCAGGATCTGGGAGGCGAACTGCTGATAGTTATGGTTTTCCGACACTGTTTCCAGCGTTTGCCTGACCGTCTGCAGATAGTCTTCCGGCAGGTGGCGCGAGTCAGTACGCGGATAGGTCAGCACCTTGTGCTTTTCGTACAACGCCTGTGCCAGGCCAAGCGTGTTCTTCGCAGAAAAGCCGAAGCGTGCATTGGCCTCGCGCTGCAGGCTGGTCAGGTCGAACAGGGCCGGCGCCATCTGGGTGGCCGGTTTCGATTCTTCAGTAACGGTGCCCTGCTTGCCGCGACAGGCGGCAACGATGGATTCGGCGGCAGCCTTGCTCCACAATCGTTCGGCGCGTTTTTCCGGATCGGTTTCGTCCTTCTTGAACTTGGTGTCGAGCCAGCGGCCTTCATAGATGCCGGCGGCACAGACGAATTCGGCGCGCACTTCCCAATAGTCGCGTGGCACGAAATTCTTGATCTTTTCTTCCCGCTCCACCACGATCGACAGGGTCGGCGTCTGTACGCGACCGACGGTCGTCAGGTAGAAACCGCCTTCCTTGGAATTGAAGGCAGTCATCGCGCGCGTGCCATTGATGCCGATCAGCCAGTCGGCCTCGCTGCGGCAGCGTGCGGCATCGGCCAGCGGCAGCATTTCGCGGTCTTCGCGCAGCCGGGCAAAGCCTTCGCGTATTGCGCCCTGCGTCATGGATTGCAGCCACAGACGCTTGATCGGCTGCTTGGCTTTCGCGTATTGCACGATCAGGCGGAAGATCAGTTCGCCTTCGCGCCCGGCGTCGCATGCGTTGATAAGAGCGGTGACATCCTTGCGCTTGATCAACTTATTCAATACCTTCAATCGCGATTCGGTCTTGGCGATCGGGTTGAGGGCAAAATGCGGCGGGATCATCGGCAAGTGCGTGAACGTCCACTTGCCGCGTTTGACGTCATATTCTTCCGGAACCGCGATTTCGACCAAATGGCCGACTGCGGAGGACAGGACATACTCGTCGGATTCAAAGTACTCATCGTGCTTTGTAAAGCCGCCGAGCGCCTTCGCGATATCGTTCGCGACAGAGGGCTTCTCTGCGATGATGAGGGTCTTGGTCATAAGCGTATTCTCTATAGTGCGCGGCTGGCGCGGTAACGCGGTAATGGCAGGTAGATGGGCTTGCTTCAGTGCAACCCCTACTAATATAGCAATTTATCTGGAGATTGAGCGGCCAATGATAAGCGCGTTGCGGGAGAAACCGCAAGCAACGAGAAATGTGAGTGCCCGCTGTGCGACGGTATACCGTACGGCAACAGCAGGCGGATGCTGCGGATAAACGTATGAACCGCCGTGTCGGCGATGGTTGCGGTTGCAGTGCTATTGCTGCTAATGCAAGAGGCGCGGCTCGGCGTCTTCGTCGTCGGAAAACAATTCATCGAAGATCAGGCCATCCGGTTCCTTGCCCTGGCTCCATAGCACCATCAGGACAATCACCTTGATCTTGTCGAGCGATACTTGTGAGTCGCTCACAGCAAGTGCGCGCTCAATGATGATTTCTCGCTGGATGGAATCGATGACTTTGGCTGACTCAAGAAACTGCAGGAAGCCGACAGTCTCTGTGCCTAGTACATCCATTTCCCGCTGCGCGTAGATGCGGATGCCGAAGGAAAATGCAGCCTGCTGCGGATAGCGGTCGGAAAACTCATTGGTCGCTTCGGCAAGATCGGTTAGCCAGCCGAGTGCTTTGGAAATCTCTTCTTCCTCAAAGCCGACAGCGGACAGCTTCTTGACGAGTGCTTCCGAATCCGGACAGGCGTCGGGACGGTAATAAGTTTCGTAGAGGTAAACGAGAACGTCGAACATGATTTCACTGTACCGTTAAGGTCATTGTCCGATGTGCAGGACAGCAACCAGGTTGCGAATAAATGACACTCTCGTGATCATCTTTTCTTGCATGAAAACACCTGAAGCCAAGAAAAGAGGTGCCATGCCAGCGACAGTACAAATAAATTGCAGTCTTACAGGTACAGCATATCTTAAAAAAGAAAATGCTGACAGCGTGTTTTTGGTATCAGGATGTTGCCACCCGGCGGATCATTCCACCGGGAAGAGTTTCCACCAGGCCATCAAGTTCATGCGTCAAAAGACGTGCGCTCAGTTCGGCAATACCGATTTCGCAACGCGCCGCCAACGTATCCATATCGACCGGGTCGTAACCCAGCGCAGAAAGTACCATACATTCTGGCGCGCTGCCGGAAACCGCAGGGGTCTTGACCGCAGGCAACCGGGAAGGCAGTTCGCCGAGTTCTTCAAGGATGTGTTGTGCCGAGTCGACCAGCTTGGCTCCTTGCCGGATCAGCAGATGGCAGCCTTTGGACAGCGGCGAGTGGATGGAGCCGGGTATTGCAAATACATCGCGTCCCTGTTCGGCCGCCATGCGCGCAGTGATCAAGGAACCGGACTGTGCTGCGGCTTCGATGACCAATACGCCGCGCGACAGGCCGGAGATAATCCGGTTACGGCGCGGGAAATGCGACGCGAGCGGCCCCTCTCCCAGGGCGTACTCACTGACGATGCAGCCCTGATCTGCAATCTGGTGCGCAAGTGCACGATTACGTGCCGGGTAAACCGTATCAGCACCGGTGCCGATGACGGCAATGGTCGAGCCGACGCCGCGCAGTCCGCCGAGATGTGCAGCGGTATCGATGCCCAGCGCCTGGCCGGAAACGATGGTCAGGCATTCGCGGCTGAGCGATTCGGAAAATTTCTCTGCATTCAGGACGCCCTGGGCGGTGGCATTGCGGCTGCCGACAACGGCAATCGACGTGGCCCGCAACAGGTCGATGCGCCCTTTAATATAGAGCAGCAGCGGCGGGTCGGAAATATTGAGCAGCTGCCGCGGATAGTCCTCGTCGGCCAGCGTCAGTACGCGATTACCCGGAAGGCTTGCCCAGTCCAGTGTCTTGTCGATCAGCGCGCGCGTGTCACTTGACAACGGTGCCAGCAAGGCACGGGCAACCCGCTCGGGCACGACGGCGGCAAGCGCCTCGAAGTCGGCCTCAAAGACTTGTTGCGGCAAGCCGAAGGCCGACAGTAGCTTGCGTCCTGTTTCGTTCCCTATGCCCGGCGTTTGTTCAAAGCGTATCCATCGCGCGAGGTCCCGCGCCCAGTCGGTATCGATCATCGCGTGATGTTAGTCTGGTGAGCGGGCAACGTCGCCTATCTGGACGCTGTCGGTCACCTGCATCACAAGACCATACGAGATGTTGTCGAACACCCGGAAAACGAACAGGCTGCCATACTGGGTGTCGGGAAGCTTGACCTTCTTGCGGCCCCAGGACGAAAACGAAAAGAAACCGCTGTCGTCGGTACGGTCGGACACTACCTGGCCGAAGCGATACAGTTCCAGCACCGTCCCGGTGTCGAGGCCATCCTTGCTGCCGCGGTTCACGGTCACGATCTGGTTCTGGCCCGCCTGCGACACGCCGCCATAGACAGAGACGATGCGTGCATCGACATTGGCCTCGGGCGGATGCGGCATGTAATTCAGGATGGGCGTCGGTGGCACTGGCATCAGGCGGTCGCCGATGCCCATTTCTTCCTTGACCGTGACGACCCGGAACACATGCGCTTCATCGGGCGATTTGGCCTCGCGTTCAAGCTTGACCGTACCTAGGTAAGCCGCCTCGTAGCCGATGACCTTGCCTGTGCTTGGATCTTTGAGAGGAATCCCGGGTCGAAATACCTGAAATGAAGTGCCGGACTGCAGGTCGCCGCGTACATAGGCCTTGTCATTCTTGCCAAGGATGACCCGTCCTTCGTCGGTTGCCATGATGCGCGGAACGTTCTTGAGTTCATTTTCCGAAACGATCAGCGGTTGTGACAGGAAAGGCTCGATCACACTGGAGGGGATGGCCGGAATTGCGTCCTGGCCCAGGCCTTCGGTGCGCACCTGTGGCGACAGTTTGACAGTCGGCATACCGGACGCGGAACCTACTGCATTGCCGAGGCGAAGCCTGCCGCTGGCGCGGTCGAAATAGACGATCTGGCCCGGATAAATCCAGTGCGGGTCGCGGATCTGGTCGCGGTTCAGGCCCCAGACTTGTGGCCAGCACCAGGGATGCTGCAGGAATTTGCCGGAAATGTCCCATAGCGTATCGCCGCGAACTACCTTATGCTGGTCAGGCGCATTGGGCAGGAAAGCACAGCGCGGGGAAATCGTACCGTTGTCGCCGGTGGCCGCGAAGCCATTTGCAGCCGACGCCAGAGCGAGTAGAAGGGCTGCTGTGCTAAACTTTTTCATAAATGTATCCGGTGAACGTGGCTTGTGTGGCGTGACTCCAACCTCATATCCATCGCGACGGTGATCGCCACTGTATATTGCCAACGTGTAAAGAATTGCCGCGACAAAACTTGTCAAAGTGAATCAAATTCTGCACATAAATCCTTGAACTAGCAAGAGAAACGACACCTCGTCAAGACGAGGTTGTTGCACAAAAGCCGTATGTCCCTATTAAATATTTTGCGTTATCCCGATCCGCGTTTGCATAAGGTGGCCAAGCCGGTCACCGTTTTCGACGCGCGCCTGAAGAAGCTGGCCGCCGACATGGCTGAAACCATGTACGAAGCGCCCGGCGTTGGTCTTGCCGCAACCCAGGTCGACGTGCATGAACAGCTCATCGTCATCGACACCTCGGATACCCATGACCAGCTGCAGGTTTTCATCAATCCCGAAATCACCTGGGCCAGCGAAGAGCGCCGCGTCTATGACGAGGGCTGTCTGTCGGTGCCTGGGATTTACGACGGCGTCGAGCGACCGGCCCGCGTAAAAGTCAAAGCCCTTGACCTTGACGGTAAACCCTTTGAAATCGAGGCTGACGACTTGCTGGCAGTCTGTATCCAGCACGAAATGGATCATCTGAAAGGCAAGGTCTTCGTCGAGTACCTGTCGCCGCTGAAGCGCAATCGCATCAAGACCAAGTTGCTCAAGGAAGAGCGAGAGCTGAGCCGTGACAAGAAGAAAACGGCTGCCGTACGCTAGATCTCGGCCAGTCCTTACTTGTTATCGAACTGACCCTGTTGCCTGTGCCCGGCAGGTAGGCTGGCGGCAAGCTAACGGAGCCCAGCTTCGCGGGACGCGCGAACTCCCTCTGCTTGTGCAACGCAAACGTTGCCAAAATTTTACTGCCGCTCCATGAAAATCATCTTTGCCGGTACCCCCGAATTTGCCGCGGTCGCCCTCGAAGCCCTGCACAATGCCGGCTTCTCGATTCCCCTGGTACTCACCCAGCCCGACCGCCCGGCCGGACGCGGAATGCATTTGCAGGCTTCCCCGGTCAAGCAGTTCGCGCTGGCTCATAACATACCGGTGGCCCAGCCGCAATCGCTGCGACTGGACGGCAAGTATCCGGAGGTGGCCGAAGAAGCGCACGCACTGCTGCATGCGACACCGCATGACGTGATGGTGGTTGCGGCCTACGGACTGATCTTGCCGCGCAGCGTCCTGGAAATCCCGAGATTCGGATGCATCAACATCCATGCGTCGCTGTTGCCACGATGGCGCGGCGCGGCGCCGATCCATCGTGCAATTGAAGCTGGCGATGTGGAAGCCGGCGTCACCATCATGCAGATGGAAGAAGGGCTGGATACAGGACCCATGCTGCTCATGGAAAGCCTGCCGATTGCCCCTGACGAAACGACGGCGACGCTGCACGACAAACTGGCGACGCTGGGAGGAAAGTTGATTGCCGACGCTCTGCATAAGCTTGAGCGGGGCGCATTATCGCCTACTCCCCAGCCGGAGCAGGGGACGACCTACGCGGCCAAGATCGCCAAAGAAGAAGCCGCCCTCGACCTGACACAACCGGCGGCCGTGCTGCACCGCAAACTGCGGGCCTTCAATCCATTTCCCGGCGCGGTTGCCCATTTCAATAACATTCCGGTGAAATTCTGGCGTGCTGAGCTGGCGGCGGCACCGGCCGGCGCAATGCCGGGACAAGTCCTTGCGGCCAATGGCCATGATGGTGTGCTGGTCGCCTGTGGTGAAGGTGCATTGCGCGTACTGGAATTGCAGAAGCCCGGTGGCAAGCGCCTGGCCGCTGTGGAGTTCCTTAAAGGTTTTCCCCTGGAAGGGGGGCGCTTCAGTTAGCGACCTGCTGTATCTCAACAACGTATTACATGACAATAAGAAAGCTTGTGCCGGATTGCGGCCAGATTTTTACTAGAAAGCATGAATCCATGTGGTTACAGTCTGGCGCTTTCTACGAAGCGAGCGCAGCTTTTCCATGTTTCTTCCCTTGTTACCCAACATATTGATTTCACGTATAATTTTTACTGCGCCGATTTGATTGGAAAAAGTCAAAACCCAGCTTGCGGGCGCCAGGGTCCAAGCCCCATACCAAATGCAGCTAAAGCGGACATCAGAACCCGGTCCCGCTTTGCAGGCCGGGTTTTTTGCTTTAAGGGATAACATGAAACGCGACGCCATTTCCTCCACTGAAGCGCTATTGCGCGACCTCCTGTCACAACGCATCCTGATTCTCGACGGTGCGATGGGTACCATGGTCCAGCAATACAAGCTGAGCGAAGAAGATTTCCGTGGCACGCGTTTCGCCGATTTTTCGGTGCCCGGCAAGGAAGTTTTCGTCAAGGGCAACAATGATTTGCTGGTGCTGACACAGCCGCAGATCATCCAGGAAATCCACGAGAAATACCTGGCGGCCGGTGCCGACCTGATCGAAACCAATACCTTCGGCGCAACCAGTGTCGCGCAGGACGATTACCACATGGGCCATCTCGCCTATGAGATGAACGTCGCCGCGGCGAAGATCGCCCGCGCCGCCGTCGACAAATATTCAAGCGCCGACAAGCCGCGTTTTGTCGCCGGTGCCCTCGGGCCGACACCAAAGACGGCCTCGATTTCGCCGGATGTCAACGACCCGGCGGCCCGCAACGTCACTTTCGACCAACTCGTTGCTGCCTACCTTGAACAGGTGCGCGGTCTTGTCGAAGGCGGTGTCGATGTGCTGCTGGTCGAGACGATTTTTGACACGCTCAACTGCAAGGCGGCGCTGTTCGCGATCGACACCTATTTCGAAGAAGCGGGCAAGCGCCTGCCGATCATGATTTCCGGTACCGTTACCGACGCCTCTGGCCGCATCTTGTCGGGCCAGACCGTCGCGGCTTTCTGGCATTCGGTGCGTCATGCGCGTCCGCTGACGGTCGGTCTCAACTGCGCGCTCGGGGCTGCGTTGATGCGCCCGTATGCGGAAGAACTGTCGAAGATCGCCGACACCTTTATTTCCGTTTATCCGAACGCCGGTCTGCCCAACCCGATGGCGGATACCGGTTTTGATGAAACGCCGGACGTGACTTCCTCGCTGCTGAAGGAATTTGCCGAGAGCGGCTTTGTGAACGTGGCCGGCGGATGCTGCGGCACCACGCCTGACCATATCAAGGCGATTGCCGATGCCGTGCGTGAACTGCCGCCACGCAAGGTGCCCGTGCTGGCACCGACAATGAAACTGTCAGGCCTGGAGCCATTCATCATCGATGAAGACTCGCTGTTCGTGAACGTTGGCGAACGTACCAACGTGACCGGCTCGAAAGCCTTTGCCCGCATGATCCTCAACGAGCAATACGACGAAGCCTTGTCGGTTGCCCGCCAGCAGGTGGAAAACGGCGCGCAGATCATCGACATCAACATGGATGAAGCGATGCTGGATTCGGTCGCGGCGATGACGCGCTTCCTCAATCTGATCGCGTCCGAGCCCGATATCGCGCGCGTGCCGATCATGATCGACTCGTCGAAGTGGTCAGTGATCAAAGCTGGCCTCAAGTGCGTGCAGGGTAAGTCGATTGTCAATTCGATTTCGATGAAAGAAGGCGAGGAAGAGTTTCTACGCCAGGCCAAGCTGTGCCGCCGCTATGGTGCCGCAGTGATCGTGATGGCGTTCGACGAGAAAGGCCAGGCCGATACCTTCGAGCGCAAGATCGAAATCTGCGAACGCGCCTACAAGCTGCTCACTGAAAAGCTTAGCTTCCCGCCGGAAGACATCATCTTCGATCCGAACATTTTTGCGATTGCCACCGGTATCGAAGAGCATAACAACTACGCGGTCGACTTCATCAACGCGACTCGCTGGATCCGGGAAAACCTGCCGCATGCGAAGATCAGCGGCGGTGTTTCCAACGTCAGCTTCAGCTTCCGCGGCAACGATCCGGCGCGTGAAGCGATTCACACCGTATTCCTTTACCATGCGATCAAGGCAGGCCTGACGATGGGCATCGTCAATGCCGGCATGGTCGGTGTGTATGATGAACTGTCGCCCGAATTGCGGGAGCGTGTCGAAGACGTGGTGCTGAACCGCCGGGACGATGCCACCGAGCGCATGATTGAAATTGCCGCTACGTTGAAGGCTGGCGGCAAGAAGGAAGAGCAGAACCTGGAGTGGCGCAGCGATCCGGTTGAAAAGCGTCTGGCCCATGCGCTGGTGCACGGCATTACGCAATGGATCGTCGAAGACACGGAAGAAGCACGCGTCAAGGTCTTCAATAGCGGCGGTCGCCCGATCAATGTGATCGAAGGCCCGCTGATGGACGGCATGAACATCGTCGGTGACCTGTTCGGCCAAGGCAAGATGTTCCTGCCCCAGGTCGTCAAATCGGCGCGTGTGATGAAGCAGGCGGTCGCGCATTTGATTCCCTACATCGAGGAAGAGAAGCGACTGGAAGAGCAGCGCACCGGCATCGTCGCCAAACCCAAGGGCAAGATCGTGATCGCAACGGTCAAGGGCGACGTGCACGACATCGGCAAGAACATCGTGTCCGTGGTCCTGCAGTGCAACAACTTCGAAGTCGTGAACATGGGCGTGATGGTGCCGTGCTCCGAAATCCTCGCCAAAGCCAAGGCGGAAAATGCCGACATCATCGGATTGTCCGGCCTGATCACGCCTTCGCTGGAAGAGATGGCGCATGTTGCCAAGGAAATGCAGCGCGATCCGCATTTCCGCATGATGAAGATTCCTCTGCTGATTGGTGGCGCCACCACCAGCCGTGCGCACACCGCTGTGAAAATTGCCCCCAATTATGAGGGTCCGGTGGTCTATGTGCCGGATGCGTCGCGCTCGGTATCGGTTGCGCAATCCTTGCTGACGCAGGAGCAGCGCGACCAGTACGTCGAAGATATCAAGAAAGACTACGAGCGTATCCGCGAACAGCATGCGAACAAGAAGGCGGTGCCGATGGTGTCGTTGGCCGATGCGCGGGCCAACAAGACCCGGCTGGAGTTCGCGCCAGTCAAGCCGAAGTTCATTGGACGCCGCGTATTCAAGAATGTCGATCTCGGCGTGCTGGCGCAGTACATCGACTGGGGTCCGTTCTTCCAGACCTGGGATCTGGCCGGACCATTCCCGGCGATCCTGAAGGACGACATCGTTGGCGAGCAAGCGAGCAAGGTCTATGAAGAAGGCCAAGCGATGCTGAAGAAAATCATTGAAGGCCGCTGGCTTACCGCTAATGGCGTGATCGCCTTGCTTCCGGCAAACACCGTCAATGATGACGATATCGAAATTTATACCGACGACACGCGTACCAAGGTGGCTTTCACCTATTACGGTGTACGCCAGCAAACCGCCAAACCGGTGATTGATGGCGTCGCGCGTCCCAACCAGTGTCTCGCGGATTTCATCGCACCGAAGTCTTCGGGCATTGCCGATTACATCGGCTTGTTTGCGGTCACCACCGGTATCGGTATTGAAAAGTACGAGAAGCGTTTCGAGGATGCCTATGACGACTACAGCAGCATCATGCTCAAATCACTGGCTGACCGTCTGGCGGAAGCCTTTGCGGAACACTTGCATGAACGTGTACGCAAGGATTTGTGGGGTTATGCGGCGGACGAAAATCTGAGTAACCAGGATCTGATCAAGGAAGCTTACCGTGGTATTCGTCCGGCACCGGGTTATCCGGCCTGCCCGGAACACACGGTCAAGGCCGACATGTTCAAGCTGCTCCAGTGCGAGGAAGTCGGCATGCGGGTTACCGAGTCCTTCGCTATGTTCCCCGGCGCATCGGTATCGGGTTTCTACTTCGCGCACCCCGATTCGAAATATTTCGTCGTCGGAAAGATTGCAGAAGATCAGGTTAACGACATGGCGGCGCGCCGTGGCGTGAGCAAGGATGAACTGGAGCGTTGGCTGGCGCCTAATTTGTAGTCTCAACAACGAAAAGCGGTGCATTGCTGTTAGGCAGCGCACCGCTTTTAGCCATCAAGGTTTTTGGCTCAATGCGCGCTACGCGCTACCGCATCACTCCATTCAAATGCCGAAACCTGCAGGTTATACAGGTCTTCGCTGCTTAGGCGCAGACGGTCAATAAGCTCGTCAAACATCGAACCGGCTTCTTCGATCTGCTCTATATGTTCGGCAAGCCGGAGCATGGAGCCGTACAATCCCTTGCGATGCAACAGTGCATCGCAAACTTCGTCAATAACCGCAACCTGCTCCAGAATTTCCTTCATCGGAATACTGAACAGCGTATCCATCAGTGACATGATCCCCACGGTGAACGCGGTGTCCGCCATGCTTTGGTTACGAGGCTCTATCTGTTGCGCGATCAGTTCAAGCAACTTGCCGCGCGTCGCTGCCAACGTCAGCAATGGCGTCATGCTATGGCCCTTCTTGCAGGGTTCCGCGTACAACATGATTTGAAGCCAGCGCTGTAGCTGGCTGCGACCGAGCAGCATCAGGGCCTGGTTGACCGAATCGATACGGCGGCGCGCACCCACTGCCGGCGTATTCACCAGGCGCAGTAAATTGAAGCAGAGCGAGACATCCTGCTTGACGCTGCGCTCGATGTCCGCAGTGTCGGCGTCTGAATTCAGCTGTCCCATCAGTTGCATGATGGCGAGCTGCGATGGCGATAATTTCTTACCAGTCAGGATGACCGGTTTCGCGAAATAGTAACCCTGGAAGAAATCGAAGCCGAGCTTCATGCAGGTATCAAATTGCTCCTGTGTCTCCACTTTTTCGGCGAGCAGTGCCTTACCTGCCAGCTTGAATTGCGGCATCAGTTTGAGCAGCGCGGAAAGCGGCATGTCGCGCAAGTCAAACTTGATGATTTCCACCAGCGGCAGCAGTTGTTTTACTTCGGTCGTGTCGGCAATGACATCGTCCAGCGCGAATCGAAAACCTTCCTTCACGAGCTGCTCGATACGCGCCAGGATTTCCGGTGTCACTTTCATCGTCTCGACGATTTCAAGCACAACCTTTTCGCGCGGCAGGAACTGGAAGATATCGCTCATTAATACTGCCGCATCGACATTCAGGTAACCGAGCGAATCGCCGATCACTTTTTCCATGCCTAGCTGGGAAGTATGCGCAATCACGGATGCGGTCGCCGACAAATCGCTGGTGACGTTGGCCGGTCCGGTAGCTGCATTGCGGAATAGCAGTTCGTACGCCACCAGCGCCTGGTTACGGTCGAGGATGGGTTGGCGGGCAAGAAAGAATTCGCGCACGCGCAGTGGGCGTGTCGCACCGTTCTCTGGCAAGGAAGTGGCAATCATCGCGTTATTCTTGTCTTCGCCATCGTTGGAGGGAGCGAGCCATGCACCGCCTGTCCGCATTCGCAAGTGCGAACAGGTCGTATGGGTCACAGGTAGCGATTGAGATTGACCGTCGGTTCTCCGGCCTAAAACTACTCCGCTACACTGCAACGCACACGGCCTCTTCGCACGTGGTCAACGTTCGGCGAGTTACAACTCTTCTTTTAATACACTCTAGCGCATTTTAATTGCCGAGTTGCAACTTTCGATGTTGCGCTGCATTTTCCGATTATTGCTCAGGTGCCGACTCGTCGACTGGTGCGCCGTCGACAAACACCTTCAGCTCGCCGGGTGCGAATTGTGTCCAGGTTTCATTATTGGTCAGGGGGGCGGTAACGATGACGGCGACCCTATCCTTGGGCGTTGTCACTTCCGAAAAGTCGACCGTCATTTCTTCATCCGACAGAACCGCGGTCGCGAACGGGTATTGCCGGATGATGTAATGCAGATTGGTCGAGCAATGCGCAAACAGGGCGGAACCATCGGACAGCATCATATTGAACGGCCCGTGCGTCGCAATCTCCGTGGTCAGTTCACGCAATGCCGCACTCAATTCCGGCAGGGCGGGCGCAATATCGCCGAAGCGCCGCCGCAGTTCCTGCAGCAGGAAACAGAAGGCCAGCTCGCTATCGGTATTGCCGACTGGCCGAAATGCGCCTGTCAGCGGGGGCGCGAAATTCTTGAGATCGCCGTTATGGGCAAAAACCCAGTAGTGGCCCCAGAGTTCGCGTACGAAGGGATGGCAGTTTTCCAATGCCACGCGACCCTGGGTCGCCTTGCGAATATGGGCGATCACGTTTTTCGACTTGATCGGCCAACGCTTGATCAGGTCGGCGATCGGTGAAGCAATCGCCGCATCATGGTCGACGAAATGGCGAACGCCCGCACCTTCGAAGAAAGCAATCCCCCATCCGTCGTTATGGACATCCGTGCGGCCGCCCCGAGTGGCAAAGCCGGTAAAGCTGAAGACGATGTCCGTGGGAACATTGCAGTTCATTCCGAGAAGCTGGCACATAGCGCGGCGAGTGATAGTACTTTTGGGATGGGTAAAACGATTGTGCAAAATTTAAAACGATCATGCGAACAACCGATAAGACAGCGTACACCAACAAGTAGCGGTCGTCGGTCGCATTATTTCACGTTGTTTGCCACGGATCATGCTCGGGACGCGGAAATTGTTTCGACATGAAATCGACGAAGGTGCGTACCTTTGCTGACAACAGGCGCCGGCTTGGATACACCAGCATGACGGGTAGCTGGCCAAGTTCATAATCTGCCAGCAAGCGCACCAGCTTGCCTGCGGCAAGGTCGTCGCCCAGTGCAAACGAAGGGCGGATCGTAATTCCCATTCCCGCGATCGCGCAGTGCCGCAATAGATCGCCATTGTTGGAGACTACTTTGCCGGTCACGGGAATGTTGATCAGGCTGCCATCCTGCCCTTTGACCGGCCACTGATGGCGCAACTGTTCGTACGAAAAGTTCAGGCAGGAATGGCGAGAAATATCCTCTAGCTCTTCGGGAGCGCCGTGCCGCCTGACATAGTCTGGTGACGCACAAAGCAGTGCCTCGGACACCGCGAGCTGACGCGCGATCATGTTGGCATCAAATTTCTGGAAATTAATAAAAATACCGACATCGAAGCCGTCTTCCACCAGATCAACCGTCCTGTCCGAAAGTGTAACGTCCAGAGTGACTTCCGGATACTGGCTTGCGTAGAGGGGAAGCAAGTGTGCAAGCTGCTGTTGTCCGAAGCCAAGGTGAGAGTAAATTCGCAGGATACCGCCTGGCTTTTTGGATTGTGACGATGCGATGGCCTCCGCATCCTCGACTTCCTGCAAGATCTGCAGAACGCGCTCAAGATATGCATGTCCGGTTTCCGTCAGCGAGAGTTTGCGCGTCGTGCGGTTCATCAGTCGCGTACCGAGGTGATCCTCCAGATCCGCGACATGGCGCGTGACTACGGCATTCGACATGTCGAGCGCCTGTGCTGCCCGGGCAAAGCTGCCCTGTTCCACCACTTTCGCGAACACGCGCATTGATTGCAATCGATCCATATTTCTACCTTCTGTCCCTTGGGTCTTGACTGTTTCTGATTGGGGAATAGTCGCCGGTGATTATTGGTCTTTTTTGCGGAGCGCACAATGGATGTACTGTGCTTGATAGGGAAAAAATTGTGTCCGATGCAAGTTTTATGTGCCGAGTTGCAAGCAGTGTAGGCCCATGCAAAAGATTCGACACAATCATGGACGGCTGCTATGCGCATGGCGACCGTTCAAACCGGGTAAGTCAATTGAATCAAATGCTTGGGTGCGCAGGCATATGTCTTGCGAAGTCATCCGGGCCGGCTGTAAAAAGACACGATGTACCGATATTAATCCGTGGACATTGGTTCCGGTGTTGTTTGAGCCATCGTGTTAGCAGCTTTCTCGCATAGCCTCCTGCCTTTGACGACTGAGCGAGCCTATCAATCTCCGGTTCCCGCCATTGTCCGCATCTGTGGGCGTGGCGGGTTTTTTCTTACTTCATCACCCATTCACCTGCGACCTGCGTCTAGGCAGCAGCCCAATATCCGTGTCCTATCGCTTGAAATGCCAAGCAGAACCATGATGGGATGGAAGTTGACACTTTTGGACAAGCACTACATATAACAGAACGGGCGCAGTTCGTTTCCGTACGTTATGAAATCGAGTAAACCAACAGTTGTCATATGGCTGAAACAAAGAAGCTTTTTTCACCGCGAAGCATGATAAAGACAGAGATTGCATGCGTGATTACCGCTTGGGCTTACCGCGGCCAATGCCCTTCAGCAACTTAGTTTCCTGACGGGGAGTAAGCGAATCTTAAAAAATGAACAAGGAATTGCACCATGAAAATTAAGTCCTGCGCGTTCCTTTACATATTTGGACAGTTGTTTTTCACATAAAAGAAGAAGTCTAGGCGAATCAACGGTTTAGCTACCGGGCTTGCCTTTTGCTTCAGGACACTCGAGCCAGCGACATCAGGATGAGCGTCACGGTAAGCCGTGCCTGCGTCACATCTGGTGCCAAGGCGCTGATCGTTTGCCTAGAAGATAAAGGATGAAACACATGACGCAAACAAGAACGCAAGCATCGGAGCATGGACCGGCAATGGCTCTGGGACGTGCAACCTATCGCTCTCGCCCGCACGACATCCACAATCTTTACGTCAGTCTCAAGCAATGGCGAATTTTCCATGCAGTGATTGATTGCGGCGGGTTCGCCGAAGCTGCCAAGTCGCTCCATCTGAGTCAATCCACCATTAGCTATACGGTGTCGAAATTGCAGGATCAGCTAGGCACACCACTGCTGCGTATCGAGGGTCGAAAGGCGAATTTGACCCCGGAAGGAAGAGCTTTGCTCGATCGCTCACGCCACGTTCTGAAGGAGGCGATCGAACTGGAAAACTTTGCGAAAAATCTCGGACAGGGCTTGGGTGGAGAAGTGCGTCTGGTCGTTGATCACAACTTCCCTCCACATTTGCTGGTACGCGCGCTAAGCGAATTTTCCCGGATAGGAAGAGTCGCCAGCCACGTCAAGCTGAGCGAAGTCGATACCCTGCATGCCGAAGATGTGTTGCGAGACTTGAGTGTGGATCTGGCCATCAGCGAACGCGTGCCGCTCGGATTTCTGGGAGAACCCCTGATCGAGGTAGAGCATCTGCCGGTCGCACATCCCGAGCATCCGCTACTCAAGCTCGGACGCGACGTCACTGCAATGGACCTGGCGCAGCATGTGCAGATCGGGGTAGGCCAAACGGGTGAGCGCGAGCGTCCAATGTCAAGCTCGAAGCCCATGCGCCGTTGGGCAATGAGCAGTCTGGATACAGTGGTTGAGGCAGTGACCGAGCGTCTTGGTTACGCATGGCTGCCAGAACATCGGATCCGTCGCTGGCTTGATGACGGCTCGCTGGTACGGCTGCCGCTTGGGGACAGTCGTCCACATAAAACGATCCTGTACCTGATCCATGGGCGCCCTTGGGCATCTACTGCAGCGGCGGGCAGGCTTGCCGATGTCCTAAGGGGGATAGCGGGCGATTCGTCGACGCAGTCACAGACGAAATACGACAACATCATGACAAGGTAAACAGAAGACTCCGAACGAATGGTGGATATCCGTGCGCTCGTTTGTCCACCCTCTCTTCGAAGGAAACGGATAGGTTAAACATGAAAAATGCCTGAAGGCGTGGATGCACCTTCAGGCATTTTTCATATGAGTCTCCCTCTGTTCGCCAGGCCTTCCGGTAAAGGCACTTCTACCCCCGGCGCTGCTCCTGTTCAAGGAGTTCCGGCGCGGTTAGTGAGCCACCAACTCCTTACTTGTGCGCTTCCATGTCTGCATTGGCGCCAGCGTTTCCGGCAAAGCTGCGTCCCGCTCCCGTGATCACCTCCGGCCGGATGTTGTATTTCTCGATCAGCCGGTACAGTGTCACCCGCGATACGCCCAACAGTGACGCGGCGCGCGAAATCTGGTTCCGTGACTGTGCGAGCGCGCGCCTGATCATCGTGCGTTCCGCCGCTGCACGCGCATCCTCAAGCGACATCAGTTGCGTATCGGCGCTGCCACGGTTCAAGCCAAGATCTTCCGGCTGGATGAATCGTCCTTCCGCCATCACCGTCGCGCGCTGGACCCGATTGACGAGTTCACGCACATTGCCCGGCCATGAATGGCTTAGCATTGCATTCATGGCCGCCTTGGAAAATCCGCGCAGACTGCGGTTGTGCATGCTGGCGAACTTGGAGAAGTAATATTTGGCGATGTCTTCGATATCCTGTCCACGGTCCGCCAGTTGCGGAATCTCGATGCAGACAACATTGATACGGTAATACAGGTCTTCACGAAAACGGCCTTGCGCAACCGCCTCGGCAAGGTCGACATGCGTTGCCGCAATCACGCGTACATCAATGTCGAGACTGTCGTTGCCGCCGACACGTTCAATGGTCTTTTCCTGAAGAAAGCGCAGCAGATTGACCTGCATGTCGTAAGGCATGTCGCCGACCTCGTCGAGAAAGAGCGTCCCGCCCTGAGCGGCCTCGATACGTCCTATCTTGCGCTGGTTCGCTCCGGTGAACGCCCCCTTCTCATAGCCGAAGAGTTCGGACTGGAACAACTGCGGTGCAATCGCTCCGCAGTTGACTGCCACGAAGGGCGCATTCCTGCGTGCCGATTGACGATGGATAGACAGCGCAGCGAGTTCCTTGCCGGTACCGGAAGGCCCGGTAATCAATACCGATGCATTGGTACGTGCTACCTTTTGCAGCTGGCTGAACAGCTGCAGCATCTGCGGCGTCTTGCCGACCATCGCAAAATCGCCGTCGTTGTTGAGCGGCGTCGGCTGGATGGAAGAGGCATTCTTGAAATCGCGCAGATATGCCATGCCCCAGGCATGACGTAGAGTCAGCACGATATGGTCAAGCTGTGCTGGAATGGAGATGAAATTAAATAGATGCTCGCCGATGAATTCACGCATGCGTGGCAACGGAATCAATTCCTGGGCGACAAGGCCAACCCAGGTGATCCGGGTATTGCTGACAAACGGCTCGCATTTGTCGAGATGCGCGAGATCAGCTACATGAGTGACGCTGAGCAGGCCGACACGACATCCTGCTTGTATGGCATCGTTGGCCGCTTCAAAACTGAAGCACTCGATCAGGCTCAACCCTTGTCCACGCAGCACGTCGGTGTACTGGCACGCCGGCCCGTTGCGGCCTGTAAGCCGCAATACCAGGACCGGCTGGGCCGCAGGTGCAGAATGAGACGCGTAAAGCATTTCACAATACTTTCTTGTTGATGCTTATTGAAGCATCGAGCCCGCGTGGAAACGGTCAGCAGCATCCGGTGCAGGTCCTGCCACCGCAAATCGCGCTCGGGCAATTAACGGTGTCCTCGACGCCTAAACGTTGGCAAAAGAGTCTGAAATGAGACTCGAACCCGACTGAGCTTAGCTGCTTTTATCAGGCCGAACAATGCCATAAATAGGGGATTTCCTTTCAACTGGAAAGGCATTTGTTTTTTGTCAATAAGTGTGGCTTTGTCGGTCTATTGCCTGCAGCATGGTGTCTTTTTTAATGAATTCAGTCAGGATCGACCCTTATCCCAGGGAGACACGACAGCGCCAAAGGTCGTGACCGGATGCCGTGTATTTTTGCTCGAACGGTGTGATGGGCGAGGTGGCAATGTACGCTTCGCAAGTGATCGTTTTTGTGGTCAGTCGTCCGAGAGCCGCCGCAAATTCGGCGATATAGAGACGCCAGTTACTACGGCATTCCAGTTCGCCGCCAAGGCTGACAATGGTAGGAAAAACGGCGTGGCCATGCCAGCGCCTGGCCAGTTGTCCCTGCTTTGGCCAAGGATTGGGATACAGAATGTAGTGCCGTGCCGGGCGTACGGCTGCCGCGTGCATCAGACGCCAGTAGTCAACCAGGTCGGCACGTACGGTCATGCAGTTCTCTGGTGGTGTTCCCGACCAGAGTGTCTTACGAGAAAGACGATCAGCTGATTGGTCGACGCCGATAACGAAATGATCAGGATAAAGAGTCGCAAGATGCAACGTAGACAGTCCGACACCACAGCCTGCATCCAGAATCAGTGGCGGTGAACCGGCTTTCACCCATGCGGCCATACTGCGTTCAAAGGCTTCCGTGTTGTAAGGCATGACCGGCTTGTGAAACCGCGTGCGAACATGTTTATCGACAAGTGTAAATAAGTGCTCGTGTATGTCGGTTTGGGTACTGCTGACGGGACTGGAGTTGGCGTACATAGGTGGAAATTGGGAAAGTATCCGTCATCAATAGCGAGTGCGGACGGTGTTGCACGCCGAGATTGTAATGGGACCGCTATACCGTGGACAGCGCGCAGCAGCAAAGACTGCTGTGCAGCAGAGCGTTTTGCCTGCATTGAGGACTCATCAGCATCAAACAAGCTGCCGTGCTGGTAGCTGGCTGCCCTGTGCATCTTCCCGTGTTGGCATGTTTATGCTTTACGCACAGCACGAGGCGTCCGCATTCATTGCAACCTGGCTTGCCAGCGCACCATGTTCATCCTCAAGACGCGATAGTATGACCGCCACCGGTCATGGTCGATGGGCTACTCAGTCTTGCAAGGAGTCAGGGCGGATGCCGCGATCATGCCAATAGGGCAGGAGTCGGGCGCAGCAGTGGCCGTAGGAATGGCCGCGTTATCTGCTTAAGCGCCACAGAATGCCAGGCATTCCGTGGCGAGCATTGAAAAAACTAGTGCAGCGTGACCGGCTGGCGCATCAACGCGTCATATTTACCGAGGAAGTCGTCGATTTCTTCAACGCTGGGTTCGGTGGCAATCAGGTTTTCCACTTCTTCGCGGAACGACCTTGCAAGAGTACCGCCGATGAAGATTTCACGTTTGCCGGACTTATCCATAATTTCATATCCGCCAAAGCGCAAGGCCTCGCGGCCATCGTCTGCACCAAACTCCACCACGCTGTACTGCTCGCTGTTGTAGATTAAGTTCATATTGCGCTCCTTGTTACGGGATTGTGTGGTTAACCCACTTCCCTCTGATGCAAAAATGAGGCCACCTCCCTTCTTTTCAAGATGGACGCCCAAATTCCGTGTTGGAGAACTGACAACTACCCGGTCCGCTGCATACGCAAGCCCTGATTGGCCCGTTTTCACGTGCTCAAGTTTGAAGGTCGGCTGTGAGCTGAAGCAGGCTGTCGTAAGGAGCTTGAGAAAGAAACAGGCGGATCTGGTCCAGATGTTCCGAGTTCGCCAGAGCAATAAAAAGGCGTTCAGGGCGCTTGCGCAACATGCGGTTCAGGGTCACGCGCATGGTCAGATTACCGGTGCAGCACAGGCAACCCGGCGCAATACGGGAAACAAGGAGGGTAGGGACATGTGCGCTGTCGTCCAGCGAGCCGGCACCGCCATCGGGCAGGCCTTCGAGGATGAGCGCTGTGGAGAGCTGCGGCTTAAGCAAGGCGGCGATTGCCGCCTCACGTTTTGCCGCAGTGGAACCGGTTACCAGCGTTGTCAGGGTCACCCGGCATCAGCCTTTTCTGGAGACTTTACTTGGTTCGACGCCCAACTGCTTGAGTTTGCGATACAGGTGTGTTCTCTCAAGTCCGGTACGCTCGGCAACGCGCGTCATGCTGCCGCCTTCACGAACCAGATGGTGTTCGAAATACGCGCGCTCAAAGGCGTCGCGGGCTTCCCGCAGCGGCATATCGAAGGACAGTCCAAATACCGCCGTCTCGGCTTGGACTGGCACTTGTGGGGACTGTGCAATGCCATTTCCGGTATTTAACCCTGGTGCATAGGCGGCCGTCGCCACTGCCGCTGCAGTCGCAGGTTCTTCCAGAGCAACTGGGGCGGGTCGTGGCTGGTACACGGGCGTGGGACGGATGGTTTCGGATGTCCGGGTGAGCCCTTGCTGCACGGCCTTGAGTAATTTTTGCAAAGCGATCGGCTTTTCGAGAAAATTTAGCGCGCCGATCCGCGTTGCCTCCACGGCTGTATCTATGGTTGCATGTCCAGACATCATGATGACGGGCATCGTCAGCATGCCGTCACGTTGCCATTCTTTGAGTAGTGTGACGCCATCGGTGTCTGGCATCCAGATATCAAGCAACACCAGGTCGGGTGCACCCTGAGCCCTGACGTCGCGTGCCTGTTGCGCGTTTTCCGCGGTGGTGACGACATGGCCTTCATCTCCCAGGATCTCCGAGAGTAATTCGCGGATTCCCATTTCATCATCGACTACCAGAATATTTGCCATATGCTTACCTTATCTGCTTCCAATGTCGCCAAGTTTGTTCGTATGCACCATTGCACTTCAGCATGCAAAAGCCAAAATCTTGTCACGTCGCTAACTTTAACAGCAAAATTGCCACTTTTGCACCAGTGCCGCTTGATTGGTTTTTGATATCAATCCGGCCACCGTGTTCATCAATAATCTTTTTTACCATCGCGAGGCCCAGTCCGGTGCCTTTTGCCTTTGATGTGACATAGGGCTCAAATGCCCTCGCCAGGATCTTCGACGAGAAACCGGGACCATTGTCTGTCACCGACAGCCTTACCGCAGTACGGCTCTCGCCGTCCGAATCCTGGTAGTGCACTGTTTCGGTCAATACATCAATTCTTGCTTTCGTCGCATCAGCAGGGCGATCGGCTACGGCATCCTGCGCATTCTGTAGTAGATTGTGAATCACTTGCCGAAGTTGCGTCTCATCACCCATTACCTGCGGTAAATTCGGGGCGAGCACGGCATGAATGATGTCACGTTCATCGCCGGCGGTGTAGAGATGCAGAATTTCCTCTACCAGTTCATTCAGGCTCAGTGGCGTCAGCACCGCCGGCGGCGTTTTCGCGTAATCGCGGAAATCGTCCACCATGCGCTTCATGGCCGATACCTGATTGACAATGGTAGCGGTGCTTTTTGTCAGCATTGCTGCATCCGCGTCCGCCAGCTTGGCTTCCAGTTTCATCTGCAGACGCTCCGCCGACAACTGGATCGGCGTCAGCGGATTCTTGATCTCATGGGCCAGACGCCGTGCGACTTCACCCCATGCAATGGACCGTTGGGCGGAAATAACGTCGGAGATATCGTCGAACACCACGATATAACCTTTTCCTCCTGCGATCGGCAGATACGAGCCGCGCGCCAGCAAGGTAAGGTTGTTGTCATTTTCGACGCTCGCGGTAGGACGAGGTATTTCAATCTGTTTCTGCCAATGCAATTCCTCGGTGCTGCCCGCCGATTGTGCGCTTTGTTCCGAAAATGCCTTGGTGATCGCGGTTGCCAACGGCTCCAGTCCATCGATGCCAACCAGCGGTTTGCCGATGTGCGGATTGAAATCATGCTGCAGGATGCGTTCGACCGACTCGTTGCATGTTACCAGCCGGAACTGTCCGTCGAGCACCATGACGCCTGCGGACATATTGGCCAGTACCGACTCCAGGTAAGCTTTCGCGTTTTCCAGCGCAGCACGATTGCGTTCAACGGACATGCGCGCTTCCGATAACTGCCGCGTCATGGTATTGAACGACTGGGTCAGTGTGCCAAGTTCGTCGGAACTGGCGACGATGGGTCGCGGCGATAAATTGCCTTCGGCGACGGCCTTGGTACCTTCAGCCAGCACCAGCAACGGTTGCGCAAGGTCGCCTGCAATCAGGAATGCGGCTGCAATCGCGCCAAAAATGGCCAGCAGCAAAGTCAGGGTCAGCGTGACGATATAAATCTTGCGCAGGCCGGTACGGGCCAGTGAGCGTTCCTGATACTCACTATAAGCGGCCCGTAAGGCTTCAGCGTTGGCCGCCAGATGCGCGGGCACCGGTTGCAGCAGCTGCAGGAAGCGCGATTCGCTTTGCAGGCTGAGCTCGTTGTTCGATGCGGGAATTGCTACCACCACACGCAAGCGCAAGCCACCCGCATCGCTTGCGGAAGCGGCGTTCGGCTGTCCGCCCGAGGCGTTCTCTTCCTTGGCAGGATTCTCGTGAAAATCAAAGCCTCCCTCGATGGCTGAATACGAACGCGTCAGGCGGGCCTGTCGCAGCATCGTCGCATTCGGCAAGTCGGGAATGAAGGTTCCCAGTCGGCCACCGACGGTCGCGACAATTTGACCGCTCGACGTAACGATAGTTGCTTCCTGCGTTTGACTTTGATCACGCACACGTGACAGCTGGGTGATTTGCGCCGCGTCGGACAGCTCGGACAATTCAAGGGCAATGCTGCGTGCCTTGCCTGTGAGGTCGGCGAGCGAGCCGTCAAGCGCGGTACGTCCCAGGGTAAGGCCGGATTCCAGCGCTGACTCGACCCGCACGTCGAACCAGGATTCAATCGAGCGCGATACGAATTGCACCGAAACGATGTAAATGACGGTGCCCGGCAGGATGCCGATCATGGCGAACAGCAGGACCAGCCGCGCCATCAGCCGCGAGCCGAACTCGCGCCGTTTATAGCCTCTGTATAGCCTGGCGAGGAGCAGGCCCACCAATGCGAGCAGGGCAACCGCGATGACGGCGTTAAGGACCAGCAGCTCGGGATAGTGCCGGTCAAAGAAAGCAGAATTCTCGGAGGCCGACGCCAGCAGAAACAGCAAAATGCTGACGATAGCGCCGCCAACGATCAGGAAGTAACGCAGGAAACGCTGCACGGTTACTCAGCCTTGAAAGTGAATTGCAGCCAGTCTGACGAAAAACGCCAGTCGGAACTGTTGAGCGCATGGACCTGGAATGGCTTGGGTAGCCTTGCCACATCGAGTCCCATGCGGACCGCGACATAATAGATTTCGCCGGGCTTGAGCGCGCCCTTGTCGGCCACGATCCAGCGGCTCGGCCGTCGCACCAGCGACAGCGCATCGTCGAGCGTGGCAAAGCTTTGTTGCAGGCGCCCGCCGATCGATGCATGGTATTGGTGAGTCAATACATTGTAGGAGATCCGGATAGTCTGCGACGCCGTGATGGTTTTTTCATCGAACCAGTACCAGCGTGGACGATTGATCTGTACCTCGGTGGTGAAATACAGCGGGATGCCACGTGTGATCGCGTCTTCCAGACCACGCGTCAGTTCGAATGAAAATCCCAGGGCCAGCCGGTAACCGTCCTCGGTGCTTTCCAGATTGGCATGCGTAATATCGACGCCTTCCGCGGCGTGTGCGGAAGGCGTGACTATCGGCGCCAGCAGAATCGCCGTCAGGAAAAAGCCTGTCAGGAATCGGAAAAAACGGTGAGTCACTCGTATCGGGCGCCGTTCAGGGATGATGAGACATGTCGGTACTCAAATATTGCCTGATCAGCATTGCAATGTCGGCGTGTTTGCTCGCGGCGTCGTGCCCGTATGACGGCATGCCATGGCCTCGCTGGAACAATCCAGGCAAGAAAATGCAAAACTGCAAACAGTTGTATTCATGCGTCCTTCCAGCGGTGACCGGTTTATCGAAAAAGATACTATCAGACGCTGCTCTTTTGGAATAGCGCATAGAACAAACCGTCGTGATCTTCCTGTTGCCCTGCAGTCGGCAGCAACTGGCCCGGCGCCGGCAACCGGATGGCGTCATTTCTGACTGCAAATGCGGCTGCCTGTGCTTCCGATTCCTGTGGCCACAGTGAGCAGGTGACAAACAGCAGTTTGCCGTCGGGTTGTAGCATTTGCCACAGATTGTCGAGGATTTGTGTCGACAAGGCGGCAAGTTGCGCGGTATCGGCTTTGCGTCGCAGCCAGCGAATGTCCGGATGACGGCGGACAATGCCGGAAGCGGTACACGGTACGTCGGCCAGAATACGGTCGAACAGGCGGCCATCCCACCAGTCGCGCTGCGCGGCATCGCCTTGAAGTAGCGTTGCATCAAGTTGCAGCCGCTGCAGGTTTTCATTGATGCGTGTCAGACGGTGGGCATCGCTGTCCAGCGCAGTGACGTCGACCGCCGCTTGCTCAAGAATATGTCCGGTCTTGCCGCCGGGCGCTGCGCAGGCATCGAGCACGCGCATGCCGTCTTGCAGGTCCAGCAAGGGAGCTGCCAGTTGCGCCGCGGCGTCCTGCACCGAGACCACGCCCTCGGTAAAGCCGGGAATCTGCTGGACCGGTAGCGGACGTTCAAGGCGAACGGCGAACGGACCGATGGCAGTGGCGGCCATGCCGTGGGCTTCCAGTGTCTGCAGATATTCGGTCACCGTGGCCTTGCGGCGGTTCACCCGCAAGGTCAGTGGTGGCGCACTGTTGCCTGCCGAGAGAATGGCTTGCCACTGCGACGGATAAGCGCTGCGAACACTGTCGATCCACCAGGTCGGGTAATTCCATTGTCCCGGCGGCTGCTTGCCGGCTTGCTGGAGGAGGCTATCGCGCTCCCGCAGGAAGCGCCGTAACACCGCATTGACCATGCCTTTTGCGTGCGCCATCCCGGGGTCGGCCGCGCAAGCGGTGACGGCCTGATCGACTACGGTAAAGGATTCATAAGGGGCATCGTCGCCGGTCTGTAGCATCAGCGCCAGCGCGCAGCACAGCAGGCCATGCAATTCCGACGGCGAAGGCGGCTTGCTGGCCAGCAGGCCAAGCAGGCCTTCTGCCTGGCCAAGCCGGCGCATCGTGCGGTAGGAAATGTCCTGAATCGCCCCGCGCGCTTGCGGCAACGGATTGTCCCGCGCAAAGACCGCGGCCAGCGCCTGTGGCAGGGCGGTTCCTGCCTTGACCTTTGCTACGGCATGTGCCGCACCGTACAGGCTGAAGGCAAGAGAGTCGTTTTTGAGTTGAATTTTTGACACGGGGGTAACGCAGTTGGTCTGCGTGTTTTCAAATGGTTATGGCCGGGTCAGCATGAGCTTGACACCGAGTCCGACAAAGGCTGCGCCGACAAACCGCTCCAGCCACAGCCTGACTTGCGGGTTATTGCTGGCGCGACGCGCCAGCGTGCCGGCCAGGAAAGCTGTCCCGCTATTCCATCCCATGCTGATGAAGGCGAACGCCAGGCCGAGAAACAGGAAGCCCAGGGTCTTGTGCGGCGCATCCGCCTGAACGAATTGCGGCATGAATGCGAGAAAGAACAGGACGACTTTCGGGTTGAGCACGTTGGTCAGCATCGCCTGCCAGAAAATCGTGCGTAGCGGCCGCACATCGGCTCGTGCGGCCGACACGTTGTCCTCAGCCGGTTTGGCCAGCAGCATGCATATGCCGAGATAAATAAGGTAAGCGCCGCCCGCCAGCTTGACCAGCATGAATGCCGTGGCCGATGCGGCCAGCACCGCACTCAGGCCGACTGCCGATGCCACTGCATGCACGCAACAGCCGGCCGAGATGCCGAGTGCCGACATCAGGCCGGCGGAACGGCCTTGCGCAATGCTGCGCCCGACGATGTAAGCGGTGTCCGGTCCGGGTGTCGCATTCAGTAACAGCACGGCAGCCAGGAAAAGACCGAAATTGTAAATGCCGAAGGAGTCCATGATACGGTCGCGCAGAAGTGCGGGTGCAGATGCAGTGGGATAAAGACAGGATTGTAGCCGTTGTCGGCGGCAAACCCGCTTAACGGCAAAAACGATCGGCTTCAGGCCGCGTGTTCGGGCTTCAGCACCCTAGTCTCCTGTTGGGACAACCAGTCGCGCAGGTCGGCAAAGACGCGCGCCGCCCCAACTTCATTGAAAATTTCATGATAGTAGTCGGCATAGCGGTGCATGGTGCCGACACCCGGAGATAGTCTGTTGTAAAACACTTCACTGCCGGAAGCATCGACCAGGTGATCGTCACCGGCGACCAGCAAGAGTGTTGGTATCTTGAGCGCAGCCGCATGATGTCGCGCGCAGGCCCCGGCTTCCAGCATGCCGGTGAGCAGGCGCGCGCTGATCTTTGAATGCACCAATGGATCTTTTTCATAAGCGGCGACAACGGCGGGATCATGCGACAGGTATCGCGTCTGCAAGCCATTGGGGACGCCCAGTCCGGGCGCAACCGCGCCTAACGCCTTGAGCAGCATGCCTTGCACGCCTGATAGCGGCACACTCAGGGCAGGGGAAGACAGGATCAATCCACGTAACCTAGCCATGCCGGCCGTGGCAAAACGTGCCGCGAACAGCCCGCCCATGCTGTGACCGAGCAAAAGCGGCGGCCCATCGAATCGATCCGTGAAATTACTGATGACAATAGCGGCGTCGCGCAACATCGCTTCACTGTCGGGAATGTCGCCGCGTGGTCCGCCGGACCGCCCATGGCCGCGATGGTCGTAGGCGCGAACCGACCAGCCGCATTCATTGAAAAACCGTGCAACGTGCGTGTAGCGGCCGCAATGTTCGCCAAGGCCATGCATCAGTACGACGCCGCCTTTGGCATCGGGCAGGCACCAGTCCATGACAAACAGCGATGTGCCGTCGGCGGCATTGAGCCGACGCTCGACCGGGGCGGCCGCGGCAAATGTTGCCATGGTCGGCGCCTTTTCCACTAGACGCCCCACATGACGTCGTGGCCTTCATGTTTGGCCGCACGCAGCATTTCGAGCAAGGGATAGGCGCGCGTGGCAAAGGTAACGAATTCGATCGGTTCGTGTTCGTTGTCATCGCCATGCTCGCCATGATGGGCGCGCACGTCGCGTTGCACTTCCTCCGATGTCGGATGCAGCCGGCTTTCCGCGATTTCCGCTTCGAGTCGCTTTACGGCAAGGGGAGTTTCCTCGGCGGTAATAACGCCACGCCGGACGTCCTTGTTCAGCAAATCAAGAATGCGCTTGGCATGCTCTTCGTACATCAGCACTTCGGCAGCGGCTTTTGATTTGAATTTGACCAACATGGAGCCTCCAATTTCGATTCGATATGATTAAACGATAGCATGGCTTTACAAATTTGCTATACGCCAAATCAGACAATTGGTGGCCTTCCCGGGTTCAGTGACTGGCTTCGTGAAGTCAGGCTTTGCTCAACCCGGCTTGAAGGAACTGAAGAAAGTATCAACCTGTTCGCGTGAAATATTCTTTTCCGCACCGACCACGACCAGCTGGTAGACCCGGCGTTCGCGTGTGGCAAAACGGGCGATCAACAGGCGCGGCTGACCGCTGGCACCAGCACCTGCCGGGCTGGCGACTTCGATTTCGGTCATGCCCGGCGCGGTCGGGGTTGCCACCGACTTGTCATACCGCACCGCACCCGCCATGTTGCGCGCCAGGGCGGTTTTCATGGCCAGCAAGGCTGTCTGGGCTTGGGTGGGGTCCGCCAGCACTGCGCTGCCGATGGCGAAAGTGACGCCATCGACTTCGGCAGCGGTCATGCTCATCGTCACCTGGGTGCCGTCCAGATTAACGGGACGGGAATGGGATGCGGGCTTGCCGGGAAACATCGCCAGGAAGTTGGCATCGGCGCTGCGAACTTCGCGCCAATCATATTTGGGGCTGCAGGCGAGCAGCAATGCGGTGGCGGCAATGCACGCCACCTTGCATAAACGGGTAGATGTGATCGGAAACATGCCGCCATGGTAACAGCTGCGGCCGGTGAACGACGCTGTGCAGAAAGGCCGGCAAATACGGCCTACCCGGCAGCGACTTCTTCCACCTCGGCTGCCGCTCCGTGTCCGGCTTGCTGGAAAGCGCGCATACCCAGCATCACCCCGATACACAGCAGCACGATCCCGGCCACGACGGGCACGTTCGGTACCGTCCCGCGCCAGATAAATGCATACAACAGCGCGGACAAGGTCTCAAAGACGATCAGCTGGCCGGCCAGGGACGTCGGAAGCTTCTGGCTGGCCTTGTTCCATAACATGGTGCCCAGCCATGACGCGCAAAGGCCCAATACCAGCATCAGTCCAATGAATTGCAACGGTCGTGGGCCGAGCGGGAAATCATAGCTGCCGCCGCTGACTGCGTTGACCGCACCGTAGCCGGCCAGACCGGTCAACGCGAGCGGCAATGTCGCCAGACCCTGTACCGTCGACCAGGTCGAGGAACGAATATGCGGATGCTGCTTCATGTGACGCGCGTTCATGATCGGATACCAGGTCCACGCGGCCAGCGCGCCCAACGCAATGCAGCAGCCCAAGGCATAGTCGCGCAGCGAGCGCGAACCATCGAGATGGGCCAGTTCGCTGGCATTGACCAGCATGAGGCCGCCAAAAATGATCACCAGCGATGGTGCGAGGCGTCTCCACGCAATCGCTTCCGATGGATGGCCGGGCGCCCAGTTAGAAAAAATGGAAATAATGACCGGCAGCGTGCCGATCAGCATCGCGGGCAAAGGCGCGTCGGCCAGTTGGATCGCGGTGGCGAGCGCGGCGTAATAAAGAATGTTGCCGACCAGCGCGAGCTTGAGGGCTGCAATCCAGTCGGTGCGCGTCAGCGCGGCGATCCGTCGCCGGTCGAAATACGCCGGTACCAGCGCAATCAGGCCGAAACCCAGATAGCGTCCGAACGAAAGCATGAGGCCTGGATAGTCGCCCAGCATGAGCGGGGCAACAAAGACCAAACCCCACATGAGGCCAGCGCCAAGAGCGCAGAGTAAACCGATCAGCATGATGCAAATGAAAAAAGGACAGAGGGGCCGATTATGCGCGGACGTATCCCTGTGGTCTTGTACCAATTTGCTGTTGGTATTGTGCAGGTGTGACGCCGTAGGTGCGTTTGAACCAGCGATTCAGGTGGCTCTGGTCAGTGAGGCCTGCGGCCGCCGCGGCGTCCGATGGCGTTACGCGCCGGGCCAGCAGGGACTTGGCGCGCGCCGCACGCCGGGCCTGCAGGTATTGGTGCGGCGTTGCATGAAAGGTCGCTGAAAAACTGCGCACGAAATGAAATACCGATAAACCCGCTTCCGCCGCCAGAGTCTCGATGCTGAGTGTTTCGTCGAGATGCGCTTCGATGCAATCGACGACTCTCTGCATGCCTGCCATGCGTTTGCGTTCACGCGGCGAGGTTGGCTGTACATCGCGCGCATTACGGCCATAGCGTGCGACAACCACATCAACCAGGTGCGTAAAGCCGGACAGGAAAGCAATGTCATCAGGCGCATTCCACATCTGGCGAAATGTCTTCCGGTAGGCGTTCGCGAGCACCGGGTCATGCACCGCTGCATCCGGAAAGAAAGCTTCACTACCCGTCATCTGCAGCAAGGTAGCGGGTTCGATGTAAAGCATCTGATAAGTCCATCCGCTATCGACTTCCGCTTGTCCGGTATGTAACTCATCCGGATTGAGCAGCACCAGTGTACCGGCCGGTGCGATATGTTCCTCGCCCTGATAACGAAAGCGCTCCACCCCCGCTTCAATTGCGCCGAGCGAATAGCCGTCATGCACATGCGGCGAAAACGCATGGTCGACAAGGCGTGCGGAATACAGCTCCACGCCCGGCAGATGCGGGCTGGCCTTGAAGGTAACGAATTCGGACGGATGCTGGAACATAGGCTGCGGTGTCTGCGGTCGTAATAACACGCCACCCGGTATTGCCGTACCGACAAGGCTGGGTCTGTCGTGTGCTGTAGATACCCGCCATGATAGAACGTTATCGCGTGGCGCGCGCAGCAGCTTAGTGTCTTCAATACTCATGTGCCATAGCGCGACGCCGTCCCCCGACGCATCAAGCCGAGCGCCGCAAGCAGGCGTCGCCACAGCGACCGTGCTTCGGCGCTGCCGCCCATGCATATCAACTCGGCCGTGGATGTCGCTGACAGGCAAATCCATCCGGTATCCGAAACCAGATGTGTCTCGCCTTCCCGAAGGGCAACGACTGGTCGCATCGTGTGCCCATCCGGAGTGGACAGCGGTCCCTCGATACGCAGACCGCCAGCTACAACCACGATGTGCATACCGGGTTTGACGTACCGAGGCAGGCGTTGTCCCGCTTGCAGAATAATTCTTTGTGAAAACTCTTCCATCGCACACCTTCTTTTCTATTAGTTGGCATGCCTTCATCGTAAGGACGATGCACACACCGTAACAGGCACAAGAAACGGTTTGGTGAACCGGAACAGTTTCGTGCTAGGCCATCTGTTATTGTTCGTTTTATCAATATCTATATCTGTCCGGCCAAGCCCGGGCAGGCGATCATGCGATATGGACGTGCAACGACTGCAACCGGAGCAACCACTCTACCGGCAACTGGCAAACCACTACCTTGGCGCGATCAGGGCAGGCGCCATCGCGCAGGGCGAACGCATGCCATCGGTAAGGGCCATGATGCGGCTGCACGATGTCAGCCTGTCAACCGCACTGCAGACTTGCAGGCAACTTGAAAGCGAGGGCTGGATAGAAGCGCGCCCGCGTTCCGGCTACTTTGTGCGCCAGCCGCGCCGCGCGGCCATCATGCCGCCGGATGAGCCAAACACCACTGTCCCGCCGGACCCGGCGCAATATGTCGGCATCCATGCCCGGGTATCGGACTTCATCGCAAAAGGCCGGACCATGCCGGTCAAGGTAAATTTTTCCGGTGCGCGCGCCGCGCCCGAGTTCTATCCAGCCGCACACCTGAAGAATGCGGCCATCCGCGCATTGCGCCGCTATCCGGAACTACTGGTGCGCAGCACGCCGGCAGGCGGGAATCTGCATTTTCGTACAGTGCTTGCAAAACGAGCGCTTGCCAACGGCATGGTGCTGGCACCGGAAGAGGTCACCATCACACATGGCTGTATTGAAGCCCTCAACCTGGCACTGCGCGCCGTCACCCAACCGGGCGACACTGTGGCGGTGGAATCTCCCACCTTTTACGGCTTGCTGCAAATCCTCGAAAGCCTGGGCCTGCGCGCACTTGAAATTCCCACCAGCGCAGGTAGCGGCCTGTCAATCGAAGCGCTGGAAATGGCGATGCAAACCTACGACCACATCAAGGCCGTCGTCGTGGTACCGCATTTGCAGAATCCGCTTGGCAGCATCATGCCCGACGTGAACAAACAGCGGCTGGTGCAACTCTGCGAACGCAACGGCGTCGCGCTGATCGAGGACGACACCTATACCGCACTGGTGGAAAGCGAAGTGCCGCCGAATGCATTGAAGGCCTGGGACCGCAGCGGCAACGTCATCTATTGCGCGTCATTGCACAAGACGCTCGCGCCCGGCATGCGGCTGGGCTGGATGGTGGCCGGCAAATGGCAGGCGCGGGTCGCGATGCTGAAGTATGCGCATACCCGCGACAATGAAGAATGGTCGCAGATCGCCGCCGCGGACTTCCTCGGCTCCACCGGATACGACCGTCACCTGCGCCGCCTGCGTTCCGCGCTGCGGCCACAACGCGAGCGCATGGCTGAAGCAATCGCGGCCAGCTTTCCGCTTGGTACGCGTCTTACCATGCCCAATGGCGGCATCACGCTATGGATGGAATTGCCCCACAAGCTGTCTTCGCAAAAGGTATTCGATGCGGCATTGCACGATGGCATCCTGATCGCGCCGGGATCGATGTTTTCCAATTCGAATCGCTTCGATGCCTTTGTGCGTGTCAGTTGTGGCTGGCGCTATTCGGCGGATATCGATGATGCGATACGGCGCGTTGGGCATATCGTCTCGGATTTGGCGCGGGACGTCGCATAGGCTGACAGCGGGAGTATGCGTGTTAATGCTCACGCAATGCACGTCGGTACTGAATCGCTTCAGCCACATGTGCCTTCGTGATAATCCCGGTACCGTCCATGTCGGCAATCGTGCGCGCCACCTTCAGTACCCGGTGATACGCACGCGCCGACCAATGCAGGCGCGTCATCGCGGTGCGCAGAATCTGTTCACCCGCATCGTCGGGTTTGCAGTACAGATCAATTTCCGTTGTCGTCAATGCATGGTTGCTTTTGCCCTGACGCTGCAATTGCCTGTCGAACGCAAGCTCTACCCGATCGACGATCGCGCTCGACGCTTCGCCATTGGCTTGTCGCAGCAACTCGTCATGCGGCAATGCGGAGACCTGTATCTGCATGTCGATGCGGTCGAGCAGCGGCCCGGAAATCTTGTCCTGATAGCGTGCGATCACATCGGGCGTGCAGCGGCAACGATTGGCGACATGACCGAGGTAACCGCAGGGACAGGGATTCATCGCGGCGATCAATTGAAAACGGGCGGGAAAATCGGCCTGTCGTGCCGCGCGTGAAATCGTGATGTGTCCAGACTCGAGCGGTTCACGCAACACCTCGAGCACCTTGCGATCGAACTCGGGTAGTTCATCAAGAAAGAGCACACCGCGATGCGCCAGCGAGATTTCTCCTGGGCGCGGCGTACTGCCACCGCCGACCAGCGCCACGCCGGATGCGGTATGGTGCGGCGCGCGGTAAGGACGGGCCTTCCAGCGAGCGATTGAAAAGCCGCTGGTCAGCGATTGCACTGCGGCCGATTCCAACGCTTCTTCGTCGGTCATCTGCGGCAGGATGCCGGGAAAGCGTTGCGCAAGCATGGATTTTCCGGTGCCCGGAGGACCTACCATCAGTACGCTGTGGCCACCTGTCGCGGCAATCTCCAGCGCACGTTTGGCCTGTGCCTGTCCCTTGACGTCGGCAAAATCCGGATAGACCGGCCTCGCCGGTGCGGCTTCCGCGCGATGGCGGGCAAGACGGGCGCTGCTGTCGCGTGACGCAAAGTGCGCGCAGACCTGCAGCAGCGATTCCGCCGGGTAGATCGATGCATCGGTCACCATCGCCGCTTCGTCAGCATTGGCGCGCGGCAGGATAAAAGCACGCTGTTTTCCGGAAGTGCCACTGGCACGATGCATGGCATACGTCATTGCCAGTGCGCCCCGGATGGGACGTAGTTCGCCGGACAGCGATAGTTCACCGGCAAATTCATACTTGGCCAGTTCGTCGCCGGGCATTTGCTCGGACGCGGCGAGGATGCCGAGCGCAATCGGCAGATCAAAGCGGCCGGATTCCTTGGGCAGATCGGCAGGGGCGAGATTGACGGTCCCGGTAAATGTATCCTACGTGGAATGAGCAATATGGTACTAATCTTATATTCATTCGTATTTCCACATAGAAGACCACTCTGTATGAGCAAAGTAGCTAACAAACATGTCGTGGAAATATTAACTACGCACAAAATGCGAACGCGCAACTATGATCGTGCCGTTGCGTTCGACGTTTCCTCTTTGAATCGCGATTCTTGGTTCAGAATTTTGGCAACTAGATTGAGTGAGCAATCTAAATTTAAAAAAGAGTCCACCTCTGACATTGTCGCCTTGCATTATGGATACCAACTTGCTGTAGCTGATTCTGAATGCAACAAAGTTCTTAATCTGCATCCCGACATAGTTGGTAAAAGTGAAATGCGGCGCTTTTTTACAATCTTTGAACAGAATTTGATAAACAGCGGTAGGTGGTCAAAGTCCGTAAAAGATCGGATTTCGACATATTTTCGAAAGTACGTCTTCGACCTTGCTGGTGCTATCCCATTCAGAAATGAGATCTCCAAACGAACGGTTAGGTTCTCGACAAAAATGTATTTATCATCGCTTCCACGAGCGATGATAAGTGACTTAGAACACGTTTCCTTTGAAGGCACAGAAAGACGAGAACCACTTGGAGCAATTACACATACAACCTTAGACGACCTTCATAAGAAGGGGCGGATTCGAGTCGAGTCAGATTTAAAACTCATTATTGATGCTTGCATTTCTGAGCTAAAGCTTTGGGAAACAGCACGAGAGAAACTCAATCAGCTTTCGAAATTGCGTTTCTCAGCAGATGAAATTCGTATCGGAAAACAGGTAGTCAAATCCGGCTCAGAATCAGTTTTGTCAAAATTCGAAATCACTATATCGCCCGAACGTCGTTTAGGTATATATGCGAAGCTAGCTCGCGAATTAAAAGTCCATTCGTCTGTTGATAAACGTGTATCGTTTCCAACGATACGCACATTGCTGCCGCAGGTACTAGGCCTTACTGTAGATCAACTTGCCGGTGCGATGCCGCGCAACATACTGTTCCTTCCAGAGCGTATGAGCTCTAATGAACTAATAGCGGTATTCGTTTTGCTCCTCTGTTACACGGGGTGGAACTCGAATTCTTTGATTAACCTTACAACTGAACGAATTAAGGAAGGCGGCCGCACAGTCACTCAAGCGGTAAAACAGGCGGAAATCCAAGGTTACAAATCAAAAACTGACGACGATACACCTTCTACGGTACTAGATTCGACTCTTCCTCGTAGCGTGTATGCCATCAACTTACTTCTTTGGAATTTAACTGCGCTACGTCAGTTCGGTATCGTTGAGAAAAACGAACGAAGGCTATGGTTTAGCTACTCGGTCGGAAGGACTTATCCGTATCGAGAGCAATACATTGGCTTTCAAAATGCCTTAGAACATTTCATAAAAAAATATAGGCTTCCGCACTTTAGTTTCGACCAAATTCGAACTCAAGTTCTCTTAGCGGAGCAGCTACGATCAAAAGACGTAGAAACGGTACGACGCATCGCCGGGCATAGCAGCATCTCAACGACAGGTCGTTATCTCGAACACGAATTCATGAAACGGATCAGTTCATCTATAAATCTTGAATTTTCAAGAAGGCTAGAAGCAACGGTTATTTTCCGCATGGGCGCCACATTGGCAGGGAAAATTCCTCATTTCGACGAACGTTATATCGATGAAAAATTGTTAGTGCCAATCGGCGACGGCACAAGCTGTGCCGACCCTAAAACACCGCCATTTGAAGAGTACATAAAAAATGAAATATGTACAGGTACTGCATGTCACCTTGGGGATGGTTGTCCACAACGGAGGATGGTCATCACAAGAACGCGCATCGAAGAGCTTGTTCGAAAGCGAACGTACTATGCCAAGAATTGGGGAAGGTTAATGGATCAGAATGCGTCAGCGTTTGAGAAAATTCATGCTCCAAGCATTCTATTTACTTACGGCTTATACGATTTCTTGGCAAACGGCCCATATGCAAATGTGCTTCGTCAGATCGAAAAACGTGTCAAGGAAACGAGTTGAGATCGAAAGGTAAGAAAACTGGACTCATTGATGATCCACAGGTCATAAGTCATCCAAAAACGTTCGAAGACGACGTACGTTCGCTGCTCGGGCCAGATATTGAGTTATTAAACGGATGGCGAATACAAATCAAACGACTTGACGCTCGATCAGATGAGTCGAATCTGGTCGAATACGATTTGTCAAAATACTGGCTACCACCTAACAACGTATATCCAAGACCGCAAACTCTTACAAGCCAGCCTACCCTTGCCGCTTCGGTGGTGCTTGCTATAAACGAGTATTTGATTCGTGCACGAGCGGAAAAGAGTCGGCATAAACGAGGTGCGATGCTCCTTACAACAATCGTAAAGTTTTTTGAGTATTCGTGGCTATCAAATAGGTATCAATTTAATCAGTGGGAAAAAAGCGATTACCAGAAACTTGCGACGAAGTTGGCATCAGGGGGATGGCAAAGAGCGTTAGATGTTCAACACCGATTTGCAAAATATTGTATCGACGCCTCCAAATCTGACTGAAACTACTTCTTGAAAGTAGTCGTGATGGCGTTCGTCAAGGCTCATTAAACACTGAACGCTTTCAAGCGGCACTTGGTACAAACGTCCGCGGAAGAGAGACCAAAAATTACATATGCGCGATTGATCAAATTCTTAAAGCACGACGAGACGGCTATGTATCTAGCGTGCACATTAACGAAATACTTTGCCAGTCTGGCGACTATGCTCCATCAGCAAGTATGCTGCGTCAGTCATTTGATTGGATAAATCATTTATACGATTTACCTCTAAATCTCGGCGCCAGGATTATTCCCTATCCTACAGGTCACACTTTATCAAAAAAGCTCGGTAAGCCAGTAGGCCGTACTAAGAATTTGGGAGCCGATGAAACGGCACGTATATTCTTCGAAGGTTTTAAATGGATCTATGAATACGGGCCGCACATTGAACTGCTTTTGAGAGAATTATGCGATTCCGTAATCAAGGCATACGGCGAGAAACGCGAGGTACTCGGATACGACCTCGATAAAGTCTTCTTTAACTCCCAAAACAAAGAGTGGTTAGATACAAACCTACCGGCACGACTCGCGGGTATTGACATGGTACGTATTTCCGCAGGAACTCTATCATTTCGATCGTGCCTTCTTTGCTTGTACTCAGCTTGCTTCTTCATAATTGCAACAATGAATGCGCGCCGTCGCGACGAGATTGCTCACCGGAGATTTGGCATACATAGCGGTTACATAACTGTTCGAAATAGGGACATGCGGCTGTATGAAGCTGAGTTTTATATCGAAAAAACGTATTGCGATTACCTTTCATTCTACGTAAATCAGGCTACAGTCGACGCTACTGCGATTTTGGATCGCATCCAAAACGCGTTCAGTGATGTTGATGAGGCGCTCGGACGGCGCAGGAAAAGCGACACTCCTAAAAGAGAGCGCTCGCTTTTTTCCTACCGCAGATTCAGTCGAATTGAGGGGGTCGGCTATGACAGATGTTGGTTCAATTTCGAAACGCGTTCGAGAGGAGCCGCAGCCGACTTTGTAAAATTCGCGCTCGGTGAAAACTCTACTATTGTGCCTACTCCGCATATGTTTAGACGAGGCTACGCGTTGCTGTTCTATTATCGATATTCAAATGCCACACTGCAGTCGCTTTCGCACCAGCTACAACATACCAATCTTAGTACGACACTGATTTATGTAACAGATCCATGGTTTATTGATGACGCCAAAAGCATAGGGCAAAAATTCAAGAAAGAAGTTTCTAAACGTCGGCAAGCGTTCGATCTACACGTTAGCGCCATAAAAAATGAATTCACTACCGTAAGTGATGAACTTCTCATCGAGACGATCCTAGAAATCATTGCTGGCGAATCACTCCTGGGCGGTTACACGCGATTCATTAAATTTGTTTATTCAA
This sequence comes from Herbaspirillum sp. GCM10030257, assembly GCF_042666555.1. NCBI lineage: Bacteria > Pseudomonadati > Pseudomonadota > Betaproteobacteria > Burkholderiales > Oxalobacteraceae > Herbaspirillum > Herbaspirillum sp. GCM10030257. The sequence goes on from NZ_JBHTDH010000005.1 coordinate 386,646, forward strand.
GAATGGCAAAGCATATAACCTTTGACGTGAAAGACCTGGCGCAAACAGCTCAGCACCTGGCAGAGATCTTGAGAGAGCGTGGACATTCGCCGCTTCCTATGCGTCACGGGCAATGTATGGCTGGAAGTACTAGGAGTATTCATCTAGCAAACTGCAAGCGCAACACGGAAAGTTCCCTCCATAGAGAAAGAGCGAATGCAGAAACGTGTGGACCTTGCGTATATCACCATTCGAATCGAAAGTATTTGAATAACCTTTATAGCGATCTCGCAAATCTGAACGCACTGGCAAAACAAAATGGAACTGTTGAGGCTCTGAATGCGGAGAGAGATGCCAATAATCTAGAAAGAATAATTGCATTGTACGAGACGAGACTTGGAAAACCTTTAAAAATCGACGGAAGCGACACCAAGTGACCGCGTCGCATACTAATTTGAAGAAAAACGGTGGAGGCATAGCTGCGTTGAATCAGCAGCGCGCAATCCAAAATATTAAGACGAAGATTGGAATCCTCGAGCACTGGGTATCGCAAGGAATTCCACGTCGGTACAACGAGGCCGGTCAGCCAATGTTGAGCAGTGGTCTGCACGAACTTGACTATTTTCCGAAGAGCCTTCGGCAATTTAACTTATGGGACGGCAGCCAAAATTGCTCCGAAACCTTACGAGCGTTCCCCATCTTTAGAAAAAATGCAAATGATACTTTGAGAATCCACACAAGCTTGCGTCAATGCGTGCAAAAGCTCATTGCGGAACTTAGGCGGAAACGCAAAGAGCAAAGTTATATTGAAAAGCCCGATACTTTAAATAGTCTAAGAAGCCAACTTGTAATTGAAAAAGGTCGTCTTAGATTGCTAGAGAAAGAGCTATACAATCACCGTAAACAGATGAAAATTCTTCAAGGTGAAAATCTTCGTTTAACCGAATTAGTTGAACTCGCATCCGAGGAATCTCACAGAGCAATTTCAGAGCTACAAGATGACTTGAATAGCGCTCGAGAACAAAACGCGGCGTTGGTTAGGAGAATACAACAGGTGCTGCCATTGAAAAATCTTAAGCCTTAATCATTAAAGATGAACGTCTTCAGGAAACGTCAAATTCAAGTTTCATGGATGGATGAAGGTGAACACATTGGGTTAACCGCGTATGGTCCGACAGGAGAAGACCTTGTATTTCCGTTGATGGACTACTGTCTGTATCTCTCGACAGTTGAAGCGTTGAATAAAAAAACGGTAAAAGGTGAGACCATTTATGTAAAGCGATTCTTGGAATTTCTGATAGCGGGAGGCATCGATTTATGTAATGCGAGCGACCTTGTTCTTACAAAATTTCGAGACGCAGAATTCAAACGTGTAATGGTGAATGCGAATTCATCAGGGAGTGAGAGGGCAGCTCGTCGAACAGTCAATGCGAAACTGCGCCGTGTGTATTTGTTTCTTGAATGGTTTCAAGATGTTGAGAAAGCAAAGCAATTTTTGATCGGTCCTCTTGGCTGTCAGGTCAAATCTATCTTAGGAAGAAACAAGAGGCCATACAAAACTTCAGACCAAAAGCTACGGTTTTCGAGTAATGATAAGTGGCGGTATCCACTTTTATATAGGCAGGTTGGAAGTCATTCCAAACATCAAACAAAATATATTTCAACGTCTAAGGACGTAGAAGAGCTGACGGCGCACTTTTTGAATAGTTATCCAACCGTTATCGCATCACGAAATATTTTAATATTAGAATTGGCAAATCGAGTTGGCTTGCGACGTTCGTCAATCAATTCACTGCGAGCGGATCAGTTCTCAGGCGAGCAGCTTGAGCGGTCCGACGGCGACCTTTCGGTAGTTCCGGACTCACAAAAGTTTGGTTATGAAAATCGGTACGATATACCGTTTCGACTTGCATATCGCATTGCAGACTACATAGAAAATGTACGTACTCCGATGATGAGGGCGAAAGGCTGGTCTGAACAACAAGCAAAGGGTAGGCTTTTCTTTTCATTCAAAACGGGGAAACCCCTTACAGACAACAGTCTGTCGCAGATATTTGGCAAAGCACACGATAGTCTAGGAAATCATGAACATGGTGCGAATATCCATAGTATGAGACGCAAGTTCACAAATGACCAGATTGAAAACGAAATTTTAGTCAGGAAAGAACAAGGTCTAGATACAAGTGTCGCATCAATAGCGGCGTCGGTATCTTTGGCATTAGGGCATCGAAATGCAGACTCAATTGCGCCATACGTCAGTAGAAAACAGGGAAGGTTTCGTCTGAATGACGAAATGACGCCGAAAGAACGGATAGCTGAATTGGAAATGGAAGTTCAACACCTGAAGGTTAGGCTAGCCGAATCGAAGATAGAACGAACTCGTAAGTTAAAGAAAACGAAATAAACTTTAGCGGTAGTGAACCAGACTCGAACCAGGAGCTCCTGTCTCATTTGCTCTCGATTGAAACTAGTCGAACTTTCGAGTTAGATCGTAAGAAGTCGATCAGGGGAGTGCCTCGATGCTCCAGAGCGGACGCTCAGAAGGTTGATCCTAGATCGATCGGCGACGATACTCCCCGCGTACCTTTGTTGGTAAGCGTCAGGTCTTGGCCGTCTGGACGAGATAAGCAAACCTGTCGATGATGAGCAGCGGGGCACCCATCCGGTTTGTGGCCACAAAGGCTATCGTGGATACAATGATCTGACCAGTCAAATCCGACTCAATCCATACGCATCGTCGCCATTCCGTTGCGATGATGGTCGAATCGAGATCGACAATTCTGCCGCCGAACGCGCCCTGCGTGGTGTAGCGATTGGGCGTCGCAACTATCTCTTTGCCGGTGCCGATTCGGGCGGCGAACGTGCTGCGGCAATCTATTCGCTCATTGGCACATCAAAGCTCAACGGAGTCGATCCGGAAGCCTGGTTACGTCATGTCCTGGCGCACATCGCCGACCACCCCATCAACCGCGTTGACGAATTTCTACCGTGGCACTTTACTAAGCTTGAAGGCTCGCCTGGTCCATTGGCGATGTGACCCCTCGGCCGCCTTTGTTGAGTACATGCAAGTAAATCATCGTGGTGGAAACATCTGTGTGGCCAAGCAGCTCTTGCACGGTCCGGATGTCGTATCCCGACTCCAGCAACTGCGTGGCAAATGCATGCCTAAATGAATGTGTAGTCGCCGGCTTGGTCAGTTTGGCCGCTTCCACTGCGCGCTTGATGGCACGTTGAACTGTTTGTTGATAGATATGATGCCGGCGCACGATACCGGACCGGGGATCGGTGGACTCATGGTCTGACGGAAAGACCCAGAACCAACCCAGTTGCTCGCCTGCTTTCGGATACTTGCGCTCCAATGCATGAGGCAGCATGACACCCGGCCGAAGGGAAGTTCGATCCTCATGCCACAGCAACCGGGACTGTTCGATGTGCTCGCGCAAAGGGGCAACCAGTGACAACGGCAACATTGTCACCCGGTCCTTGCCACCTTTGCCCTCGCGAATGGTGATCTCCCGGCGCTGGAAATCCACATCTTTGATGCGCAGACCCGCGCACTCGGATAAGCGCATGCCAGTGCCATACAGCATTTGTGCAAATAACTTATGTACGCCTGTCATCTGCGCGAACACGAGATTGACTTCTTGAGGCGTTAGAACAACTGGTCGTTTCGGTGGCCGCTTCGGGCGATGGATACCTTCGATCCAGGGGAGGTCAATCTCCAGCACTGATTTATATAGAAACAATAATGCACACAGCGCTTGGGTATGAGTGGAACCAGAAATATGACGTTCGTTGACGAGAAACGACATAAACGCCTGTATTTCAGGTCCTCCCATCTCCTTGGGATGGCGAAGTCCATGAAATCGAATGTACCATCGAGCCCAATACACGTAGGCGCGCTCAGTCCGCAGGCTGTAATGTTTCTCGCGGATACGCATGCGCATTTGATCAAGCAGTTTGGGAGGACGGTCAGCAATGGATTCGGATGAGCCTTGTTTCACGGGAAATTATCACTGTATGAATATACAGTATACTGCCGAGGCCAGTGCAGGCGCGGTTTGCGTCGGATCAAGCCCAAGTGCTTATCAGCCTAAGTCCGTGCTTACCGGCAGAACAAGCCATCTAACTCACAGTTATACCTCATGAACAATCGCACCGACCGACCCGCTATGGCTGCACCGCTGGAGCAAATCCTGAGCGAAGAACTCGCTGCGGGGAATGCAATCGCCGAAGTTTCTGAGTGGCCGCCGAAATGCCAT